>JBJMVL010000028.1:0-4789 GCA_045810735.1 Alphaproteobacteria bacterium
GAGGAGCTTCGCTTCCATTTCGAACGCCAGGTGGAGAAGTACAAGCTGACCGGTCTGGCGGAGGAAGAGGCGCGCCGCCGTGCGCGGCTCGCGTTTGGCGGGCACGAGCAGGTGAAGGCGGAATGCCGCGATGCGCGAGGCACCAGCTTTGTCGAAAACGCGCGGCAGGACCTTCGCTACGCCGTGCGGCAGTTGCGAGGCAATCCTACATTCGCAGTCGTCATCGTGCTCACGCTGGCGCTGAGCATCGGGGCGAACAGCGCGATCTTCAGCGTGATCGACAGCGTGCTGATCAAATCGCTGCCCTACCGGCAGCCGGATCGGCTGGTGCGCATCTTCCTCTCCAATGCGAGCTACCCCAAGTTTCCGCTGAATCCCTTTGATTTTCGCGACTTCCGGGCGCGCAGCAAATCCTTCGAGGGACTGGCCGCCTTCACGCGGGGCGATGTGCAACTCTCCGGTTCTGGTGAACCGGTTCGCCTGAATGGAATGGGCATTACGTCTGGGTATTTCCGTGTTCTTGGCCTGACGCCGGAACTTGGACGCGAGTTTGACCCAAAGGCGGAGATACCGGGCAACGGGTTGCAGATCATCCTGAGCGATCGCGTGTGGCGAACGAAGTTCGGGGCGGCGCCGGACGTCATCGGACGCAAGATCACGCTGAATCAGCAGCCATTTACGGTGGTGGGCGTGATGCCGCCGGACACAGCCCATCCGGGCAATGAGTATCAGCCTCTGGCCTATGGCCAGGATGTGGACGCCTGGTGGCCATTCGCCTTTGGAGGCGATCCGGCGCAGCGGGGCTCTCACTACCTGGAAGGCATGGGGCGGCTGAAGAAGGGCGTGAGCATCGATCAGGCGTTCGCTGAGCTGAACGCGATCATGACGCAACTGGCTCGCGAGCACGGCGGTGACGCCGGCTGGAGTGTGCGCGTCATTCCGCTGGACAACGAGATCGTGGGAGCGAGCCGGCCATTGCTGCTGGTGCTGCTGGGAGCGGTGGGCATGGTGCTGCTGATTGCGTGCGCGAATGCAGCCAACCTGATGCTGACGCGCGCAGCGGCACGGCAGCGTGAGATCGCAGTGCGGGTGGCGCTGGGCGCGCCGCGCTCACGCGTCGTACGCCAACTGCTCACAGAAAGCCTGCTGATCGCCTGCGTGGGAGGCGTGCTGGGGCTGGCGATGGCACTGGTGGGCGTCAAACTGCTGGTCTCTCTTCTGCCCGCGAACTTCCCGCGGGCGCATGACATTCACGTGAGCGCGCCGGTCTTTCTGTTCACACTGGTGGTGAGCGTTGCTACCGGTGTTCTCTTCGGTCTCGCGCCGGCGCTGCAGGCCTCGCGGACTGATCCGCGTGAGGGCTTGCACAAGGGCGGCCGTGCAACGACCGGCGGCGGACGGCAGAGCAGGCTGCGCAATGCACTGGTGATTTCGGAGGTGAGCCTTGCCTGCGTGCTGCTGATTGGGGCCGGCCTGATGCTGCGCAGTCTGCTGAACCTGATGCGTCTCGATCCCGGCTTCCAAACGGAGCACGTGCTGACCGCGAAGCTATCGCTGCCGCACGAGCGCTACAAAACGCCGGAAAGCTTATTGCATTTTTACGACGAGCTGCCGCGGAACTTGCAGTCATTGCCCGGCGTGGAGAGTGCGGGCCTGGGCAGCGACATTCCCTGGACCGGCTACGACGACAATACTGGCTTCACCATCGAAGGCAAACAGCCTCCGCCGCACGATGAATTCCATGCGCGCTATCACATGGCCTCTCCGGATTATTTCCGCGCGTTGGGAATTCCGTTGCTGCGCGGGCGGTTCTTTACCGATGCAGACAAAGTAGACGCACCGCAGGTCATGATCATCAATCACGCGATGGCCGAGCGCTACTGGCCGGGTGAAGATGCCGTGGGCAAGCGGATCACCTTCGAAGACAAACCGAAGGAGAAGGACTGGATAAGAATTGCCGGCATTGTCGGCGATGTGAAAGACCAGCCGAACAGTCCGGGGACGGAGCCGGCATTCTGGTGGCCATTCCTCCAGACTGGCTATGGCGCACAGAATCTATTGCTGGCGGTTCGGTCTGCTTCTGATCCGCAACTGCTGGTGGACGCGATACGGCAGCAGGTTGCGCGGCTCGATCCAGCGCTGGCCGTGGCGGATGTGCAGACGATGGACAAGATTGTCACCGCGTCGGTTGCTACACCGCGCTTCGCTTTCCTGCTTGTCGGCCTGTTCGGTGGATTGGCCATCGTGCTGGCGGCGATCGGCACCTGTGGCGTCATCGCATATTCCGTCAGCCAGCGGACAGCGGAGTTCGGACTGCGCATGGCGCTGGGCGCGCGGCAGTTCGATGTCTTGCGGCTGGTCCTGACGCAGGCGGCGAAGCTGATTTTGTCAGGCACAGCCATCGGCGTGCTGCTCGCGCTGGTAATGGCACGCGGATTGAAGAGCCTGATCTACGATGTGAGCCCGGTTGATCCGTTGACGTTCACTGCGATTGGATTTGCGGTTGTCGCAATTGCGATCGTCGCCTGTTACATTCCGGCGCGTAAGGCTACGCTGGCGGATCCGATGGTGGCTTTACGGGCGGAGTGACGTCTGCTGAGCTCGGAATTAGGCAGAAGGCCCACCATTTGCGGGCCTTCCGCTTTGCGACCCTTACGCGGATTACTTCTGTTCGGGCACCGCTCCCAGGAAGACGTCCTTGAGTGGCGCGGTTTGCTGCTCGCGCAGCTCGGGGTGGGGGAAGGGTTTGCGGGGGATCATCTCGTCGCGCATGGCGGCGTTGTAAATAAAGATGGCCTCGACGGTGGCGATTTGCGCGAGATCGTTGGGCTGCAGACGCTCGTAAGTGTCCATGTTGGAGTGGTGGGTGCGGCTCTCGTAGTCCATGGGGTCCTGAATGAACTGGAAGCCGGGGAGACCGACAGCGTCGAAGGAGAGGTGGTCGGTGCCGCCGGTGTTGTTCATGGTGATGGTGCTGACGCCCAGATCGCGGAGCGGCTTGATCCATTGGCGGAAGATCGGCTCTACGGCGGCGTTGCCCTGCAGATAGACCCCGCGAATTTTTCCGGTGCCGTTGTCGACGTTGAAGTAGACATCGAGCGTCTTCCATTCCGGCTTGGTTTCGACCGGGCCGGCGGCCTTGCGGATGAATTCGGGCATCTTCATCGATTCGGGATCGGTGGCGAGCGGATAGGAGCCAAAGTGATCCTTGACGTAACCCTTGGAACCGAAGAGGCCTTGTTCTTCGCCGCTCCACAATGCGATGCGGATAGTGCGGCGCGGATGGATGTCGAGCGTCTTGAGAATGCGGACGGCCTCCATGGCAACGACCGAGCCGGCTCCGTTGTCAGTGGCACCGGTGCCGGCTGCCCATGAGTCGAGGTGGCCGCCGACCATGACGATCTGATCCTTGAGAGTGGGATCAGTGCCGGGAATTTCGGCGACGGTGTCGAAGCCGTGCTGATGGTCGCCGGTGAATTTGGTTTCGACGTTCATCTCGAGCGTGACGGGCACATGCGCTTTGAGCAGACGATAAACGCGGCCGTAGTTCTCGATAGCGGTGACGACAACCGGCACCTTGACGGCTTTGTCCGCCTTATACGGTTGCATGCCGAGCGCGGCGCCATTGTCGTCAAAGAAAGTTCCACCTGAGCCACCGGAATTTTTGCCGTCGCGGCTGGGCATGATCACGCCGGCGACCTTCTCATCGGCGAGAAAGGTCGCAATCTTGTCGCGCAGCGCGGCGCGTTTCAGGTACTGCTGGATGCGGCGTGCAAGGTCGTGATTGGGGCCGGCTTCATATTGCGCGAGTTCTTCGAGATCCTTGTCGGTGTAGCGCTCGAAGAGCGGCTTGTCGACCGGTGGAACGTCGCGCATTTCGCCGAGCAGAACGATCTTGCCGCCGAGCTTGCCCTTGTACTTGTCGAAGTCCTTCTCATCTTCGATGACGACGTTGACGGCGTCGCCCGAGACGGCGCCGTTGGTGGCGGGCGACCACGGGGTGGCTTGCGCGATGAACGGAGCGGTATCGGGCGCGGTCATGCGGACCCAGGTGTTGAGCTGCTGCCAGCCCATGCCGAACTCGCCCCAGTCTTCGAGATGCGCGTTGACGAGGCCGAGGCGCGTGAGCTGATCGCGTGTCCAGTTGTTGGCCTTCTCCATGTTGGGCGAGCCGGTGAGGCGGCCGCCGATGTCGTCATCGAGCGCGGAGGCGAGTTCCATCACGTGCGAATGCGTCAGACCCTCTTCGCGGATGCGTGCGTAGGCGTTGAGGTCGAGCTTCTCGACAGCGGGCTGCGGCGCATCCCACGGATTGACTTCGGCGGTGGTTGCGGCCGTGCGGGCTTTCTTGTCGGGCTTGGGTGCGGCGGAGATCGGCGTGATGGGGAAGGCGAGGATAGCGCCGGCCAGCGCGAGGAGCGCGGCCGCGCGAGCGGTGTGCATAGGGTGGTGCCTCCAGAAAAAGTACAGTCGGCAGGAAGAATAGCACTTGCCATGCGGCCCAATCGCGCGAGCGGCGCATTCCATTGGGCTAATTGCTGGTCGCTGCTACAGCCACTCGGGAGCCGAACGCGCCTTCAGCCAATGCACGAAATCCATCACGGGCGGTGTACCGCCCAGCAGTCGAAGCCTGGTCGTACATTGTGCGCGATGACCATGGCTGTGCAGGCAGACCTGCATCGCAATTTGAGACACGGAAAGCTGGTAACCCGGGAGCCGGTCTGTCTCCAGCACGCGATTCAGGTCGGCTTCCTGCAAGCGCGACAGCCACTCCACCTCCTCGGAATGC
>JBJMVL010000029.1:0-90824 GCA_045810735.1 Alphaproteobacteria bacterium
AACCCAGACAGTAGGCCAGAATAGCGACCAGCACGATGCGGGCCATAAAGGCGAGGGATTTCCGCACCGTCTCCAAACTGTGCCCCTCCTTCACCCAATTCCCGCATGCGATTCTAGGTCATTAGGGCGCCGCAGGTAAATCAGTAGCTGCGCGATAGCTCCCCGAAAACGGATAGCCGGGCTGTAACTAACGCGATCCAGCTTGCCGCAACCGGGACGAGCATCAGCCAGCCGATTTCCGATAGCTGCAGTGTAACAGGCGGCAGGAACGGCACCACTTCAACCCCCACGAACTCCAGCCCGTTGCCAGCAAGATAGACAACGCTAGCTAAGGCAGCGCCAACGGTCCCGGCAATCAGGGAGGCGAGAAAATAATGCCATTCGAAGGCGCGCGCGATAAAGCCCGAATGCGCGCCCATCCGATGCAACAGCTCAACAATCTCGCGATGGGCTTGAAGACCCGCGCGCGTTGCAAAAGAGACAGTCGCTGCAGTGGCAATCGCGATTAATCCTAGCACAATATAGGCAGACCATATGATACCGCGCGCGAGAGAGCGTAGTCGGGAAAGCCAGCGCGTGTGGTCGTCGAGGGTCGAATCCGGTGCAGCAATCTCCAGATGCCGCTTGAGTCCGACAAGATCCACGCGCGCGCCGGGAGTCAACTTCACGTCGATGAGCCGCGGCAACGGTAGTTCTCCGACAAACGAATCGCTGCCCAGCCACGGCTTCACCAGCGCCACCGTATCTTGCTCGCTCAACGCAGCGGCATGCGCCACGCCTGGGGCGCGGCGCAGCACGGCCAATGCGGCTTGCAGCTGATTATCTAAAGTAGCGTGCTTCTTGTCCGGCGGCAGAATCTGCACGGTAATCCGGCCAGCAAGACCGGTGCGCCACCCCACAGCCGCACGTTCTGCGATAAGCGCTGCACCAAGCGAGAGCGCCGCCAGAAACGCCATCACGGCAATCACCACGTCGAGCGAGATCGCACCCGTGTCCCTCGGCATAATTCGCGCGTTTGATTTCATGACACGGGGCTCCGCAGTTCGATCAATCGGCCGTCCACCAGCCGCATTTCCCGCGCGCGCGCGCTTTCAATCAGAGTGCGATCATGGGTGGCGATAAGGACGGTAGTGCCGAGCTTGTTTAGTTCTTCGAACAGCCGGATCAGCCTTTGCCCCATGTCCGGGTCGACGTTGCCGGTTGGCTCGTCTGCCAGGAGCAGATCGGGTCTCGCCACCACGGCACGGGCAATGGCAATGCGCTGCTGCTCGCCACCGGACAATCTTGCGGGCTTTGCATCCAGCCGGTCGCCCAGACCAACCCAGGACAGCAACTCCTCAACATCCCGATGAAATTCTCCGGCATTTCGCCCGGCTATCCGTAAGGGGAGCGCGACATTGTCAAAGGCGGAGAGATGATCCAGCAGGCGGAAATCCTGAAACACGACGCCGATGCGGCGACGCAGCGCGGGAAATTGCGTCCGCCGCGTTGCCGTCAAATCGAACCCGAACATGTTGATCAGTCCCCGGGAGGGGGCCTCCGCCAAATACATCAATTTCAAAAGAGTGGATTTTCCCGCTCCGGATGGCCCCGTAAGAAAAGAAAAAGAACCAGGGGCCAGCGTGAACGTGACATCGCGCAGGACTTCCGGCCCCGGACCATATCGCATTCCTACGTTTTCAAAGCGCACCATCGGCGGTAACCATATCCGGAGAAGCGTCCGCGCGACATGCTTGTGACTGCCGAACAGTCGCCATTACGTTGTCCGCGGAATCGGATGTCATGCATGATCCTGACCTGTCCACAATGCGCAACCCGTTATCAGCTCAAGGGCAGCGAATTCCCTGTCAGCGGGCGCTCCGTCCGCTGCGCGAAATGCGGGCACACGTGGTTTCAGACTCCACCCGCTCCAGACACTGAGGCGGACCTCGTTGCAACCTCAGCACCCGTTCATGGCGAGACTGGCGCTTCTCCGTCCGGCGCCGGCCAACAAAGATCGGCAACCGCGGTTGGCGCGAAATACCGCGTTCGAGGAGAGCGCATGGCAGTTGTCGCTGGCTGGCTTGCATTTGCCGCGATCATTGGGCTGATCGTCTGGGGGCTCTTGCACTACCAGCAGGCGATCACGGGCGTGTGGCCGCAGGTTGGGCCTATCTATCGTGCATTCGGTGTGAGCGTGAACACAAATGGTCTCGCCTTTTCGGATGTAAATTATCGGCGCGACACAGAAGCCGGACAGCTTGTGTTGACGATACGCGGAACTGTCGTGAATGCGGACAGCCGGCCGACCGCCCTGCCCCGGATAGAAGTAATCCTCACCGACAGTCAGCGTCACCGCATGGACAGTTGGGTTTTCTCAGCAGGGACGCGTCGGCTGGAACCGGGCCAGCGAATCACGTTTACGACGCGTCGAATCAACCCGCCGGAGCAAGCACGGCATTTAGAAATGGTATTTGTCCGGCGAAAACGGTGACCGCTACGGCGATCTTTTGACGGCATGAAGCAGAGCAACAGTCAATTTTAGACCATTGGGAACTGGTTGAAACCGTGGTCGTTGCCGAATTCAAGATCGCCGCTGAACACAGCCCCTCCGTACAGCGGCAATCCGTGGGCGGCTCCGTTGATCCGATTGTCTCTCCGCATAGTGGGGCGGCCTCTTTCACGATCGCGATGTTCAGCTGCCGCGACGCAGCTAAGCATCAGAACTGCTTCAGCAGGCGGTCAATGTAGTCAAGTTCTTCCTGAGGACGGCCGCGTTCTTCGGCGCGGCGGCGCAGTTCCTTGAGAATGTTGCGTGCACGCTCCAGCTGCGATTTGTCAGGAAGCTTGGTTTGATCGCCGAAGCTCGGGCCTCGCCCTCCGTTTTCACGGCCCAAAGGATCGTCGCTGCCGTTTTCGCCGGTCTTTCCACCACTTTGCTCCTGCATCAGCTTTTGCGCGAGCCGTCCCGCCCCCTTGCGCATCGAGTCCAACGCGTTGCGCTCGGCTTCCGAGGCATTGTCCAGGGCGCGCTTGTCCAGCTTGCCCTGGGCGTCGCCCATCTGCTTGCCCGCTTCACCGAGATCTTTGGAATCACCTCCGGCCTTTGGCCCAAGCCCCTGCATGAGCTTTTGCAATTGCTGGCGAAGATCGCCCTGCTGCTGGGCCAAACCTTTCGAACCGCCGGCCCGCGGATCGGGATTTCCCTGCTGTTCGCGAAAAGTCCTGTCGAGAAGCTGGCGCTGTTTTCCCATCAGTTCACCGAGGCCCTTGAGTGCGTCGGTGAGCGCCTTATCGCCCTGCCCACCGCTGCCGCCCGGACCAGCAGTCATGTGCAGATTTTCCAGCAGGCTCTGCAGCATAGCGAGCAGCTGCTGAGCTTGGCCGCGTGCGCCGGTCTGTGACAGCTGCTGAATGGCTTTCAGCAATGCCTGCAGGTCTTGCGGCTTCAGCATCTTTGCGCCCTTAGGCGGGGCTGCGTTTGCCGGCGGAGGATTCTGAGCGAGCATCTGAAGATAGCGGTTCAATGCCTGTTCGTACCGCTGCAGGAGAGAGTCGATGACACCTTGTGGTGCTCCCTGCGCCAAGGCCTGCGAAATCATTTGCTGGAGCCGCCGCAGCTGCTCTGCAGCAGAGGAGACGCCGCCGCGTTCGAGCGCAAGCGCTGTCTGCCACAACAGGTCCTGCACATGTGCAATGTTCTGCGCATTGTGCGCGCCTTTCAGCGCCCAATAGGCGGCGCGAACCGCAAGGTAGACGCCAGCCTGTCGTTGATAGAAGACATCGGGCGCGACGGTAAGTGCGTCGAGCGCGATTGCGGCGCTATTTCGATTCACAATACTGCCCAACGACAAGACTTGACGCTGCTCCACCAGTGCGCGGGCGAGCGGATTGGTGAACACACGTGCAGGCAAGGTGAATTGCTGTGACCTGCTATGCCCAATGTTGCCGACGGCGTCCCTGGCTTCCAAAGTTACCATCACTGGCAGCCCGGCAAACGGATCAGCCGTGAGATCGCGATAGACGGTGTCGTTGATCGTCTTCCCCGACGAGGACAGCGGCAGATCAACGACCAGATTGCGCGCCATCTTCTGTTTCGTGAGCGGCCGAATGACGGCGCGCAGCGACGTTACCCCGTAGTCGTCGGCCGCGGTGAAGGCCAATTTGACCGCATCCCGCGCGGTACGGCTCAAAGGCTGCGCGAACGCAACGGACGGAGCTTCGTCGGGGAGCGCCCTGATATGCCATCCTGCCAATGTCTGGTTGCCGGCCACGACGCTGACCTGCTCGTTGCGCACGATCTTTGCGTTTGCAGAGTACTCACTGCCATTTCCGGAGAAGACGGGTTTTTTGGACGCTGGCGCGAAAGTCAGTTGCGGCGCAATCCGTATGCCGTGTACGCGAAGGGCCAACTGGGAGCCGGCGGGCACCACGATAGCCCTCTTCTGGCCCAACCGAGAAAGATAGATGGGCGCCTCACCGGTGTAGGCGGGCGGATCGATCCAGGCATCCAGGTTTGCGGGTGAGCCGGCGTCGCCTGGCAGAAAAGCCCTTGCGAGCCTATGCGCCGCTTGTGGCCCAGCAACGATAAGGCCGGCCAAAAAAAGCGCGAGCACGAGATGGCGCAGGTGAAGAGGGTCTGATGCCGCCAGCGAAGCACGTGGGATCACCAGTTTGAAATGGTCATGTCTCGCGAGAAGCGCACATACGTGCTGCCGCCACAAACTCTCTGCCACTGTATCGCCGTTGCCAACGGCCAGGCGATCCACTCCTTCGGTAATCGGCCGGTGAAAAAGCCTGCTCTCCTGCTCGAGCCGGCGAGCGCCGTCCCACCAAGTCGGGAAGTGAAAATCCCAGAACCGTATCCAGAAGAAATAGATCGCCGTTCCAATTGCGCCGACGAGTGCCAGCGCATGCACGACCGTCGGCACATGCGCGAAAACGCCCAGAAGCGCCAAAGCAAGAAAGAATCCGATGATGCAGGTCGCGGGCCACAGACGGGGCCAGGCGCGTTCCCATGCAATGGCGGCGCGCGCGAGTGCAATCCGGCGCTCGATGCGCCTACGCCAGCCAGCTGGGGATTCGATCGAGACCGATAAACTCATCGTCACGCATTCTAGGACGCACCACACTCCATTCCGCGGCATTTACCAGCACTTCCGGCGCCGGCGGCCGGGCATTGTAGGCGGAAGCCATTACCGCGCCATAGGCACCCGTCATCAGAATGGCAACCAGATCGCCGGCCTCAAGGTGCGGCAAACGGTGACGCCCGAAGGAATCGGACGTTTCGCAAACCGGCCCAACAACGTCATAGTCTTCCTCTGCCGTATGCTGGCGGGGACACACGCACACGATCTCGTGATGCGCGCTGTAGAGGGCCGGCCGAATGAAATCGTTCATTCCAGCATCAATAATGGCGAACTGGCGGTTCTCACCTTCCTTCACGTAAAGAACGCGGGCCACGAGAATTCCCGCGGTTGCGGCGATCACGCGGCCGGGCTCAAGGATCAAAGAGACGTTCAGATCTCGCGCAAGTTGCGTGGCCAAGCTGGCGTATCGTTTCAAGTCCGGCGACGACCCGCCCTCGTAGCGAACGCCTAGACCGCCGCCCAAGTCCACGCGCGAAATCTCATGCCCATCGGCGCGCAAGTTCGCCACTAGCTCGCCAATACGCGCAAACGCCAGCTCGAACGGTTCCAATTCCAACAACTGGCTCCCGATATGCACATCGACGCCAACGATTTTGATACCCTTCAGGGAGGCTGCGCGTGCATAGGCTTGCCGCACTCGGGACCATGGAATGCCAAACTTCGTCTCAGCCATTCCGGTTGCGATCTTGGCGTGCGTTCGCGCATCGATGTCGGGATTCACGCGGATAGTAATGGGCGCTTCCGCGCCGGCGCGCGCGGCGGCGGCGCCTAAACATTCCAACTCCGGTTCGCTTTCAATGTTGAACTGATGAATGCCGGCGTGAAGCCCCAGCTCCAACTCCTCCCGACTCTTTCCGACTCCAGAGAACACAATCCGGTTAGCCGGAATGCCTGCCGCAAGCGCTTTCTTCAGCTCGCCGCCCGAAACGACATCGGCACCCGCGCCCAACCGCGACAGCGTTCTCAGGACCGCGAGGTTACCGTTCGCCTTGACGGAATATGCGATCAGCACATGCCGCGGAAAACAGGCGGCAAAGGCGCGATAATTCTGCTCAAGCGCGGCCGTGGAATAGCAGTAGAACGGCGTGCCAATGTGCGCTGCGAGCAGTGCAACATCGAGCTCTTCGGCAAAGAAGCGGCCCTTCTGAAACGCGAATGGATTCATCGCCCAATAGGCTGCGGCGGCCGCGAAGGATCGTGATGATTCTTCGGCGTGGCTTTGCCGTTGGGCATCAGGAGATCGCTCTTGACCCCACAGGCTGATACCGCGAGGGTCGTTGCCAACGCGAGAAGCAATCGCCGTATCATGTTCCTCTCGTCTGCTAAATCCGATGTGCGCCGGTCGCGGAGAATTGTCAATTTGAAGCCGTCACCGGTGTGCCAATGACGTTCGGCGCTCGCGCATTCTGTGTCGCTGCCGTTATCGCGACACTGGGCCTCGGCTGCTGCGAACCCACGAAGCGAAATGGTCCTCCTGCAACGCCGGCTGCCTTGTCAAAGCTGAAAGCGGAAACGCCGAAGGCGGTGCCACATGTCACCTTTGCCGGTGGAAATGGGGAAGCTCACAAGCTGGAAGAGCTTCGCGGCCGATATGTGCTGCTAAATCTGTGGGCGACGTGGTGCGCCCCGTGCGTGCGCGAATTGCCGGCACTAGGCCGTCTGCAAGCGGCAGTTGGGAAGAGCCAATTTGTTATCGTTCCCGTAAACGTCGGCCGGGGGACGGCGGCCGAAACGGCCGCGTTTCTGAAGACCAACAAGGCTGCCCTTCCGGTCTATCTCGACACAAAAAACGCCTTCCTGCATGCGTTCGGCGCCTTCGGCCTGCCACTCACGGTGCTGATCGATCCGAAAGGGCGCGAAATCGCGCGGGCTTCGGGAGCCGTCCACTGGGATGGAAACGAATCGATTGCGTATTTCAGATCGCTCAAGAGCGGAGCCTAGGCAAAACCGTTATCGGGTCGGAACCGGTTTCTCCCCGCGATAATCATAGAAGCCGCGCCCGGTTTTCTGACCGAGCCATCCTGCCTCGACATACTTCACCAGCAGCGGACATGGACGGTATTTTGAATCCGCCAGACCCTCGTACAACACCTGCATGACAGACAAACAGGTATCGAGACCGATAAAATCGGCAAGTTGCAGGGGCCCCATCGGATGGTTGGCCCCGAGCCGCATCGCAGTGTCGATCGCCTCAACATTCCCGACACCCTCGTAAAGCGTGTACACAGCCTCGTTGATCATCGGCAGCAGAATGCGGTTGACGATGAAAGCGGGGAAATCCTCTGCATAGGCTGCTGTCTTGCCCACTTTGCGGACGATCTCGAGTGCTGCCTGGAAGGTGGTGTCATCGGTCGCGATACCGCGGATCACTTCCACGAGCTGCATCATCGGTACGGGATTCATGAAATGGAGCCCAATGAAGTGCTCGGGGCGGTCGGTGACGGAAGCAAGGCGGGTGATGGAAATGGAGGAGGTGTTGCTGGCAAGCAATGTATGCGGGTCCAAGCGCGGACACAGTTCCTGAAAAATCTTTCGCTTGACTGTCTCGTCTTCTGTCGCGGCCTCTATGACGAGATCGCGGCCTCTCATGTCATCAAGGCCCCGCGAAACATGAATGCGCTTGAGCGCCGGCTCGATCACCTCCTCGCGGATCAACCCTCGCGACGCCTGGCGGTGCATGTTCCGCGCTATGGTTGAAGTCGAGCGTTCGAGCGCTTCCGGATTGATATCTTCCAGGACAATGTCCACGCCGGCGAGCGAGAGAACATGGGCGATACCCGTTCCCATTTGTCCGGCGCCGATCACGCCAACCCGTTCGATATTCATGTGATGGCCTCTATGTGGTTCGCTCAGTAGCCGACCTTCGTCAGCTCAGCTTGCAATTCCGGAATAGCCTGGAAGAGATCAGCCACAAGCCCGTAGTCGGCGATCTGGAAAATCGGCGCGTCGTCGTCCTTGTTGATTGCCACGATCACCTTTGAATCCTTCATGCCTGCGAGGTGCTGGATGGCACCTGAGATCCCGATGGCGATGTAGAGTTCCGGCGCAACGACCTTGCCGGTTTGACCAACCTGATAGTCGTTTGGCACGAATCCCGCATCCACCGCGGCCCGTGAAGCGCCGACAGCCGCGCGAAGCTTGTCGGCGAGTTGCTCAAGCAGCTTGAAATTCTCGCCGGACTGCATGCCGCGACCACCGGAAATGATGATCTTCGCCGACGTGAGTTCAGGACGCTCGGATTTCGACAACTCCTCGCCGACGAACTGCGAAAGCCCGGGGTCGGCTGCGCCGTCGATATTTTGAATCTGCGCGCTGCCAGCGGCTTCTGCCGCCTTGAACGCTGTCGTGCGGACGGTGATAACTTTCTTGCCGTCCGGCGCCTGCACCGTCGCAATCGCGTTCCCGGCATAGATCGGACGCTCAAACGTATCGGGACTGACTACCTTCAGGATTTCCGAGACCTGCGGCACGTCCAGTTTTGCGGCAACGCGCGGCAGATAGTTTTTGCCATTCGTGGTCGCCGGGGCGAGGATCGCGTCATAACCGGGCGCAAGTGATAGGATCAGCCCTTCCATCGCCTCGGCCAACATGTTCGCATAACGCCCATCGTCCGCCACCAGAACTTTTTCAACGCCTGCCAATTTGGCAGCATCTTTGGCGGCCCCAGAGCATTCGAGGCCGGCAACAAGCACGTGCACCGGCGTACTCACCTGCGCGGCGGCTGTTACCGTTTTCGCTGTGGCGTCCTTCAGCGTCCCGTTCTCATGTTCGGCGATGACGAGCGAC
This sequence comes from Alphaproteobacteria bacterium, assembly GCA_045810735.1. Classification (GTDB taxonomy): domain Bacteria; phylum Pseudomonadota; class Alphaproteobacteria; order Micropepsales; family Micropepsaceae; genus Rhizomicrobium. The sequence continues at coordinate 8,916 of JBJMVL010000029.1, forward strand.
GCCATCAGATCGCTCCGATCTCTTTCAGCTTGCGGACCAGCTCGCCGACGGTTTTGAACTTCACGCCGCCTTGTCGCTTCGCGGGTTCCACCACTTTCAGCACCTTCAGCCGCGGCGTGACATCGACCCCGTAATCCGCCGGAGTTTTCTCAGCGACCGGTTTCTTTTTTGCTTTCATGATATTGGGCAGCGAAGCGTAGCGAGGTTCGTTCAGGCGAAGATCCGTGGTGATAACGGCCGGCAGCTTGACCTCGACCGTCTGGAGCCCGCCGTCGATTTCGCGTTCGACGTCAGCCCTGCCGTCCTTCATCTCCAGCTTGTGCGCGAAGGTTCCCTGCGGCCAGCCCAAGAGCGCCGCCAGCATCTGGCCTGTCTGGTTGGAATCGTCGTCGATGGCCTGCTTGCCAAGAATGACGAGGCCAGGCTGCTCGGCCTCGCAGATGCCTTTCAGGATTTTTGCGACGGCAAGCGGTTCAATCGGACCGTCCGCCTTCACCAGAATGCCCCGGTCGGCGCCGATGGCGAGCGCGGTGCGTATGGTTTCGCCCGCCTGCTGAGGCCCGATGGAGACAGCGATTATCTCCGTGACCGTGCCCTTTTCCTTCAGTCGCACGGCCTCTTCGACGGCGATCTCATCGAAAGGGTTCATGCTCATCTTGACGTTCGCCAGATCAACGCCCGAACCATCCGTCTTCACACGGACTTTCACGTTGAAGTCGATCACCCGTTTGACCGGGACAATGACCTTCATGTTGTTAGGGTGCCTTCCCGAAAGCGGCGCTTTTATCCCGGACGCGGCGTGTCGAAATGCTAGGCCCAGCCGGGCGCGCTATTGTGCGGCGCGAAAACTAGGTCCGCTGTCATGGTGTTGTCAATAAGACCCTGCCCAGCGATTTGCTAGGATTTTCGGCGGGCTCTCAATCACTGGACTCCGTGGTGCGTTGCAGCATCTAGAACGGCGCTGCGTCATTCCGCCGCAGAATTCTTGCCCGCTTCCGCCGCGTCTGCCCGACTGCATGCCCGCAAATGCTGAGGGAAACGCCACGCTCAGAACGCTGTCCATACAAATAGCCTCAACGTGTTGTTGTCGGAGGCGTTGTGGCCAAGCCCATCGAAGTTGGATCCGGCGCCGTTGAACTTCGTGAACACGACGTATTGCAAGCCGACGCGCAGATTGATGCGGGCTCCAAGCGGGGGGTTGTCGCCGCCGAATGGAGTGACATCAGCCTGAAAAATGAAGCCGGAACTGTCGGGGCTGAACGTCCGATTGTCGGCAAAAAACAGCGGATCTCGATCGCCGGTGACGCTGAAGGCGCCCGCGCTGAAGCCGACAGTATTTTCGTAATAGTACGAGCCGTTGAGGTTCAGCTCGTCGAGGTTGAGGTCGCGGTTCAGCGCGCCACCCAGCGCCTGAGTGGCATCCAGCGTCTGCCATTCGTGCACGTAGCGTGCGTTGACCGTGAAGATGTTCTCGCCGTCACCGGTATATTGGTACGACGCATCCAGGCCGAGATCTGAAAAATGATCGGTTCGTCCGATGCTGTGATCGCGGTCGGGGAACATATTGGCGAATAGGCCGAAAGCGCCGACCTCGAAATTCTGCACGCCCATGTCTTCTTGCCAGGCAAGGCGGAAGTACGGCGCCGCCGCGTCGATTTCGCTGGTTTCATCGGGATCGACGCCCACGCCCTTCAGGAAATCGCGGGCCAGGGATTCGTACAGTGCCACTTCCGTGTACAGATGATCGTCCCACCAGGCATAGGCGCTTTCGCCGATCACGTTCTGCGCCAGCGCGTCGGAGATCAGCGTGGCGGCATCCGGTCCTGGCATCAGGTCGGAATCGGTGAAAGGGAAACCCCAGGTGGGCAGCGTCGCCCACACGTCCTGCACCGTCGGGCTGTTGTTCAGCGAAAATCCGAGCAGAACGTCATGTCCCAGCAGATTCGTGCGGTCGACCGCACGCAGGTCGAGATTGTCCCAGGTGAATTTGTGGTCGATGCCTTCATAAGTGATCTCTGCGAAGCCGCCGAAGTGCTGGTATCCGCCTGCGAGAAACAATGCGGCTTCGTCGAGTGTGGTGTTGTCGTTTGGGCCGAAACTCGACGTGGGCGGAGGCTGATCGCCCTGCGTGTGCACGAACGAAGCGATGGCCATGGCCGAAACCGGCAACGTGAAGGTGTCGCCCGCGCGCAATGTATAGCCGTTCATTTTGAACTGACGTCCGAAAGGTGTGAGTTGCGGACCGAAGGCGCCGATGTGGCAGGTTTTGCACGGCTGTCCTGTTTGGACGGCAAATGTGGGAACAGCTGCCGCTGGCAGCGAATACGACAGAGCACTGAAAGCCACTGTCAAAATGGCGGACGTTTTGACAAAGCTCTTCCGTTGCCGCGCGCTCGAAAAAGCGCGGCCTCGATAAGGCAGTCGCATTCGCTTATCCCCTTCGATGTTGCCGCAGAGCCGGGAGGCCCTTCTTGGGGGTAGACGGACGAACCTATCCGGCTAATCCGTCATGCGACGAAAAATTTTGCACATGAGAATGCTTTGCACGGGATGTTGTTCTTGCGACACACGCGCCGTGCGTCACCGTCGGTCGCGGCGCGATTTCGGAAAATAGCAGCGGGCAGCAAGAATTCTTGACAATGCATGTCGTGCGACGCGCACAGGGAATTAGTCATCGCGCATTTGGAGCACGGAATAACCACGCCTATGGAGCCGTCATCCGATCAGACGACCCACGAGGCGAGGATTTCGCGTGCACGACCGGTTATCTCGAAGGGGCCTGCTCGCCACCGTGTTTTCGACGGCCGCGGCGGGCGGCGCGAGTTTGGCGATCTCCGCTGCCGCGAAGGCAATGCCCTCTAACGTCGCCTCCAACAGTCAGCTGCGAAAAGAAGATGTCCGCTATCAGGATCAGCCGAAGGGAAACCAGCGCTGCGCAGGCTGCAGCCACTTCGTTCAGCCAGGCGCCTGTCAGGTGGTGGCCGGCTCGGTGAACCCGAACGGATGGTGCCTGCTGTTCCAGGCAAAGAGCACCTGACCTTTTGCATCTTCGCTGCCTGCCGATCGCCGTTTCTCGGCGCAAACCACTGTAATCCCGGCAGCGCACTGGCCGCGCTTGCGGCCGAAGTCGGTTAGGCAACATGAACAGCATGCAAGGTTCTCCGCCCTTGCGTTCTGGACCGCCGCCTCGGTTGCGCTATAACCCGGCGCCCCAGTGTGGAGTTTTTATGGCGATGGGAGAAGGAAAGCGTCGGCGGCGGATGGAAGAGGGCGAGGCCTCTGGATCACTCGAGGCCACGGTGGATACGACTGCCGAAAGCGACGCCCCGGAAGGCCAGCAGGCCGTCGCCCAACGCCGGCGGCGCGCGCGGATGAACCAGCGGCCCGCAGTGCAGCCGGTATCGGAGTCGCCGAGCGAGCCTCAGATCTCCGACGCGACTGCTGCGATATCGTCGAAGCCGGTCGCGCTTGCCGAGATTCTTGCCAATCCATCTCTGGCTATGCGGCCGATCGGTGAGCAAGCGAACATCGGCTCCGCCCAACCAGCCGCATCTGCCGAACCCGCCATTGAAGCTGCCCAGCCGACGTTCGAGAACAGCCGGGCAGAAACCTCGGTTCGCGAACCAGACATGACAGAGCGCAACGACGCATCTGCGCCGTACGCATCCGGTGAACTGCCCGGACATTCCCCGGAGCCGTCGCACGGTGAATCGCGGCGGACGCGCGAGCCCGCCATTCTGGCGCTGCTCCTCGTTGCGCTGATCATGCTTGCGTTCAACACCTATTTCACCATGAGGCTGAACGGCCTTTCCGACCGACTGAGCGCGATGGCCGGTGGCAATGCCGCGGCAGGTTCGGTCGCGGACCGGCCATGGGTCGGCGTCGATAACATCAAGACGACGCCATTCGCGAACGGCGGCCAGCCGGTGACAAACGTCCACATCGTCAACAGCGGTCGCGAACCCGCCTACGACTTGCGATCGAACACCGTTGGCAGCTTGCGCTCGGCCACGACAGCGGCCCCGGATATACCGGGTCAGAAGGGCCCGCTCGCGACGACCGGTCTGCTGCTGCCGAACACCGGCGGCAATCTAACGTTCTTCGCGAACACCCGTGCCTTGACGGCAGAGGAAGCGAAAAACGTGCAGTCCGGGCAATACGTGCTGTGGCTGGCAGGCCGTCTCGATTACAAGGATGCGCGTGGGCGGCCGCACGGCACGACGTTCCGGTATCGCTACAATCCGAGCCTGAACGCCTTCATCGCCGCACCTGAGGGAAATCTCGCCAACTAGTTGGAGGGGGGCTCAACTGAGACTCGCTCCAGCAGATCGAGCATCGACGCGACATTTGGCTGTTGCGCGATGAGAATGTTGGCAAACGGAAGTGTGCTGAGCTTCTGTGCAACTTCCTGGCTCATGCACAATGCAACCATGCGGCGGCAACCATTGAGCAGCCCCTGATTTTGCACGACCTTTGCAAATACTGACGCGCTGCGCGGTGAAAACAACAGTATCGCATCGATTCGCTCCGCTGATAGCGCGGCTGTTGCTTCTCCAGTAAGGGCGGCAACTTCCTCGGCAGCATAGAGCGCCTGCGTTTGCACTTCGAAACCGTAGGCCGTCAGCGCGTCTGCAAACTCGGCAGTTCGATCGCGCCCTGCGACCCACAGCAGGAGGCCTGAAGCGGGGTCGGCTGCTTCGCGCACAAAAATCGCAAGGGCCTTGGCGTCGCCCAGCCCTTGCCGCACATCAGCGAAGCCCGCTGCAAGCGCTGCCTCCGTCGTGTGCGGACCGACGGCAAAGAGTGGAACATCGCGCCGCGTCGTGCGGCGTTGAAGCGCGCGAATTGCGTTGGCGCTGGTCGCGACGACGGCTTGAAACCCGTTCAACGGAATCGCCGGCCCGTCACAAAACCGGATTTTCATGAGAGGCGAGAGAACTGTTTCGTGGCCCCGGTGCCGAAGCATTTCTGCCAACGGTTTGGCGTCTTCCTCCGGCCGGGTAATGAGCATCCGCATCAGGCGGCAAGCCATTGCAAGACTCGCGGACGCAGCTCTGTTCCCGCGCTTTGCCCGAGCTCGCCCGCTTCGGCCACCGGATCGGCTCCCAACTGCGACGTAAAGGCAGTCTCCGCCGAACCGCTTCCGTCCGGCGCAAGCACTTCACCGCGGAAGGACAGTTCGCCGTTCCGGAGCTTAGCGATGCCTCCGATGGATGTCAGGCACGACCCGTCGAGCGCCTGTTGAAAACCGCGCTCGCAGGCCAACGCGGCGGCTGTCGCTTCATCATTCAACGATGAAAAGAGATGCACGTCTTCGATGCGGCTCTCCACTCCGATGGCGCCTTGCGAAAGTGCAGGCAGCCAGTCATCGAGAGAAAGGGCTGCCGTAATGCGACGATCCATTCCCAACCGCTTGAGCCCGGCGCAGGCCAGAATGATGGCATCCAGCTCGCCTGCATCGAGTTTCGCCAGCCGCGTATCGACGTTGCCGCGCAGCGGCATGATCGCAAGATCCGGCCGCGCGCGCGCAACCTGCGCCTGGCGTCGGACGGAGCTTGTGCCGATGCGCGCACCAGCCGCCAATTCTGACAGCGATCGCGCCTGACGCGACAGAAAGGCGTCACGCGGATCTTCCCGCGTAAGGATCGCGGCAATGCAGAGACCTTGCGGGAGAGCGACGGGTACGTCCTTCATCGAGTGAACGGCCAGATCGATCCGGCCGTCGAGCAGCGCATCCTCGAGTTCCTTCGTGAAGAGTCCCTTGCCGCCCAGCGCCGCGAGCGGCCGATCCTGTATCCGGTCTCCGGTGGTCCGCAGGACGATAAGTTCGCAGGCAACGCCGCGCGCGGCCAAGGCATCGCAAACCGTGCCGGCTTGCGCAAGCGCAAGGCGAGAGCCTCGGGTGCCAAGGCGCAGAATGCTTTGCGGCATAGCCAAATCGCGCTAGGTGCACTCTGACGCTATCACATCCTGCGAGTGCAATTGCGCGCCTTCACCATCCTCGGGCTGGAGACAAGCTGCGACGAAACCGCCGCGGCAGTGGTGCGCGGGCGCGCTCCGGGTCCGGGAGAAATTCTTTCGGATGTCGTGCTCAGCCAAATCCGGGAGCATGCGCCGTTCGGTGGCGTCGTGCCGGAGATCGCTGCGCGGGCGCATGTCGAGGCATTGGACAACATTATCGAAAGGGCGCTTGCCGGGGCGGACGTACAACCCGAAGTACTTGATGCGGTCGCGGCAACGGCAGGGCCGGGACTGATCGGCGCGGTGATGGTCGGCCTTACAACCGCGAAGGCTTTGGCGCTTGCCTGGAACAAGCCGTTGATCGCCGTAAATCACCTGGAAGGGCATGCCTTGACGGTCCGCCTGACGGACGGTGCCGCGTTTCCCTATCTGCTGCTGCTGGTTTCCGGTGGGCACTGCCAGCTTGTGGCTGTGGAAGGCGTCGGTGAATTCGACGTACTTGGCTCGACCATCGACGACGCCGCAGGCGAGGCGTTCGACAAAGTGGCGAAGCTACTTGGACTCCCCTACCCCGGCGGCCCGAACATCGAGACATTGGCTAAAGATGGCGATCCGAAGGCCTTTTCGCTTCCCCGGCCTATGCTTGGCCGCGAGCGGCCCGACTTCTCCTTTTCCGGGCTGAAGACAGCCGTTCGCCATATTGTGCATGGATCGGAGTTTCAGCCGCGCCGCAGTGCCGATTTGGCCGCGTCCTTTCAGGCCGCGGTGATCCAAAGTGTTGTGGACCGGGTGCGGACCGCCATGACCCTGTTCCGCCAGCGTCACCCTCAATCTGCGACGACACTTGTCGTTGCTGGCGGCGTGGCCGCCAACAAGGCGCTGGGCGACGCGCTGACCCAACTGGCGCAGTCGCACGGCTTCGCGTTGCGCATCCCGCCTCCGCAGCTTTGCACGGACAATGCGGCGATGATCGCATGGGCCGGTATCGAGCGTTGCGAGAAGGAGCTGTTCGACGGATTGGATGTGGGACCCAGAGCGCGTTGGCCGCTGGCACAGATGCGAGCAGAAGCCGCGCATGATGTGCCGTGAAAATCGCCACCTGGAACATCAACTCGGTACGCCGGCGGCTGAACCTCGTCACGCGTTTCCTTCGCCAGCATCAGCCGGATGTTCTTTGCTTGCAGGAAACGAAGGTGATCAACGCCCTTTTTCCGGCGAAGCGCTTCCGCGAGCTCGGCTACATCCATCAGGCGATCAACGGTCAGAAAGGCTATCATGGCGTGGCCATTCTATCGCGCCTTCCTTTTGTCCATTTCGAAGCCAAGGCGTTCTGCGGGAAAGGCGATTGCCGCCATCTTGCCGCCACCTTCGAGAACGGTTTCGAGCTGCACAATTTCTATGTGCCTGCCGGCGGAGATATTCCCGATCCGAACGCCAACCCAAAGTTCGCGCACAAACTCGACTTCCTGCGCGAGATGGCAGCGAGCTTCGAAACGCGCGGCGATCGGCAGGCACCCGTGGTTATGGTGGGCGACCTGAATGTGGCGCCGCTGCCCAATGACGTGTGGAGTCACAAGCAGTTGCTGGACGTGGTGAGTCACACACCCGTGGAGACCAATCTGCTTGCGGCAGTAAAGGCGTCGTTCGACTGGATCGACGTCACGCGCGAATTCGTGCCGCACGAAGAGAAAATCTATTCTTGGTGGAGCTATCGGGCGCAGAATTGGGAAGCATCCGATCGCGGGCGCCGGTTGGACCATATCTGGATGAGCCCTGGCCTGCGCGGCGCGGTAAAGAACCACACGATCTTCAAGAAACTCCGCGGCTGGAAAACGGCATCAGACCACGTCCCGGTGCTCGCCGAGTTTGCCCAATAGATCGGTATCATGACCAACTTTCCTGAGGGGAACACATCGGCGGCCGAAGAGCTGGATTTGCGCGGGTTGAAATGCCCGCTGCCTGCGCTTTTCGCACGGCGTGCCCTCGCTCGCTTGCCGAAAGGCGCCAAACTGATGGTTGTGACCGACGACCCACTGGCGCCGGTGGATATCCCGCACATGTGCTGGCGCGAAGGGTACGAAGTTCTGTCGACCGAACCGCGCACCGGAGCTACGGCCTTGATCCTCGAAAAGCCTTAGAATTCCCGGAACTTAACCCCCTTCAAACGGGGGGTTGCGAAAGAGGCGGCGAGCCCTCAAATTCCCCCTGTCAAAACCTATCTGTCCGCATTTCAACAGCGGTCCGCCCGGACAACGGCGGCGCCATCGTAGGACCCGAGCGCATAATGTCCGGCCTTTCCCTGATCCTGCAGAGCGTCCTTTGTTGCGTGCTGGTGGTGCTAGCCCTCTTGTCGGCCCAACTCGGCACGTTGGCGTTGATCCGGAGGTTTGCTCCGGCCCGGAAGATTCGTTTCTGGCACCTGCCGGACGAGGCACTCCCGCGTGTTCTGGTTCAGCTCCCGGTCTGCGATGAGGGGCGGCTGGCGGTGCGGGTCGCAGCCGCTGCGGCGGCGCTCGCTTGGCCGCGGGACAAGCTTGAAATCCAGCTGCTCGACGACGGACGCGCGGAAAACCACGAAATCCTGGCGCAAGCCGTCAGGGCGGTCGTGCCGTTCGATGTGAAGCTGCAGATCCTCAGGCGCGGTATTCGCGAGGGCTTCAAGGCTGGAAATCTCGCCTTCGGCCTCAATCATTCCGATGCGCCTTTTGTGGCCATTTTCGACGCCGATTTCGTTCCCCCGGCGGATTTTCTGCGACGCACCGTTCCTGCTCTCGTTGCGGACGATGACCTTGCTTTCGTCCAGGCGCGCTGGGGCCATGCCAACCGGGACGCAAACTGGCTTACGGCTGCCCAAGGGTTTCTGCTGGACAGCCACTTCGCCGTGGAACAGGAAGCCCGCTTCCGCATGGGACTGCCGATTTCGTTTAACGGAACAGCGGGCGTTTGGGCTCGCGCGGCCATCGAGTCTGGCGGTGGTTGGACAGGCGATACGCTGACCGAGGACCTCGATCTGTCACTCCGTTGCGCCTTGAAGGGCTGGCGCGCCGCCATCCTGTCGGACCTCGAAGTCCCCGGCGAGCTTCCGGACACCGCCGCGGCATGGCGCGCGCAACAGGCGCGCTGGACGAAAGGCCACGCGCAGGTGGCGCGTAAGCTCGTCCCGGAAATTTGGGCCAGCGCGTGGCCATGGTGGAAAAAAGCGGCAGTTACGCTCCAGGTCTGCCAATTCGGCTTCTACACGCTCGCTGCGGTCAGCGCCGTGATCAGCCTGACCTTGATGTACATGGGCGTGGTCTATGTGAAGGCGGTTGCCGACCTCGGCCTTCTGGTGACGGGACTGGGGCTATGCGCGAGCCTCAGCTATCTCGCGCTGGGCCAAATGATGCTCGACCGTCACCGCGCGCCCAATTTCCTGCGCTCTCTCTTGCTCGCCATTCTGTTCCCCAGCGGGCTCGTGCTCTCGAATGCCCGCGCAACCTACGAAGCCTTCGCGAGCCGCGAGATGGTTTTCAACCGGACACCAAAAGCTGGAGCGGTATACGCCGGCGGCTGGCGCGGCAGCCCCGAAATTGCCGCTGGCTTGCTCCTGCCGGTGTTCGCGTTGGCCGAGCAGGCGTGGAGCGCGCCGTTCTTTGTCTTCGCGGCAGCGGGCCTGCTTGCCATTGGCGGCATGGGCTGGACGTCCGCGCTTCAGATCCCGGCCCGCGACGCCCCTTCGAGCAAGCTGAGCTAGAACGCGTCCTTCCGACGGCGAATTTCGGCAAAGACTGCAACGTCGTCAGCGTCCTCCATTCGCAGGGTGCGCCGGATTTCCGCCGAACTGGGCCGCAGGAACGGATTTGTTTCTTTCTCCAACGATAGCGCGGACGGTATGGTGGGCTGCGCGTGAGCGCGGCGCTCTTCCACCTCGCGCATGCGATCCCGGAGTGCCGGGTTTCCGGGTTCCAGTGTCATGGCAAAGCGCCCATTGCTGAGCGTGTACTCATGTCCGCAATAGATTCGCGTCTCATCCGGCAGGCGCATCAGCTTGGACAGGCTCGTCCACATCATCTCCGGCGTGCCCTCGAACAAGCGCCCGCAACCCATCGCGAACAGCGTGTCGCCGGTGAAGGCGATGCTGTCTTCCTGGAACACAAAGGCGATATGCGCACGCGTATGCGCGGGAATTTCCAGAATGCGAGCGGTGTACGAGCCGAACTGCCACGGCGCGGTTTCGCTGACGCCGATATCCAGTGCCGGGATCCGGTCGCGGTCTTTCTCGGGACCCACCACCACCGCGCCGAACTCATGCTTCAGCGGAACATTGCCGCCGGTGTGATCGAAATGATGGTGTGTGTTCAGGATGTGTGTAAGCCGGAGTCCCCGCGCTTCCAGAGCCTGCTTGACGGGAGCAGCCTCCGATGGATCGACCACCGCGCAAAGCTGAGCCGCGGGATCGTAGAGCAGGTAGGCGTAATTGTCTGTCAGGCAGGGGATCAATTCGACATGTAGCGGCATGGCGGACCTTTAAGACGAGCCTAGCAATCTGGATGCTAAGATTGAACCCGGCTCTTTTGAGGGTTACCCAGAGGGATGCTGTTCGATTCGGAGAATCTGGCGGCTTTTTACGACTCTGCCCTGGGCCAGGTCACGCGGCGTCATCTTCATCGGCGGATGAAGGCGGCATGGCCGGATCTGCGTGGCGCCAGGATTCTTGGCGTGGGCTTCGCGATTCCATATTTGCGGGCGTTTTCGCTGGAGGCGGAGCGGACCATTGCCCTCCTGCCTGAAGACTTGGGCTCCTTTCGCTGGCCGAAGCGGTCGCTGACGGCATTGTGCGAGGAAGATGCCTTCCCCTTTCCCGACGCGTTGTTCGATCGGATCGTGATGATCCACGGACTCGAAGCTGCGGAATCTACGCGGCCATTGATGCGCCAGGTGTGGCGGGTGCTCGCGCCCGCTGGCCGGCTGCTCATTGTGGTGCCGAACCGGACAAGCCTCTGGGCGCAAGTAGATAGCTCTCCTTTTGCCCACGGACGGCCATTCAGCCGAAACCAGATGGACCGCCTGTTGCGCGATACCATGTTCGTCCCGGAGTGCTGGGACACCGCGCTCCATCTTCCGCCGATCAACGCGCGACGGCTGGTACGCAGCGGCAATGCCTGGGAGCGAATCGGAAAGATGCTGTGGCCGCGGCTGGCAGGCGTGCATGTGATAGATGCCACCAAATCCATGTACGCGCTGGCGCCAGTACGGAAGGCGCGACGTTTGCAACCTGTGCTGGCGCCGGCGCGCGCCTGATTTTCCCTCCACGCGAGTCACAATGACGGTCTATGACGCACCTGCCATTTTCTTCAGCCAGTACCCGCAGATGCACAGGCGGCAGTTGCGACATGCATCCGCGGCATGGACGGGCCGGAGCCCTGATTGCCTGACATTCTTCGTGCTTCGGCAGTGATCCCGGCGGGTTGAAGAACTGTTGTCCTTGGGGGCGCCTTTTTCTGTTTCGCTTGCCACCTATTTGGGGTGTGCCGGCGGCTGCGCCGGCCAAACGTGGAGGAATCCCCATGCGAAAGAATTTGGTTGCCGCTGCATCACTTTCACTTGGACTTGCCGCATCGGCTGCCGGCGCATTCGCCGCCGAGCCGACAGAGGGCCTGTGCCGCAACATGGACCTGCAGGTCGGCACGGCGCTCGAAGGTAACCAATCAACCAGCCGCGACGAGGCTGTGCGCGAACGCAAATCGGCCCGCGCATACTGCAATCGTGGCTACTACAAGCTCGGAACCCAACATTTCGCGCAGGCTCTGAAACTGCTGGGCGCGCAGAAGACCTGAACCGTAGGCGTGGAAAGGGAGCCGCCATAGTCAGGACGCGGCTCCCCTTCCCGTCAAGCAACGCCGGATCGCGCGGCGACATTCTCCAGAAATCCCCGCACCGCGGCGAACAGTTCAGGCTCATCGAGGAGGAATGCATCGTGCCCGCCATGACTGTCGATCTCGCGGAACGTGACATCCCGTCCAGCAGCTCTTAGCGCCTCGGCGATCAGCCTGTTCTCGGAGGTGGGAAACAGCCAGTCGCTGGTAAACGACAGCGCGAGAAACTGTGCTGCGGTTTCGGCAAACGCCTTTTCCAGCTCACCGCCGAAGTCGGCAGCGAGATCGAAGTAATCCATTGCGCGCGTGACGTAGAGGTAGGAGTTCGCATCGAAACGCTCGACGAACGTGCTCCCTTGATGATGCAGATAACTCTCAACTTGGAAATCCGGGCTGAAACCGAAAGAGTAAGCGACGCGGCCCTGCAATCCGCGACCGAATTTGCGCGCGAGGGCTTCCTCCGACAGATAGCTGATGTGCCCGATCATGCGGGCAATGGAGAGGCCTTTTCTTGGTTCCACTCCGCACTCCAGGTAGCGGCCGTTATGCCAGTTGCTGTCGGCCATGATTGCCTGGCGGCCAATCTCATGCAGCGCGATGTTTTGCGCGGTGTGACGGGCTGAGGTGGCAATCGGGATCGCGGAGACGACACGCTCGGGATAATCCACCGCCCACTGCAACGCCTGCATGCCGCCCATCGAACCGCCAGTGACGGACAGCAGACGTTTTATGCCGAGCGCATCGAGCAGCATGGCTTGTGCACGGACCATGTCCGGAATCGTCACCACCGGAAAATCGAGAGCGTAAACTTTGCCACTTTGCGGATTGAGATCGGCGGGGCCCGTCGAGCCCATACACCCGCCGATGACATTGGGGCAGAGCACGAAATAACGGTCGGTGTCGATCGGCTTGCCGGGGCCCACCATGGTTTGCCACCAGCCCGGCCGACCGGTCAAGGGATGAATCCCGGCAGCAAACTGATCGCCGCTCAGGGCGTGACATACCAGAACGGTGTTGGAGCGCGCCGCGTTCAGTTCGCCGTAGGTCTGGTAAGCAATGGTGAAGGACGCCAGGCTCTTGCCGCATGCGAGCGGAAGTTCCTCGTCGAAACGCATGGCATGACCGCGCGGCGCCTCGCCTGCGCGGAGAGGGCGTGGGAATTTCGGTTCGACTGCCTCTGCCATGAGGCGGCGCTTAGAAGGCAGCGCGCGCCTCTGTCAATCGAAGCCATTTTGCATTTGCCCGCGCCGCCTCCCACAATCGGCTTCCGGAGTTGTGGCAATGACGATGGATTCGAAACCGCTGTTCGGAAAGGCGGCGCTGCTCGGCATCGGGCTGATCGGCTCGTCCATGGCGCACGCCATGCGACGGGCCGGACTTGCGGCGCACATCGCCGGCTTCGCGCGAAGCCCAGAGACACTGGACAAAGCGGCGCGTATCGGCTTCGCCGACACACTGCACGACGCGCCGGAAGCGGCGGTGCGCGACGCCGATTTCGTGGTTCTCGCGACCCCGGTCGAGGCTTTTGCGGAGCTGGCGAAGGAAATTGCGCCGCGCCTGAAACCCGGCGCCATCGTCAGCGATGTCGGTTCGGTGAAAACAGCGGTGATCCGCGATGTCGGACCGCATATTCCCGCGGGCGTCCATTTCGTTCCCGCGCACCCCATCGCTGGCACCGAGCAGTCGGGCCCCGAAGCGGGGTTCGCTGAGCTGTTCGACGGCCGCTGGTGTGTGCTGACGCCAACGCCCGAAACCGATGCGCAGGCGGTCGAGACGGTGAAGACCTTCTGGCGGCGCTGCGGCAGTGAGGTGGAGATGATGGACGCCAAGCACCACGACATCGTGTTCGGCATCACCAGCCACGTACCACATCTGATCGCCTACAACATCGTCGGAACGGCGGCCGATCTCGAAGCGGTGACGCAAAGCGAGGTCATCAAATTCTCCGCCGGCGGTTTCCGCGACTTCACGCGCATCGCGGCTTCCGATCCGACGATGTGGCGCGACGTCTTTCTCAACAATCGCGAGGCGGTGCTGGAAGTGCTGGGACGCTTCACCGAGGATCTGACGGCGCTGCAGCGCGCCATCCGCTGGGGCGATGGGGAGGCTCTGTTCAATTTGTTTACGCGAACGCGCGACATCCGCCGCAGCATCATCGAGGCCGGGCAGGATACGCCGGCGCCGAACTTCGGCCGCTTACGGGCGCGCAGGCCTTGACTGCAGCACCAGCCGGTTGCCTGAAAAATCCAGCGTACTGCCGTTTCGGGTGTGCAGCGTTCCGTTCAGGTCGTGCAAATCGTCCAGCGTGAGTTTGCCGGTGAATGTGACCGACGCGTAGCCTTTGCGCGCCAGAGTGAGCTCACGCATTGCGATCCTGCCGCCTGCATCGCGCCACTTTTCGAGCGCGGCTTTCGGCGCCTCTTCGCCGCGCAGCAGCGCGTCTATCGCAGTGGCATGATCCATACGACCGTTTGCAACCAGCGATGCGATGTCCAGTCCCAGAGACGCGGCGTAGCCGCCGGTCAAATGTGTGTTCAGAAACCTGACATAGAGCTCTGTCCCGCCGCGAGCAGCGCGAAAATGCAGCTGCGCATTGCCGGCGCGAAACTCTGCACCGTCGAGGTCAACAATCTCGGAATCGAACCGGATCAGCTTGCCCTGCTGCAAGATGGCGCTGGCGCGAAACGTACCCGGCAGGAAGGTAAAGGTGTGCGGGCCTCCGTTGGCATCATGCCATGAGAGCGTCTGACGCCCTGCCCCTTCGAGAATGGCCTGCACCCGTCCATAAGTCAGGGTGTGCATCGCGAAGTCTTCGCTGGTCCACACGACTGGGCCGCCGATCTCGGTCACCTCGACGCGCAGGTTCTTCAGGATCGTGTCCATGCGGAACGGGAACCCGGCCAGCCGCTTCTGGGCGAAGCTGAGGCGCACACCGGGCATGACTTCGCGGCCGTTGATGGAATCCAGATGGCTGGCCAGCGCGCTTGCCACGAGCCACCAGTGGACCATGGCAATCGCGGCCAGCAGCAATAGACCCGCGAGAGGCGCATAGAGAAAAAAACGGCTGGCAAATCGCATGTGGCCCGTTTAGCCTGTCTTGAGCGCCGACGCGGGGAATACGATGTCGCGCACGCCGGCCAGCCGCGCCTGCCGCTCAAGCTCCTGCTCGAGCTTGGCGCGCCGCGAACGACTCAACGACAGCTTCGGCTCAAGCCACAGGCCGCGTACCGCGAGGCGATCGTGCTCGCGCTCGGCCTTCATGTCGATGCGCCCAGCAAGGCGGTCGCCTTCCAGCAGCGGAAAGATGTAGTAGCCGTGCTTGCGCTTGTGCTGCGGCACATAGACTTCGATGCGGTACGTGAAGCCGAAAATTCGCGTCGCATGATCACGGTCGCGCACCAGCGGATCAAATGGCGTCAGCGCCCGCATCCGCCCATCGGGCGTAGGCAGTTCGGCGAGCTGCTCTGCGATTTCCGGCCGCGCCACGGCCGCGAAATCCCGCTGCCCTGCTGCGCCCTTGAGCACCGCGTCCACCAGCCGCCCGCGTCGCTTCTCCATCGCAATCCAGTCCCGCGCCTCGGAGAGCGAAGCATGATCCCAGAAATCAGCCAGCATCTTTGGCGTCGCCGCGCCGAGCCGCTGTAGCGCTTCGCTGCACGACCAATCGATCACGTCCCGGCGCGACGGTGTCGTTTCGCACAACGCGGCGGGAATCAATCGTTCCGCAAGATCATATATTTTTTCGAAGCCGCTGCGATTGACCACTGCCAGCTCGCCCGTGCGCCAGAGAAATTCGAGCGCGCCTTTCGCGGGCCCCCACCCCCACCACGGCCCGGTGCGCCCACCCAGATGCAGCAGATCGCGCGCCCGCACCGCGCCGTGGGTGGCGACGTGCTTGCGCACGGTCGCGATCACACGCCCGTCGCCGAACCGCTCGCGCCATTGCGCGATCCGCTTCCGCGCGTCGGCAAAGCGCCAGCGCCAATAGGGATAGAACTCGATTGGAATAAGCGACGAATCGTGTGTCCAGTTCTCGAAGAACAGCGGCGCCTTCTCGCGCAGACCGTCGAGCTGCTTGGGGCGATAGGCGCTGTTCCGCGCGAAGAGGATATGATGATGCGCCCGCTCCACGACGCGAATGGGATCGAGCTGCACGTAACCCAGCCGGCGGACGAGCGGCGCGATTGCGGCCGAACCCGGTTGCGCGCGTGCATCGGACAGCTGTGTTCGTGCCAGAATCAGCGCACGTGCCTGCTCGTTGGCGATGACAAACGGCGCGCTCACGCTCGTGTCAGACGCAGCGGGAGTAGCCGCAGGTAAGGCAGGTATCGCAGGCTTCGATTTTTACGAAGCTGGGTGAGCCACAGCGCGGACATGGCTTGGCGGGAACGCCTTCCGCGCCGACCGCGATGGCGCGGGCTTCCTCCGGGACGATGGTTTCGCGCGGAGTCATGAAGCCGGTGGCGATCATGTGCCGCTCGATCACCTCGCCGATGGCCGCCAGCAGCGATGGCACGTAGCGGCCGTTCATCCATTGCCCGCCGCGCGGATCGAACACCGCTTTCAATTCGTCCACCACGAACGCCACGTCGCCGCCGCGGCGGAACACGGCGCTGATCATGCGCGTGAGGCCCAAGGTCCAGGCATAGGCTTCCATGTTCTTCGAGTTGATGAAGATTTCGAAGGGGCGCCTGCGGCCGTCCGACTGGATATCGTTGATCGTGATGTAGAAGGCGTGATCGGAATCGGCCCATTTGATCTTGTAGGTCTGGCCGAGCAGCACCTCGGGCCGGTCCAGCGGCTGCGTCATGTAGACGACGCCGCCTTCATGGCGTGGCCTGGGCGGCGGCAAGGGAAGCGGCAGCGACGGCTCTGCGGGGTTTTCAATCGTTGCGGGAATTGTTGGACTTGCCTGCAACGGCACCTCGCTACGTACCTCCAGTACCGCGCCGCGCATCGTCGATGGTCGATACGTCGTGCAGCCTTTGCAGCCGTTTGCGTAGGCTTTCAGATAAATGTCCTCGAACGCCTCGAATGAGATGTCGGCTGGCGCATTGATGGTTTTGGAGATCGAGCTGTCGATGAATTTCTGCGTCGCCGCCTGAACGGCGAGATGTTCATCCGGCGACAAGGTCTGCGCGCTGACAAAGTAATCCGGCAACGCGGCGTCCGCGCCGAATTTCGCGCGGAACGCGCGCAAGGCAAAGTCCTCGACCTCATGGCTGCTGCTGGTGCCGTCCGGCTTCAGCACTTTGCGGGAATGCCGGTAGGCGAACACCGGCTCGATGCCGCTGGAGATGTTTCCGGCGAGCAGCGAAATCGTCCCGGTCGGCGCAATGGAGGTGAGCAGCCCATTGCGGATGCCGTGGGTCGCAATGCCGTCGCGAACATCCTGCGGCTGGCGGCCAATATTCGGCCGCGCCAGATATTCCTCGCGATCGAACAGCGGGAAGGCCCCCTTTTCTTTCGCCAACTCGACCGAGGCGCGATACGCCGCATCGCGCAAGCGCAAGAGCCAGCGCTCGATCAGCACCAGGCTTTCCGGCGAACCGTACCGCGTGCGGCAGAAGATGAGCGCATCCGCCAATCCGGTGACGCCAAGGCCGATGCGCCGTTTGGCGAGCGCTTCCGCGCGCTGCTCGGGCAAAGGAAAGCGCGAGATGTCGATCACATTGTCGAGCAGACGCACGGCGGTGCGCGTCAGTTGCTCCAGTTCGTCTTCATCCAGCGCCGCATTGTCCTCGAACGGGCGCCGCACCAGCTGCGCCAGGTTGATCGAGCCCAAGAGACAGGCGCCATAGGGGGGCAGCGGCTGCTCGCCGCACGGGTTGGTGGCGCGGATGGTTTCGCAATAGGCGAGATTGTTCTCGGCGTTGATGCGGCCGATGAAGACGACGCCGGGCTCGGCGGTTTCGTAGGTGGCGCGCATGACGCGCTCCCACAATTGTCGCGCGCGGACGGTCCTGAATACTTGCCCGTCAAATTTCAGCGGCCATTCAGCGTCGGCTTTCACCGCTTCCATGAAGACATCGCTCACCAGGACCGACAGATTGAACATGGTGAGGCGGCCGGAGGTGCGCTTCGCATCGATGAAAGACTCGATATCGGGATGGTCGCAGGCCAAGGTTGCCATCATGGCGCCACGGCGGGAACCGGCGCTCATGATGGTGCGGCACATCGCGTCCCACACCTCCATGAAGGAGACGGGACCGGAAGCATCTGCGCCCACGCCGCGCACTTCGGCGCCGCGCGGACGCAAGGTCGAGAAGTCGTAGCCGATGCCGCCGCCCTGCTGCAGCGTCAGCGCCGCTTCGCGCAAATGCGAGAAGATGCCGTCCATGGAATCGGGAATCGTGCCCATGACGAAGCAGTTGAAGAGGGTGACGCTGCGTTCGGTGCCGGCACCGGCGAGAATGCGTCCCGCGGGAAGGAAGCGATGGCCCGCCAACGCGCCTGCGAATTCCGCCGCCCAGTGCTCGCGAGCTTCCGGTGCTTCGGCTTGGGCCGCGGCGAGTGCGACACGGGCCAGCGTGTCCTCCGGTATGTCGTCGATCGGTGTGCCGTCCGCCCCCTTAAAGCGGTATTTCATGTCCCAGATCTGGCCGGAAATATCGCTCATCGGGCGCTTCTCCGCCCTCCCTTGAGCGGACTTGGGAGGTAGCAATTCATGGCTCAAAAGTCAATAAAAGTTCTGCAATTGTTCTTAGATGCCCCGCGTCAGAAGACGCAAAGGTAATGTCGCGGCCCTGTCAAAATGGCCCTCTCACCGGCGCCTTTATACGACTGGAGCGGAATGCGCATTTCCGTGGCCTCTTCGAAATCTATACTGATCGTCTCGTCCCGCTCGATCGTGACCTGCACGGCAGTTTTTTCGATCAGCGCGCAAAGAGCGTCGCGATATCCCTGTGTGCCGAATTCGACTCTCGTTTCACCTTTCACCAATTCTGGCCATACAAGGGTTGTAAGCGCGCCTTTCTCATCAAAGCCCAGTATGAGGTAGCTGAGAACAAATTGAACAGACGTGAGGCGCGCGCCGGTGAGCCGCGCCAGCGCTTCTTCCTTTTCCAGCCAGTCCTTATCCAACTCGTTCGACGTCATGACAGCTTTTCACCTTTCCGCAGCGGGAAGCCGTGGAGCACTTCCGTTGCAGTCATGGCCGATTTTCCAGCGCGGTGCAGGCGCAACAGGCGCAGAGCGCCATCACCGCAGGCAACTGTTAGCTGCTCGTCCAGAATCTCGCCCGGCGCGCCGCCGCCGGAAACAGGTTCAGCATAGAGGATCTTCAATCGCTCGCCGCGGGCCTCGCACCATGCTCCGGGATAAGGCGACAGCGCGCGGATGAGGCAATCGAGTTCGCGCGCGGACTTCGTCCAGTCGATCCGCGCTTCTTCCTTGGCGATCTTCTTCGCGTAGGTGACGCCTTCTTCCGGCTGCGGCTGCTCGACGATGCTGCCGCGCTCCAGCGCCGCCAACGCGCGCGCCATCAGATCGGCGCCGAGCCGCGCCAGTTCATCGTGCAGTTCGCCGTAAGTCTTGCGACCGATGGTGACGCGCTCCGCCATCAGCACCGGGCCGGTGTCGAGCCCTTCCTCCATGCGCATCGCCATCACGCCGGTTTCCGCATCGCCGGCCATAATCGCGCGCTGGATGGGTGCGGCCCCACGCCAGCCCGGCAACAGTGAGCCGTGCAGATTGAAGCAGCCAAGGCGCGGCGCTTCCAGAATCGGTTTCGGCAGCAGCAGTCCGTACGCGACCACCACCGCGGCATCGAGACCCAGCGCCGCAAACTCTGCCTGCGCTTCGGCGTTCTTCAACGTGGCCCGCGTGCGAACCGGAATCGCGTGCGCGGCGGCAACCTTCGCCACCGGTGATGGCTCCGCCGCCAACCCGCGACCTTTCGGACGCGCGGGCTGCGTGTACACGGCGGCGATGTCATGCCCCTGCCCGATCAGCTCGGTAAGCGTCGGCACGGCAAACTCCGGCGTGCCCATGAAGGCAAGGCGCAATGACATGCACGATCTCGATTTGCTTCCGGGCAACCATAGCCGCGCCGGCGCCGCCACGCGACAGTGCGCTTCAGGCCTGCGCGAATGACGGCGCGGAAGAATCGACGGCTTTCGAAGGAGGCTTCGGCTTCCGGCGAATGCGAATCAGCCAGTAGATCATGAAAGCGAATGGGGCCAGCGCTAGCACCCAAAGGATCGGTGAGCCGTGCATGAATTGCGGCATCACCTTCTGCTGCCCTAGAAAGAACGAGCCAGTGGCGAAGAACAGGCCGACGCACATGCGCCAGAGATGCCGCGCGAGGCGCTGCACACCGGAGACGCCGCCGCGCACGATCATCCGCAAGTCGATAGCCGCAAACAGCCCGGCAACGCCACCGAATACGTAATAGAAAGCCGAAGCAAAGCCGTAGAGCTTTCCTCCATTCGCCGTCGCGTGCACGCCCCACCACAGAAACAGCGCGCTCACCGCCAACGGCACCAGCACGGCCACCTTCCCGAAAGTCCCGACCGTTCCCGGCCGGGTTTTCATCGTCATCCAGCCGGTGGCCACCAGATAGGCGGCAAGAAGCCCGCCGCCGACGTTGTTCATCTGGTTTATGGGAACGGACAGCACCGTTCCCACCACCGCCATGATCAGCATGGCGATCACGAACACCTTGCCGAATTTCCGGTGGAGGTCCGAGCCCTTGCGCACCGATACGGCGCCATAGCCGGACAGGATCGCCACGCTGCCGCCGCCGATGTGCAGCGCCAGCGCTGCAATCACCACGGCGTAGATCCACCACGCGCTACCGGGAGGAATTTGGGAGAAGGAAACCGGTATGGCTGAGGGTGGAGCGGTCATCGAGTAGCACCTTCTGGAAGCGAGGAACGGCACGTACCGATGCGGATCAGCGACAATGCAAAACCGATCACCGTGAGCGCGAGAATTCCGAGGTTCACGTAGAATCCGATGGGATGCACGCCGGTGGCGGCCGTTCGCGCAATGGGATGCAGATAATTCAGAGCGCGGCTGCCCAGCATCACAGACAGCAGCATGAGAAAAAGGAATGGGATCATTGAGCGATATCGGAACACGGCCACGGCGCCGATTAGCGGCAGCACCAGCAGGTACATGCCCAGCAGCGAGAACATTTCGACAGCCGTATCGGCGGCGATGGAATTGAAACGATCGAGTGGAATCCCGTCGGCACCGATCATCACCTTTCGGGTCATGACGATGGAATTTACGCCCTGCACCGCCTTGAGAAGGATCACGAGGACGAACAGCACGACACCGAGCCAATGGCCGCGGTAACGGTTGTCGAACACCGTCGGAAAAATGCGGTCCAGCATGGGATGCCCCTTCAACGGCGCTGCCGCGCTGCTCCCGCGCCAACGCAACTCCCTCTCCCCTTAAGCGCAGATAGGAAGGGCGGTTCGAATATCCATCCGCCTTCGACAAAAAAGGATCAGGCGACGAGATCGTCGTTGGCCATTTGCGAGGCCATCGCCGGCAGCTTGAACTGGAAGGTGGCACCGTGGTGCGGGTTGCGGCTCGCCCACAAGCGTCCGCAATGTCCTTCGATGATGGAACGGCTGATGGAGAGCCCGATGCCGGTCCCTTCCGGTTTTGTCGTAAAAAATGCATCGAACAGCCGGTCGGAATCCTCGCCTTCCAACCCGGGTCCCGCGTCCTCTACTGCCACCAGCGCCCAATCTTCGTCCACGCGTTCGGAGCGGACCACCAGATCGCGCTTTCGATCATGCACACTCGACATGGCCTCTATGCCGTTCATCACGAGATTCAGGATGACCTGCTGCAGCTGCACGCGGTCGCCGAGAACGACCGGCAACGAAGATCCGAGCCGCAGCCGCAGCGATGCGCGGTGCCGCAGCATCTCGCTCTGCAGCAGTGGAATCACGCTGTGGATAACGTCGTTGAGATCCAAGGGGCCTTTCTGCGTGCCCCGCTTGGTGACCAGCTGCTGGATGCGCTGGATCACGTCGCCGGCGCGGCGGCCGTCACGCAGGATATCGACCACCGCGCCTTCCACCATGTCGAGATCGGGATCGTCCATGCTGAGGACCGCAAGCGACGCTTCAGCATTGGCAGAGATCGCCGTCAGCGGCTGCTTGATCTCATGCGCCACCGAGCTTGCCAGCTCGCCAAGAATGGTCACGCGTGTGAGGCGGGTCAGTTCCGCCTGAACCTTGCGCAGTTCTTCCTCTGCGTGCTGGCGCTCGGTGACGTCGGTAAACCCAATCACCAGACCGACAATCTCTTCGCCGCGTTTCTGCGGCGCCGCCCACCACTCGGCCGGAAAAGACGCGCCATCGGCCTTCCAGAGCACTTCCCCACTGACATGCACTGGCTCGCCGGTCCGGTACACCTCCGCCGTCTTGCACTCGCTGAGCGGCAGCGGCGTTCCATCAGCACGGCTGTGATGGATCAGCCGGTACATGTCCTGCCCGAGTAGCCGATCTTCGTGCTCATACCCCAGCAGGCGCGCACAGGCGGGGTTGCAGAAGGTGCAGTGATTCTCGAGATCGACACCGAAAATACCCTCCGCGGCGGAATCGAGGATGAGTCGTAGCTTACCCTGGCTTTCGCGCAATGCGGCAGCCGCGCGTTGCCGCTCCGAAATGTCATGCGCGATCACCGACGTACCGACAACCCTTCCGCCAGCGTCATGGATCGGCGATCGCGTGACCGCCACCTCGACGGACGCGCCATCTTTTCTCCGGTGCGTGGTCTCTCGTCTGACGATTGCATCGGCAGGCGGTCTTGGGGCCGTGCCATTCAGCTCCGGGCGCACCAGCGCACGGAAGGTGTTGCCGATCGCTTCTTGCGCAGAATAGCCGTAGAGCCGCTCCGCGCCTTCGTTCCAGTCGGTGACGATTCCGTTCACGTCCTGGCCAACGATGGCATCGTCGGAGGACTCTACAATGGCGGCCAGCCTGAGCCGCGCTTCAACCGCTGCCTGTTTACGGATCAGTTCTTCACGCTCGGCTTCGGCCCGCTCGCGTTCGGCGATGACCGCCGCAAGCGTAAGTCCGGAAACGGCGAGCACCGCGAAGAACACGTCCAGCAGAACGGCATCCGTGAAGGAACCGTTTAGCGCAAACGGCCCGCTTCCCAGCGCGGTGGCGACGGTTGCGGCCGCAGCGACGACCAGTGTCACAAACGAGACGCCGCTCACGCCAAACTGGATGGCCGCCCAGATCACGAAGGGCAGCACCGCAAAGGCGAGCACGTGCAGACGTACGGGGATGAGCGGAATATCCCCGAAGATGACCAGGCAGACTGCTATGAGAAACGAAAGCAGCGCCACGAATTCCGCCAGCGGCGTCACTCTGCGGATGGCGAGCAGGCGCGCCCCGGTGAGCGCGAGCGGCGTAATCAGCAGCACGCCCGTTGCGTCGCCGAGCCAGTACACCAGCCAGGCGGATGCGATGCCCTCGTAGGCCTGATGACCCGTCGCATAAAGTACGGCGACGCCCAAGGTGGCACTTATCATCGCGCTCGCAAGGCCGCCGCGAACGATCAGATTCAACGCGTCACGCAAACGCGATATTGAGAGATCGAAGGACGCTTTTCGGAGAAAATAACCGCCGGCTATGGTTGCGAGGGTGGATGAGATTGCCTGCCCGGCCGCCGTGATCGGCGGAATGGGGCTTTGCAGCGCGACTATAAAAGTCGCGACCAGCAATGTCGGCACAATCCGGTATCCGCACCGCAGCACCGCCGCCAGCGCTACGCCGTAAGCCGGCCAGACGGGACCCAGGTTGCTGCTGCGGATGTGCGTGGTGGCTTGGCCGAGCCTGCCCGCAATGTAATAGGCAGCGAACACCAGCGCCGCTTCGACAAGAAGCCTCTGGACGTCGCGACGCGCGACGCTGCGGGGTTTGGTCATTCCGACCGCCGATTGTCCGCCGGGCCGGGATACTGCCACGGTTTTGCGACAGCGCCAGCGGTCCGGACTTTTAACCACACGAAATTTTCAGGCGCAAAAAATGGCGTTTCCACGGCAGATCGAGAGCCTTGAACTCAATGGCCGATCAGCGCGAGCGCCACGGGCTTCCAGGCAGGAGAGTGGTAGAGGAATGAGCCTGTCAACTCCAATGCAAATATCCATGCCACACCGGCCACATACGCGGGAAGCGGGCGCTTGCGCGTGACGAGGTCGTAGGCGCCGATGCTAAGAATGAGGAGATCGTTGGCGAAATAGGCTTCCCCAAGGAATGGCCAGAAGCCATCCCCCAGCAACCCATGCATGCCACCGCCGAAAATGCGCGCGAAGCCGGCGTCGCTGATGTAGAGCGTGGCCAGCAGGATCAGCCGTTTGTGCGCGGGTGAATCGTTGCGCAGTGCGAACGCGGCGGTGGCAAGCCCCGCGAAGGCGATGATGTCGGTGAGCTGGATGGCGAGGAATGGCGGATCGCTTTCCGGCGTGCCCCAGTGGTAGCGCTGCATGTAAAACGCAGTCGCAGGCCCGACGACCACCATCAGCGCCGCAAGCCCCATCGCCGCGATGCCGAGTTTGCGGTGGAGATCGGCGCGCCGGCGCCGGATAAGCAGCACCTGCGTGGTCAGCAGCAGCAGCCATCCCAAAAACACAACAGCATGCACATGCACGATTAGCGGGAATGGCGGCTTGTGGCGGGCGATGTGCTGGACGATCTCCGGCACGAAGCCGCTCAAGATGCCGAGCCACAGCAGCACCACATATGGGAGGAAGAAATTGCGGTCCCATTTGTGCCAGGCCGCGAACGGCGATCGAGGCCGAGGTGCAATACCAACCGCCGCTTCCATCGCCATGTGCAAATTCCCCCAACCCCGCACCGCCATTCAATCAGGCGGTGGCAAGGGGCGCAATGCGAACACCACCGCCCCGAACGGCCATCGCTTTTGCGGCATCCGCGGTCCCTCTACAAGCAACGGAGCAATCTCCATCAAGGTGGAGGAATTTCATGCCCGTTCGGTGGCCGCAATGAAGAAAACAGGCGGGAAGGCAGCACCGGCATCGGTCGCCACCGCGCGCTGTCCGTGCGGCGCGGTGCGCATGGAGCTGGACTATCCGGCCTTCTGGGCGTGGCACGACCATTCGCAACCCAGCCGCCGAGCGCATGGCGCCGCTTACGCCACTTATGTCGGCACGTGGCGCAAACGCTTCCGCATCACCAAAGGCGCAAGAAGCATGCGCCGTTTTGAGGACAAGGATGCGGGCGGGACGCGCAGCTTCTGCGGCAAATGTGGAACGCCGTTGCTCTACGAGCGCGACCGCGCGCCCAAATGGGTGAACATCCCGCGCGCCCTCTTCGAGACGCGAACGGGGCGCGAGCCGCGCTACCACCTGCACATCGAACAGGCACCCGAATGGGCCTACCGCGGGGAGAAATTATCGCCGCTGAAAGGCTACCCCGGCGTGATGTGGGAACGTCCGGGCCGGAAGAAACAGGTGCGGGAGATTCCGCCGGAAGGCATGTAAGCGTCGGCGCGACGTGTCAGCAGGAAAAGGCCGCGCTTCCTGCCATACAACAGGAAACGCGGCGGTGTGAGAAAACTTACTGGAGAGTCAGGCGATCCGCCTGGTTGGTCCCCTGAATCTCCGTCTCCAAGTTGCCCTCCAGATCGTAAAATTTCAGATCGAACGGTCCACCGAAGGAATTGCCGTCGCGCGACACCTTGGGCGTTTCCGTCAGGACCATGGTGCCCGCCGGATTACCGTTGCCGTCGAAGGTCCAGGCCGTATGCCACAGCTTGGCGGTTCGCCGGTCTTGCACCCACGTGCCCATGCAGATGTCGCCCGTGATGGTTGGAATATCTGCGAACTCGAATTCCGTCCCGTCGCTGTGCCACTGCTGCAGCGAGGAAAAAACCGGATTGTTGTTGGGGTCGCTGTAGGTCACGCGCCAGAAACCCACGATGGATGTGTCGCCTGGGGAATTCGGATGGTTCTTGGCAAGTATGGATGCGGGCAGCTTTGGGGCCGCCGCATGCTTGCCTTGATAAAGGCGCGGGTCGCAGGCTTGCGCCGACACGACGCTGGCGGCGAGAGCCGCGGCTGTGGCGGCAATGATGATCAGGCCCTTCATGACAATCTCCTCATCTGATGCGGCGCCGGCCATCGGCGCCTTCGGCGAGCGGCTCGGGCCGGATCGGCATTCAGGCAAAGCGCCTCCCCTGACGTTCCGGTGAGGAACGCCTTGGCATAGGATGCTGCCCGGCCTTGGTGGGGCCGGAGGGGATTGGGTCGGAGATGACTAAGGCGCTTGTGTTTCTCCTGTTTGCCGTTCCGGCAGGCGCCGGCTCATGGGCGATTGCACCAGCGCCGCCCGCGATCCGAAAGGATGTGCGCCTGATGGATCGCCGATGATTTGCCGAGCACGCGGATGATTCATTCGTGAACCAGCGGCCCACATTGCTGAAACCTGTCGGTCCGGCCAGTCTTGCCGACGAGGAGGATTTTCAACTCGGCGAGATTTGCGTGCGGCCGTCGCTTCGCGAGGTCGAGGCCTCTGGAACGCGGGAAAGCCTCGAGCCGCGGGTAATGCAGGTTCTGGTGGCATTCGCGCGCGCGAATGGCGCGGTCCTGTCGCGCGACGAGCTGATCCGCCAATGCTGGGGCGGGCGGATTGTCGGCGAGGATGCGATCAACCGCTGCGTGTCAAAGGTGCGGCAGCTTTCGGAGCTGGCCGGCGGCAAGGCCTTCGAAATCGAGACCATCCCGCGCGTGGGATACCGGCTAATCCGAAGTCCGAGCTCGACTTCTGCTTCCAGACCCCAATCTCGTGTTGTCGCTCCCGTCTCTGACTTCACTTATCGGCCCGGATGGCCACACCTCTGGACGATCCTCGGATTGGGGGCCGTTCTGCTGCTGATCTTCGCGTTCGTCGCTGTCCGTTTCCTTCCCGCTACGAAGCTCTTTTCGCCTGGGACATCCTCAACGGTCCGCCCCACGTCTTCGGCCGTCACGCTTGTCGTGCTGCCTTTCGCGAATATGTCCAGCGATCCGGGCCAGGACTTCTTCTCGGACGGGATGACCGAGGAGGTGAATGGCGCGCTTTCCAACGTCTCCGGCCTTCGCATCATCGCCCGCAGATCCGCTTTCCAGTTCAAGAACCAGAATCGCGATGTGCGAAGCGTCGCGCACCTGCTCGGGGCGACTGATATCGTCGAAGGTTCGATCCGCAAGAACGGCTCACATGTCCGCGTGTCGGCGCAACTCATTCGTGGCGCCGATGGCGTGCAGTTGTGGTCCCACACCTACGATCGGAGCCTGACCGATATCTTTGCCATTCAGGAAGAGATCGCGTCCTCGATAGCCGCGGCGCTTCGGATACCTTTGGGGCTCGACCCCGGGGAACAGTTGGTCGCCAACCGGACGCGCAATCTCGATTCCTACGAGCAATACCTTCGCGCCCGCGCATTGTATCGCGGGCGCCATGTCCAGGAAGCGATTTCGGTACTTGAGCCTGCAGTACAACGCGATCCCAATTATGCGCCCGCACATTCTCTTTTGGCCATGACTTACGGCCTTGTTCCTGTCTATTTGACAGACGAGAACCGCTTCGCTTCCATCGCTGCAGGTCGGGCGATAATTGCCAACGCGGTTGCGAGATCGGAAGCAGAAGCCCGAAGAGCCTTGCAACTCGATCCTCGCCAGTCCGAGGCATATGTCGCACTCGCATTGGTGAATGCCGACCGCCTCAATTGGGCTGCGGCCGACGACGACTTTCACCGGGCGCTCAGCCTGAATCCGAACGACGCCGACGCGATCCACCTTTACGGCCTCGTGCTCACCGACATGGGACGATTAAGGGATGCCCTGAAGTCGCGCGAGAAGCTGCGGGCGCTGGAGCCCTTTGTCCCCATCTACAACATCATGACGGCCGCCATCATGCAGGTGAACGGTGAAGACAAGGCTGCCATGGCGCTATTGTCGGCAACACCACCGGGCGGCCCAACCAGTTATTGGCGCAGCATCTATATGGCGCGCGCGTTCGCAGCATCCGGCAGTTACGCGCAAGCCGCAGACGCCCTCCTCACCATGTCTCCCGACGTGAAGCGGGTCTCACGTAAGTCAGTGGCGGAGGCGGCGGGCCTTCTGCGGCGGCTGTCGCTGGGCCACGCGCTTCCTTCCAAATTACCGAGCCTGGAAGGTGAGCTTTGCTTCATATATGCCCATACGGCTGAGCCGGGCAGGGTTCTCGAAACTGCGGAGCGCGACGTTTCCCTCAATTTTGGTGACTTGGCTCCGCTCGATTCACTGTGGTTGCCGCTCTATTCCTCGGTCCGCAAGACGGAACGATTTCGCACGCTGGTTCGCAACGCGGGATTGGTGACCTATTGGCGTCAGCGGCAATGGGCAGATCGTTGCCATGCCGGTGGAGCAGGCGGCTTTCACTGCGACTGATTGAATTCCGTCGCCGGGGAACAGGAGAGCGGCTGACAGGTAGTGGGCTCAGTCTGATTTGCTGCCCTTCAGAGCGACTCGGCGCCCAATCGCGAACTCGCCGAGCTTTTTCGCCATTCCTCGACGTCTACGCCACGAATGAACAGCCACCCCGCCAGCGCAAGCATTCCGATCATCATTGGCAAAATGAAAAGGTCCGAAGAATAGGCAGGCGCGATCACCAAGATGACGTTTCCGATCACGAAGCAGGCGCCGGCAAATGCCATCAGTGCCCCCAACCACTTCGGAAGATAGCCGGATCCGTAGATGAGGAATCCAAACACCATCCAGCCCGCCCCGTAGAACAATGTCGGCACAATGCCGCCGATGGCCGAGAATTTGAATGACACAAGGGCGAGAGAATTTAGCTGGTCAGGCGAGAACTTCAGGTAGCTGGCTCCTCTCAGCACAGACAAAGCGGCAAAATAGAATGACTCGGATGATGCAAACGCAACGGTTGCCACAATGCGGAAGAGCACACCGATGAGAGCGAGTTCGCGCCCAGCCGGTTTGAGCAGAAGATACAGCAGGGCCGTCAGCGTCGCGTCGCACAAAGCTTCAATGATGTAACCGACAAAACCGAGACGAAATAACGATTGAGACTGGAGGACATTTCTCGCGGTCGCGGCAGGATCGCTTCCGACTATCATTTTGGACGGGACGTATGCTTCGCCGAAACCGCCGGCCACGATAGTGATCAGCACCAGAATACCGATCAGCCACGCAATAACCTGGGGCGACCACGGCTCATGGCGTACAATCATATTCCCCTCCAACCAGGCATCCGCTTCGAGCCCGACACCCGCTCGTCCCGGCGGCCCGCAGGTGCCAGACATATGGATCGTTCAACCGTACTCAATGGCCAATCGTGAGAAATGTGATTGCGATGTGATTAGAGGGACAGACATCGGCTGGCTGCGCGTGCCGCGCAAGTAGCCTGGTTCCGCAGGCATTTCATGTGTCGGCTATCTGCAGCGCTTTGTGAATACACAAGCGTGCCTGTACGCCCTTGTCTCGCATTCGCTGGTAAGGCGGGTGGCGGTTTGCGCCAGCACCTGCCGCCCCGGTTCAAACCAACGCGGAAGCACCCTCGCTACAGCAGGCGTTCGAAGAAGCCGCCGAACTGGCGGGCACGGTCCACCAGATGGATTTCCAGAATCCAGTGGCGTGTGTGGCCATGGCCATCGGGATCGCGCATGCGCTTGTGGTTCAAAGGCCCGATGCGATGCTGATCCTTGTTGCCCGGGACGCGTTGGGCGTGCGGGAATTCGCCCACGATGTGGCCCGCGATGACGCCGCCGAACTCCCAGCCCGCGTCCTGCGCGGCAGTTTGCGCGAAACGATAGAGCTCCGCGCCCGTGATGTCTGGTGAGCGCTCGTAATGCGCTTTCACCATATCGAAGGTGCGAGACAGGTCGGCGACAAGGCGTTGTTTGTCCGGATCGCCGCCCACAGCATAGGAGCGGCCGACATCGGCTTCCCATGCCGCGAACACCGGCCCTAGATCGAGATAGACGATGTCGTCCGGCGCGATCGCGCGCACGGGCGGATGGTCGTAAAACGTGCAAAGCGTGTTGGGGCCGGCGCGCACCACCCGGCGGTGCCAGTGCTTCTCCACACCGAAATCGCGCTTCGCCAGTTCGTAAATCTCGCCGTCGAGTTCGGCTTCGGTCTTGCCCGGCGCAATCAGACCCGCCCGCTCGATCGCATCGAGCAAGGCGAACGCTTTTGCCTCGGCAGCCTCGAGCTGCGCGCGGCGATCCTTCTCCGGCAGAAGCAAAATGTTCACGTCGCGATTGTACCGGCGTTGTCACAACGGCGAAACGGGTATCGGTCCCCGCCAGCGACCCCATTCACGAATTCATCCGCGCGGCGTAAGTGTACGATTGCCAGCAGCGCGGGGCCTGATCAGCGTGAGGGTATACGTAAGCTGTCCCCGAATTGTCGCAATAAAAAATGACTCGGTCCTAACCAACGATCTGCCGACACAGGCACCATAGGTGACTGGACGGTCTTGACAGCCACTCCTTTAGCGCCTCAATCAGGAGGTATTGATCTCGTCTCACCTGGTCTCAAACCCCTTACGCGTCTCAACAAAGTATCGTAATTCTTTTCGCCAGGTTTAGCGTCTCCACTTGCGCTGACCTGCTCCCCTGAAGCCGTCTGCGTTACTAATATGAACGAGATGGTGCCATCAGCATTCATGGTAACTTGACCAGCAGACGGCATGATCAATTTGCGTTCGCCGCGTGTAATCCGACCGACAGCCTCTATTGTTTCTCTGTAAAATGGGTCTGAAGGCCTTACAATCTGTGTGTTTGCTCCTCCTGGAGCATTAAACATATGGATCGTAAGAGTCCAATCGCTAGACATTTGGGCGGTTCCGACAGCAGTAGTTGTCATTGCATTCGTCTCGCCTACACTACCCAAAAGGTACAACAAAACTATCGCTAGTGTGTTGGCCACTTAAAACTGCTCCAATAGTTATGCAGCGACGGTCCGCTTGCATCGATATTACTACTTCCCACTGCCGAATCCCAGTTCGGAGAAGACCGAGCAGTGCCGCAAAATGGTAGAAATGCAGCTAGTGAATGCAGGGACATGATACGTATTCCCTCGCGCTGCCATCCGTTTTGATCCGTCGAGTCACAAGGCGCATCTACCGCTATTCGCCACGGTGCGGGCGAAAAGGCGTGAAGAATCAACGGCGAAAATAAATCCGTCTGCCAGCGGCGAAGCGGTCTTACATTCGGCGCATGAGCGCGATCTCGGCGGTTCCGCACCGAAGCACGTCTGATACGCGCGCGTGTCGTGCATTCCCCACGTCACGGGCGAAAAGCCCTGCGAATTCAACGACGAAAAATATTTCCGTCCCCACCGGCAAAACGGCCTTATCCTTGGCGCATGAAGCAACAGATCGACCGCCCGAAGGCATCCGCAACACGGCAAGCCGGCGCCGCACCGGCGCATACGCCGTGCGTCGAATCCTTGAATTCGACTGCTCGGCCGTCTCAGCGAACGCAACATCTTGTGGCTTGGGGAATCGAGAGGGGGGACCCCTCCCCCCCTTTTTCTGCAAAACAAAACGAACAATTCCCCTTGCTCCTGCAGTCCGTCATGGCCGGGCTGGACCCGGCCATCCATCGCGCGAGCGTCCGCGAGCGATGGAGTCTTTTCGGCGCTCAACCTTGCGAACACGCTCTCGCGTGCTTCGACATTTTGCGAACGCGCTCTGGCGTGCTTCGCGCGGCGCGCCGGATGGATGGCCGCCTCGGTGGGCGGCCATGACGACGGGGTTGGACAGAGGGGTACCCCTCGCAATTTCCGGAGGTTCGAATGGGAACTTTCATGCGAAGGGAGGGGGTAAACGCGATTCTGCAAAAACGAAGATCAAGATGATGAGGCGAATGGGGTGATGCGGTCGAAATGTTGAACCGGCGCAGGAGATCCGGAGTCCCTCGCGCCGCGCGGACCTTTTGGCTAGGTTCGCCGGAAAACCGATCAAGGGAGTGAAACATGGCGCGGGTTGCGATCGTCACAGGCGGAACGCGGGGTATCGGCGAGGCGATTTCCGTCGGCCTGAAGAACGCCGGTTACAAGGTCGCCGCCACCTACGCCGGCAATGACGACCGCGCCAACGCCTTCGCCGAGAAGACGGGAATCGCGGTCTACAAATGGGATGTCGCCGATTACGACCAGTGCGCCACGGGCGTCGCCAAGGTCGCGGCGGATCTCGGGCCAGTCGACGTGCTGGTGAACAACGCCGGGATCACCCGCGACGGCACGATGCGCAAGATGGGGCGGCAGGGCTGGGACGAGGTGCTCGATACCAACCTCGGCGGCTGCTTCAACATGGCGAAGGCGGTGTGGGACGGAATGCTTTCCCGCGGTTTCGGCCGGGTGGTGAATATCGGATCGATCAACGGCCAGGCGGGGCAGTACGGCCAGGTGAATTACGCTGCGGCGAAGTCCGGCATCCACGGCTTCACCAAGGCGCTGGCGCAGGAAGGCGCGGCCAAGGGCGTGACCGTGAACGCGATTGCGCCCGGCTACATCGATACCGACATGGTCTCGGCCGTGCCGGCAAACGTGCTGGAAAAGATCGTGGCGCGGATTCCGGTGGGGCGGCTCGGGAAAGCGAACGAGATCGCGCGCGGCGTGCTGTTTCTGGTCGCGGACGATGCAGGCTTCGTCACCGGGTCGACGATGTCGATCAACGGCGGCCAGCATATGTACTGAGGCGTGACGCCGCTCGAGCTTCTGGAGGTTGCCGATCTCGCGTGCGAGCGCGGCGGGCGGGCGGTGTTCCGCGACGTGAGTTTTCGTGTGGCGCGCGGGCAAGCGTTGGTGGTGGAGGGGCCGAACGGCTCGGGCAAGACCTCGCTGCTTCGCTTGTTGGCGGGATTGCTGGCGCCGGCAGACGGGACGATTTCCCTGTGCGGCAGCGGCGCGCGGGTGGAGGATCGCGAAGAACGCGGCAGGTTCGTCGGCTGGCTGGGGCATCAGGACGGCGTGAAGCCGCAACTTACAGCGCGCGAAGTGCTGCGGTTTTTTGCGCAGCTGTACGGCGGATCGAGCGAGAGCATCGCTGCACTGCTTGAACTGGTGGGATTGTCCCGCGCCGCCGATCTGCCCTGCCAGTATTTGTCGGCGGGCCAGAAGAAGCGCCTCGCGCTGGCACGATTGAAGTTGTGCGGCCGTCCGCTGTGGCTGCTCGACGAACCGCTCGCCTCGCTCGATGCGCAAGGCAAGTCGCTGCTGCTTGGTTTGCTAGGCGAGTATTTGGCGAAAGGCGGAGTGGCGGTCATCGCCACACACGATCCGATCGGGCTCGATGCTGCGCGGCTGCAGCTCGCATGAGTGCCTTCGCTGCCCTGCTCGCGCGGGACATTCGCCTGGCGACCCGCGCCGGTGGCAGTGCGATGCTGGCGCTGGCGTTCTTCGCGGCTGTGGCGGCCTTGGTGCCGTTCGGCATCGGCAGCGAACCGAAGCTCCTGGCGCGAGTTGCCGCCGGCGTGATCTGGATCGCGGCGGTGCTGGCCAACCTGCTTGCCCTCGACCGGCTGTTCCAGGCCGATTACGAGGACGGCAGCCTCGATCTGCTGGCGCTCAGCCCGTTGAGTTTTGAGGGTGTAGCGGTGGCGAAGGTCGCGAGCCACTGGCTGACCACCGGTTTGCCGCTCACTGTGTTGTCACCCTTACTGGCGCTGCTGCTGCATCTTCCGATCGCCGCCTATGGTGCACTCCTGGTCTCGCTGCTGATCGGCACACCCGCGATCAGCGCCATCGGCGGCGTGGCCGCGGCTCTGACCTTATCGATCCGCCGGGGCGGATTGCTGCTGCCGCTCCTCGTCTTGCCCTTACTGACGCCGGTCGTGATCTTCGGCGCGGGCGCCATCCTCGCAAAATTGGACGGTATTGAAAATGGAGCCATCTGGCTTCTTGCAGCTTTCTCGGCCGCTGCTGTGCTTCTCTCGCCGTTTGTCGCTGCTGTAGCGCTCCGCCTCAATCTTTCGGAATAGTGCCATGCTTGCCGCCGTCTTTCGCAAGAACTAGAGCCAGCCTATGTTCAGCTACGCCAATCCCAAGCGCTTCATGGAGCTGAGCGGCCATATTCTGCCGTGGCTCGCGGCGCTCACCGCAATCCTTTTCATCGCCGGCCTGTATTTGTCTTTCGCCGCGCCGCCGGACTACCAGCAGGGCGATACGGTGCGCATCATGTTCGTCCACGTGCCGGCCGCCTGGGTGGCGATGATGGCGTATGGTTTCATGGCGCTGGCTTCGCTCGTCGGCCTGGTGAACCGACATCCGCTCGCCGATGTCGCTGCCAGGCAGGCAGCACCGCTCGGCGCGCTGTTCACGGCACTGGCGTTGATCACCGGCTCGCTCTGGGGCCGTCCGATGTGGGGCACCTATTGGCAGTGGGATGGACGGCTGACGTCCTTTCTCCTGCTGCTGTTTCTCTATCTTGGTTACATCGCACTCTGGAACGCGATCGAAAATGACGTGCGGGCCGCGAAAGCCGCCGCCATTCTTGCGCTTGTGGGCGTCGTGAACCTGCCGATCATCGAATTTTCCGTGCAATGGTGGACCACACTGCATCAGGGGGAAAGCATCATCCGGAAAGACGGCCCATCGATCTCCGCGGTGTTCCTCTGGCCGCTGTTCGTCATGGCGACGGCGTACACCGTGCTCTTCTTCACGCTCCTGATCGTCCGCATGCGCACAGACATTCTCGACCGCCGTGCGCGCGCCGCTGTTCTCGGCGCAAACGCCTGATGCCGTCGTTTCTCGACATGGGCAAATATGCAGCGTTCGTTTGGCCGGCCTATGGCATCAGCGCGGTAGGCATTGTCGCGGCGGTACTGCTGACCTTGCGCGCCTATTACAACGCGAGGGCCCGGCTTTCGGCGATCGAGCAGAGTGCAAAGTGAAACGCCTCCTCTACGCCGTTCCGGTCGCGGTATTCGGCATATTGGCCTATCTGCTGTTCGACAGCTTGTACGCGCCGCCACATGACCAGTTGCCGTCCGCGCTTCTAGGCAAACCTGCGCCGTCTTTTTCCCTTCCTCCACTCGAGAGCTCCGCGACGGGGTTCAGTCGCGGGGATCTGACCGCGGGCCATGTGACAGTGCTAAATGTATGGGCATCGTGGTGCGTGCCGTGCCGTCTTGAGGCGCCGATGCTCAATCGCCTGAAGCAGATTGGCGGAATGGCTCTTTATGGCCTTGTCTACAAAGACAAGCCGGAACGGGCGCGACAATTTCTGCGCGAAACCGGCAACCCGTTCTCCCGGATCAATCTGGATTCTCGCGGTCGCGCAGCAATCGATTGGGGCGTTTACGACGTTCCGGAAACTTTCGTGATCGACGGTCGCGGGCTGGTGCGGCTGCGCTACTCTGGACCGATCACTGACGACGTGCTTTCGCACGTTCTGCTGCCTGCTATCGAAAAGGCCCGCAGCGGGATCTGACGCGTTCAGCGTAACCGATCACGGCCGGCCGCGCGGCGAATTTTGCGCCGAAAAGCCGGTAACCCAACACCCACGCTTGGGTGGCTCGCGGAAGCTATAGCCGCCAAATATTTGATAAACTTGGGCCGCTCAGGGGCCGGCAGTGCTTCAAGAAACGCGCGTTCGGCCCGTTCAGCGGCCGCGCGCGCTACCCGCAAAGCCTTGCGCCCCCCCGGTGTGATCGCCACAGCGTTCGCCCGCAAATCCATTTCCGTGCGCTTGCGTGTGATCAGCCCGCGATCCAGCATCCGCCTCACCATTTCCGCGATGGTCGAACGGTCGATGCCGGTCATCTCGACCAACGCCGTCTGGCTCGCGCCTTCGTTCGGATCGAGGGCTGAAAGAACAGTCAGCTGCGAACGCGTCAGATCGCAACCGTCTGCTTCGCGCGCATAAAGATCGGCATAGAGCTGTTCGCAACGGCGCATGAGGTATGAGGGAGTTTCCGCGAGCTCGAAATTGCCGTTAGTTTGGCGCGGAATTTTTGACGGCATGAAGCACCCCTGCAATTCGTTCGATGGGACTCGTCTGGCGCGGTCCTTATGGAATTCTAGTTTGGAAATTCCCCCTGCACACGCCATGGGCAACTCTTGGCGAAGTGGACGCCTTCACAGTAGTCGAAGTGATGGACCGGCGACAACGGTCCGCATCGCCCTTTCTGAAAATTTTTTCGCGCGCCACGGGCGGGGTTCTGTGCCACAAAAAAGTCGAGCTCCGCCCGTTGGAGGAAAATAAAACCCGTTATCTTTGTGATTTTCGCTTCTGAGTGGCCTCATGCTTCATCACGAGCGGCATTTGCGCCAGCGCAAACAGCATGATGAGGGGAATGATCCCGAATACTTTGAATTTCACCCAATCGGCGGTCGGCCAATGGCGCCAGATGATTTCGTTCACAAGTGCTAGCGCCAGAAAGAAGAAGCCCCAACGATAGGTAAGCTTGCGCCAGCCCTCTTCGTTCAGTTCAAAGGCCGCTGCAAAAACATATTTCACGAAAACGCGCCGAAATGCGAGGCCACCAAGCAGCGTAAGACCGAAAGTCGCGTACAGAATGGTAGGCTTCATTTTGATGAAGGTATCGTTCTTCAGATACAGCGTGAGACCACCGAAAATCAATACGAGAATTGCCGTAAAAACGGGCATGGGCGAGAATCGGCGCTCAATCGAATAACCAACAGCGAGCGCGATCAGCACCGCGGCCATAAACGCCCCTGTCGCCGCGAAAATTCCGGCCCACTGAAAAACCAAAAAAAAGATCAGGAGCGGGCCCAGATCCAGACCCAGGCGCATTAGTGGCGAAACTTTCCTGGTCTCGGCAGACGGCGAACTCATTTGGCACCTGTGAGAAGGGCGGCGAATTTGCGCGCATCGAAATCCTGGAGGTCATCCGCATGCTCGCCGACGCCGATAAAGTGCACCGGCAACGCCACCCTGTCCGCAATAGCGATCAGGATCCCGCCTTTGGCGGTGCCGTCCAGCTTGGTCATCACCAAACCGGTCAGCGGCACGATGGTTCGGAACGCTTCGACCTGCGCGATCGCGTTCTGACCGGTCGTCGCATCAAGAACCAGGAGAACGGCATGGGGCGCGGTGGAATCCACTTTCCGGAGGACGCGTGCAATCTTGTCGAGCTCAGACATCAGGTCTGCCTTGTTCTGCAGGCGTCCCGCCGTGTCGATTAGCAGTACATCGGCATTCAATGATTTCGCTTTTTTCAGTGCATCGAAAGCCAGCCCCGCGGCGTCAGCGCCTGGCTCCCGCGCTACTACCTCGGCACCCGTCCGTTCACCCCATATCTGCAACTGCTCGGTAGCCGCAGCGCGAAAGGTATCGCCAGCAGCCAGCACGACTTTCATGCCGTCGCGCGCAAAGCGCAGCGCGAGCTTGCCAATGGTAGTGGTTTTGCCAGTGCCGTTCACGCCGGCAATCAAAATGACAAAGGGCTTCCTGCGCCGGTCGATAATCAGCGGCTTTTCGACAGGAGCCAAGACATCGATGATCTGGTCCGCCAAGACCCGGCGAAGCTCGGCTTCAGAGATCAGCCAGTCGTACCGTTCTCTGGCGATATTTTGGGAAATGCGCATGGCGAGAGCAGCACCGAGATCAGCGCGCACCAGCGCCTCCTCTAGTTCGACAATGGTACCGGCATCCAGCTTTTTGCGGGTGAACACGCCGGTTAGGTTATCGCTGAGGCCGCCGCTGGAACGCGATAAGCCTTCTTTCAGCCGCTCGAACAATCTGGGCGGCGGGGGCGCTTCGCCGAAGGTCCTCATGGCGCTTCAGCGACTAGGTTCGTGTTCGTCGCGCCCGAGATGCGGGCACGGACGAAGGTTCCAGGCAGTGCCGGGCCTGCGAGCGCTACCTGCGCATAACAGGCGGTTCGCGCCACGCCTTCTTTCTCGACCAGTAGATCCTGTTCACTCCCGATCATGCTCTGCAATTGTGATGCGAGAGCCGTTGTTCCAATCGCGCGCAGCCGCCGCGCACGGCTCTTGACCACATCTCTAGAAACCTGCGGCATGCGCGCAGCTGGTGTGCCCTTTCGAGGACTGAAGGGGAAAACATGCAGGTAGATAAGCCCGGCATCATTCACCAATCGCATTGTATTCTCGAACATCGAGTCCGTTTCGGTCGGAAATCCGGCAATGAGGTCAGCGCCAAATGCGACCTCCGGCCGAAGGCGCCGCACCGTGTCGCAAAAGGTAATGGTGTCTTTTCGGGAATGGCGCCGCTTCATGCGCTTAAGGATCATGTCGTCGCCGGATTGGACAGAGAGATGGAAATGCGGCGCTAGCCGCTCCTCTTCGGCGATCAAGCGCAGAAGATCGTCATCGGCTTCAATAGAATCGATAGAAGAGAGCCGCAACCGCTTCAGCTCGGGAATATGCCTCAGCAATTTTGCGCAGACCTGCCCTAAGGTCGGCGCGCCGGGAAGATCGGCACCATAGCTCGTGAGATCGACGCCGGTCAGCACAATTTCTCCAAACCTCTTTTCGACGAGTCTTCGAGCCCCATTGACGACGGCGCCCATGGGAACGCTACGCGAATTGCCGCGGCCGTATGGGATTATGCAGAAGGTGCAGCGATGATCGCACCCGTTCTGTATCTGCAAAAAGGCGCGTACGCGTCCGTCGAAACTATCCACGAACTGCGGCGCCAATTTTTTCACCGCGAAGATATCATTCACGCGAACGCGTTCAGCCGCATTAAGCACAAAGCCCGAATAGCTTTCGGAATGGAGCTTTTCGTCATTCCCCAGAACAAGGTCCACTTCAGGCATTGCCGCGTAGACGTGGGGCTCGGTCTGGGCGCCACAGCCCGTGACGATGATCTTTGCATTCGGCTGCGCCCGTCGCGCTTTGCGAATCGCCTGACGAGATTGGCGCACGGCCTCGGCGGTCACGGCGCATGTGTTGAAAATGAGAGCGTTTGCCAACCCCGCTTCGATAGCGCGCGCGCGAATGACTTCCGACTCATACGCATTCAGCCGGCAACCAAAGGTGACAAGCTCCGGCGCACTCATGCGAGCGCCCTCAGGTCGATTTCGCCGCGGTAGACGAGCGCGGCCGGCCCGATCATCACCACATGCGAATCGTCGCCCAGCCATTCGATCGTGAGCGGCCCGCCATCCAGCAAAACCTCTGCGCGCAAGCCGCAAAGACCTCGCCGGTTTGCTGCAACCATAGCGGCGCAGGCGCCGGTGCCGCACGCCAGCGTCACCCCTGTTCCACGCTCCCACACGCGCACCCGCAGCTTTTCTGGCGAAAGGACTTGCACAAACTCCACATTCGTGCGCTCAGGGAAAAGCGGCGCACACTCGACAGCAGGACCGATGATGTCGACGGCGGCCTCTTCGACCTTCTGCACGAATAAGACGCAGTGAGGATTACCCATCGAAACCGCCGCGGCGTCTCGCAATTCTCTTCCCCCAATCGGCACCGTGAACAAATTCGTATCACAATCATGGGAAAGCGGAATGTCCCACCAACTGAGGTGCGGCGGCCCCATATCGACACTGACCATCGATCCCATCTGCCGGCACAACAGTGCGCCGCCTTCGGTATCGAGGCGAACGGAATCCCGCCGGCTTTCATCCATCAACACCCGCGCCACGCAACGCGCGGCATTGCCACAGCTCTCTACCTCGCCGCCATCTGCGTTATAGATGCGCATCAGCGCGTCGGCGCCATTCGCACAGCTTTCAATCACAATCACCTGATCGCAGCCGATTCCGCGCCGCCGGTCCGCCACGGCACGGGCGCCTTGGTTATCCAGCGAAAGTTTCGATTTCCGTGCGTCGAATACGACAAAATCGTTGCCGAGGCCGTGCATTTTCAGGAAGGACGTCATTGGGCGGGTATATAGGGTTTGAGGCGTGAACGGACCAGCCCGATTGACGAACTCACGCGCATTCACAAGAAAGCCGCAGGAAGTGAGGGCGGAAATCAATGAATCTGGGCAACCTGACTTTAAGCGCCGTGGTCGTTGCGGCCATCGGATGGCCTGCACTTGCGGCATCGATGGGTGGTGCTCCGGACAACGACCCGTATCTGTGGTTGTCCCACATCAGCGGGGTGAAAGCGCTTGCCTGGGTTAGCACGCAGAACGCGAAAAGCAATGCAGCACTCAAAAGCGATCCAGAATACTCAATGGACTATGATACAATCTTGAAAATCCAGAATGCGAACGATCGCATTCCCCAGCCCGACATAGTCGATCATCAATGGGTGTTCAATTTCTGGCAGGATGCGGACCACGTGCGCGGCATCTGGCGGCGCACGACTATCGCTGATTACGCAAATGCCGAGCCGCATTGGCAGGTGTTGCTTGATGTCGACACATACGATCGCGACACGGGCAAGAACTGGGTGTGGCAAGGCGCGGACTGCGCACCTTCGTTCGGACGCTGCCTCGTTTCTCTTTCACCCGGCGGCACCGACGCGCACGAGGTGCGCGAGTTCGATCCGAAGGCTGGCAAATTCCTCGACGGCGGCTTTGCGCT
The DNA here is from genome assembly GCA_045810735.1 of Alphaproteobacteria bacterium. GTDB lineage: Bacteria > Pseudomonadota > Alphaproteobacteria > Micropepsales > Micropepsaceae > Rhizomicrobium. The sequence goes on from JBJMVL010000029.1 coordinate 49,187, forward strand.
CGCCCAAGCGAAGTCGCAGGCCCGCTATGTCGACGACAATACGATTCTGTTCGCCAGCGATTTTGGCCCCGGCTCGATGACGCCCTCGTCATATCCGCGCATCGTGAAGTTGTGGCATCGCGGCGAGCCGAGTTCGGCGGCAAAGGTCGTATACGAAGCAAACCCTGAGGATGTTGGCGCGAACCTGCAGGTGTTTCACGGCCCGTATGGCGTCGTTCCCATCGTCCAGCGCCAGATCACTTTCTTCAGCGCTGAGTATTTCTTCGTGAAGCCGGACGGGACGACGGTGCAGATGCCCATCACTCGCGGCGCAGAGATCAAAGGCGTGACACGGGGCCAGCTTATCTTCACCTTGCGCGACGACTGGATGCCGCAGCGCACAAAGAAAATCGCAAAAGGATCTCTGGTTTCATTCCCAGTGCTGGCGTTCGCGCAAACCGGAAAGGCGCAGCCGGTCGCCGTGCTCTTCACTCCCGGCCCGCGGACGATGATCGCGCAAGATGTCTCAGCGGGCTGGGATGCGGTTTACGCGCCGATCTACGTCAACGTCACCGGCTCCATTCACGAATTCCACTTCGCGAACGGAAAGTGGCGCGACACGACTCTCGCACTGCCGAACGATGGCTCGACAGGGGTGGCGGCGACAAACGACTGGGGCCCGGAGGCGTACCTCTCCTACGAAAGCTTTACCCATGCGCCGGCGCTGTATCAGTACGGTGCCAGTGGCGCGCCCAGGGAAATCAAATCCCAGCCGACGCGATTTGATGCAGACCTCGTAAACGTCACCCAGAACTGGGCGACGTCGCACGACGGCACGAAAGTGCCGTACTTCCTCATCCGCCCGCGCAATGCCAAAGCTCCAATCCCCACCATCCTTTACGGCTATGGGGGTTTCGAGCTGTCGCTGAATCCCTGGTACTGGAACGACGGCCATCGTCCGCTCGATCCGGGTGATGCGTGGTTCGCAAAGGGTGGCGCGATTGCCGTCGCCAATATCCGCGGTGGCGGTGAGTTCGGGCCCGCCTGGCATCAGGCGGCGCTAAAGGAGCATCGCCAGCGCGCTTTCGACGATTTCGCGGCAATCGCCATCGATCTCGAGCGGCGCGGCCTCACCACGCCGAACCAGCTCGGCATCGTCGGCGCCTCCAACGGCGGCGTGCTCACCACGGTGACGATGACGCAGCATCCCGAATTGCTTGGTGCGGTCGTCGTCCAGCGGCCGCTGATCGACATGCTGCGCTACACGCGCTTCGGCGCGGGCCAATCGTGGGAGGAGGAATACGGCGATCCGGCCAAGCCTGCCGATCGCGCGTGGCTTTTGAACTACTCCGCCTATCAGAATGTAAGACCGGGCGTGAAATACCCGCCGGTGCTGTTCATCACGGACACCACAGATGATCGCGTCACGCCGATCTGGGCGCGCATGATGGCAGCGAAAATCGAGGACCAAGGCCACGACGTGCTCTTCTACGAATCCGCGGAAGGCGGCCACGGCGCCGGCGTCACCCACGCCGCCGAAGCCGAATACTGGGCCCTCTCCTACACCTTCTTTAAACAGAAGCTGGGACTGGGCGCGAATGCCGATGCAGCGCAGAACAGCACGCGCTGAACAGGGAGCGCATTGACTTTGCGTGCTCAGCCACCTAGGTCATCGCCATTCCGGAAAGCCGCATGACTTTCCGGTCGCGGGCTAGAGCCCGTGATCGCCCCCAGGCAGCGCAGGTGCGCCCCCTGGGGCGCTTGTGCTTTGTGAATTCGAGGACCGATGTTTGACAGTCTGACGAGCCGCTTATCTGAGACCTTCGACCGCCTGCGCGGCCGCGGCGCGCTGACCGAGGCCGATGTCGACGAGGCGCTAGGCGACATCCGCACCGCGCTCATCGAAGCCGATGTGGCGCTGCCGGTCGTCAAGCAGTTTGTCGAGCGCGTGCGGCCACGCGCGACCGGCGCGGACGTCATCCGTTCGGTCACGCCGGGGCAGCAGGTCGTCAAGATCGTGCACGACGTTCTGGTCGAAACCCTCGGCCAAGAATCAGCCGGCCTCGATCTCGGCTCGCCGCCTTCGCCCATCCTCATGGTCGGCCTGCAAGGCTCGGGCAAAACCACAACGTCCGCGAAGCTCGGCCTGCTGCTGCAAGGTAAAGAGAAAAAGCGCGTACTGATGGCCTCGCTCGACGTGCGCCGTCCCGCCGCCATGGAGCAACTGAAGATTCTGGGCGAGCAGGCCGGTGTACCGACTTTACCCATCGTCGCCAACCAGACGCCGGTTGATATTGCGCGGCGCGCGATCGCGGCCGCACGCGTCGGCGGCTACGACGCCGTGATCCTCGACACTGCCGGCCGTCGGCACATTGACGAGCAGCTAATGGCGGAAGTGGCCGCGGTGCGCGACGTCACCAAACCGCACGAAACCATTCTGGTGGCCGACAGTCTCACCGGCCAGGACGCGGTGAACATCGCGAAAAGTTTCAACGAACGCGTGCCGCTCACCGGCATCATCCTCACGCGCGCGGATGGCGATGCACGCGGCGGCGCCGCGCTCTCCATGCGCAGTGTCACCGGCGCGCCGATCAAGTTTCTTGGCGTGGGCGAAAAGCTCGATGCGCTGGAGCCGTTCCATCCCGAGCGCGTGGCCAACCGCATCCTCGATATGGGCGACGTGGTCAGCCTGGTCGAAAAGGCCGCGGAAGTTCTCGACAAGGACAAGGCTGAGAAACTCGCCGCGCGCATGAGGAAAGGCGAGTTCGACATGAACGATCTCGCCGAGCAGCTGCGCCAGATGAAAAAGATGGGTGGGATGACGGGCGTGCTGTCACTCTTGCCCGGCGTCGGCAAGGTGAAGGATCAGCTCGCGCAGGCAGGCCTCGACGACAAGGTACTTACCCGGCAGGAAGCGATCATTTCGTCCATGACGCGAAGGGAGCGAGCCGATCCCGACCTCCTCAACGGGTCGCGCAGGAAACGCATCGCGGCGGGCGCCGGGGTCGAAGTGAGCGAGGTGAACAAGCTCATGAAGATGCATCGCGCGATGGCCGATGTGATGAAGGCGATGAAAAAGTCCGGCGGCCGCTTGCCTGCCGGCCTTTCCGGCATCATGGGCGGCGGCGGCATGCCCCATCTTCCACCCGGTATGTTTCCCGGCCGCAGATAACCACTCACGAATTTACGAAAGGAAACCGTCATGTCACTCAAAATTAGGCTTTCGCGGGGCGGCACCAAGAAACGCCCGCACTACAATATCGTGGTCGCGGATTCGCACAGTCCGCGCGACGGCCGCTTTATCGAGAAGATCGGCTTCCACAATCCCTTGTTGCCGAAGGATCATGCGGATCGGCTGAAGCTCGATACCGACAAGGCGAAAGCTTGGATGGCGAAGGGTGCTGTCGCCACCGACCGGGTGCACCGTTTTCTGGCGGACGCCGGCCTGGTGAAGCCGCTGCAGAAGAACAATCCCCAGAAGATGCAGCCAAAGAAGAAAGCGCAGGAACGCGCCGCGGCGGCTGCCAAGTCGGCGGAAGCGCCAACGTCGTAAGGCTGAGGCGCAATGCCCGATGAGGTTCTGCTTGGTGTGGTGATCGGCGCGCAGGGGCTAAAGGGCGGGGTAAAGGTGAAGACCTTCACCGTAACGCCCGAGAAGCTCGGCGCCTATGGCGAATTGCACACCAAGGACGGGCGCAAATTCGTCATCGCCAACGCACGCGCGGCGAAGGGCGTCGCGGTTGTGCAGTTAGAAGGCATCGCCGATCGCGATGCTGCAGAGTCGCTGAAGGGTGTTGAGTTTTACATTCCGCGCGGCGCCCTGCCCGCCGCCGAAGAGCATGAATTTTACCATGCCGACCTCATCGGCCTGCGCGCTGAAGACACGGAGGGCCGCGCCATCGGCAGTGTGATTGGGATCCACAATTTTGGGGCCGGCGATGTAATTGAGATCGCGCGCAATAATGATGAGGGTACCGTATTGATGCCGTTCACCTGCGAGATCGTGCCGACTGTCGATGTTGCTGAAGGCCGCGTTGTCATCGCCGCGCCGGAAGAAGTGGAAGCCGAAACTAAAGGCAACGTGGAGTGAAGTGGCGCGCGAGTGTACTGACGCTGTTTCCGGAGATCTTTCCGGGGCCGCTGGGTATCTCGCTCATCGGCAAGGCGCTGGAGAAAAATCTCTGGTCGTTGGAGGTGCACGACATCTGGGATAACGGCATCGGCAAGCATCGCACCGTGGACGACACGCCCGCGGGCGGCGGTCCCGGCATGGTGATGCGCGCAGACGTGGCGTGCGCTGCCATCGATGCGGCGCGGCAGGGGAATCCGAATGTGCCGGCGATCTATTTGACACCGCGCGGCGTGCCGCTGACACAGGCGCGCGCGCGTACATTGGCGGAGGGCCCGGGAGCTATTCTTCTCTGTGGCCGCTTCGAGGGGCTCGACCAGCGGGCCATTGAAGCGCGGCAGCTCGGGGAAATCTCGGTTGGCGATTTCGTGCTGGCGGGTGGCGAAATCGCCTCCATGGCCCTGATCGAGGCCTGCGTGCGGCTCATTCCCGGCGTGCTGGGCGATGAAACCTCGTCCGCAGACGAAAGCTTCTCGGCTGGCCTGCTGGAATATCCGCAGTACACAAGGCCCCAAAGCTTTGAAGGCAAGGAAATCCCGCCGGTTCTTCTCGGCGGCAACCATGGCGAAATTGCCAGATGGCGGAGGAAGCAAGCGGAAAACCTGACCAGATCCCGCCGCCCGGATCTCTGGGCCCTCTATGAAAAGGGAAAGGCATAGGCTAAGAGCCGCCCCTTCCAATCGATTCCGACCCATCCCGCGGAGTGCCCGACCCATGAACCTGCTGAAACAGCTCGAGAGCGAGCAGATGAAGGCCGTTCGCGGCGGCAAGGGCCTGCCGGAATTCCGTCCCGGCGACACGCTCAAGGTCAACGTCAAGGTCGTCGAGCAGAGCTGGGACGAGAAGGCCAAGCAGATGAAGACGCGCGAGCGCCTGCAGGCATTCGAGGGGGTGTGCATCGGCCGCCAGGGCGAGGGCGTGAACGAGAGCTTCACGGTCCGCAAAATCTCCTACGGCGAAGGCGTTGAGCGCGTGTTCCCGATCTACTCGCCGCTGGTGGATTCGGTGCAAGTCGTGCGCAAGGGCCGGGTGCGGCGGGCGAAGCTTTATTATCTGCGTGGCCGCCGCGGAAAGAGCGCGCGCATTGCCGAGCGTTCCGAGCGCAGCGTAGAGGAAGGCGCTGAACCCGCCGCATCGTAATCACGCAAACCGCCGTCCGCGTCGGAAGGGGCGCGCGACATGAACGCGATCACCAATTTCCTAATGGGGCCAGACCGCATGCTGCGGCCGCCGTGGCGCGCCCTCCTCTATTTCGTGCTCACATTCATCGCGCTGCCGTTTCTGCTCGATCCGTCGGCGCAGGTAGTTGCCAGCCGGCTCCATCTCGCTCCTGCGCTCACGCCCGCGTCCATTGCATTTGGCGAAGGCGAATTCTTGCTGATCGCATTGATCGCGACCGGACTGTTCGCCTGGTACGAAGCCCGTCGCATCGATAGCTACTTCATGCCCATTGGTCAGGCGCTAAGCGCGCGCACCTTCGAGGGCCTGCTCGCCGGCATCGTGATCGCGGGCGGCGTGGCGATCGGCATGATTGCGCTCGGCGGCATGCAGATCCACGGGCTCGCCCTATCCGGCGCCGCGCTCGCGGCCTCCGCGCTTGCCTGGCTCCTCACCATGATCGTCGTCGGCGTCACCGAGGAGTTCTGGTTCCGGGCCTATTTCCTCGAAACCTTGTGGAAGGCAGTTGGCTTCTGGCCTGCCAGCATTGTCATCGCGTTGGTGTTCGCCGGCATCCACTATTTCTTTAAGCAGGGCGAAAACCTCTGGGACGTGATTACGCTCGTCTGGTTCAGCGTGCTGATCTGCTTCTCGGTACTGAAAACGGGAAATCTGTGGTTCGCCGTCGGCCTGCACATCGCATTCGATTTCATGCAGTTCTTCGTCATCGGCACGCCGAACGGCAACCTGATCCCGCAAGGGCGAATGCTGGACGCGACGTTCCACGGACCCGCCTGGCTCACTGGCGGCGTTCTCGGCACGGAAGCGAGCTTCCTGATGTATCCGATGCTGGCGCTGGTGACGCTCTATGTCTGGTGGCGGGATCGCGACACCCCGCCGTTCGAGCCGGAAGACGCGCCCGCCAACGCCCGCTGATCCGCCACCTCTTGCGCCGCGACCGCGAAGTCAGGTGCAGTTGCCGAGGGCGATTCGGCGGGGCGCGCGGAGGAGCATGGGCAAGGAACTTGTCACGGCGTTCATGACCCTGCTGGTCACGATCAATCCGATCTCCAACGTGCCGGTGTTTCTGGCGATCACGGGCGGCAAAAGCGCGAAGGAGCGCCTTCACATCGCGCTGCGCGCATGCATTGTCGCCACAATCATCCTTCTGTTCTTCCTCGTGATCGGCCAGATCGTGATGGAAGCAATCGGCATTTCGCTCAATGCCTTCCGGCTGGCCGGCGGCATTGTGCTGCTGAGCCTTGGACTGAAGATGCTCTACGGCGAGATGGGCGAGGGCGCGGCGGCGCATCCTTCCGGCGACATCAGCGTCTTTCCGCTGGCCACGCCGATGATGGCGGGCGCCGGCTCCATCACCGCCATCGTGGTGCTAACCGACAATTACAAGTTCACGCTCTCGGAGCAGGCGGCGACCGCCGCCGTGCTCGTTCTGGTGATGGCGATCAGCTTCGCCTGCCTCGTTGCCGCCGGACCGATCCGGCGTCTGATCGGCGACACGGGCGCCAATGTGATCAGCCGGGTGATGGGCATCGTCCTAGCGGCGCTGGCGATGCAGACTATCGTCAATGCGGTGAAGGACATTCTGCCGGCCGGCACCATTCCGTAGGCGTTGTGGCCAAACACAATGTCACCACGACATCTGGCGTCGTTGTTTTTCGAGAATCGCGCTTCCCCCCTCGGCCTCTGGGCTGAACAGTGCGGTGGCGCGCACCGGCGACTGATCGCTACCGCATACGCCACCGCCCTGCTCGGCGCTGTGTTTGCGGCACGGGGAACCGCGCTATTCTCCACGTTTCACACGGCGGCATTTGCATGCGCCGCGGCATCGCTGGCAGCCGGCGGGGCCGCGTTTGTCCTCGTCCGCCGCGCCAGCCGCTCGCCGCAACCCGCCATGTGAGCCGCATCGATTTTTCTGCGCCGGGCAATCTGCTAACAGAGACGCAACCCATTCCGGTGGTTTCAATGCCTCTCTCCAACGCTCAGATGCGTGACGTCGAAAGCATCCTGCACCCCTACACCAACCTCGTGAAATTCCGTGAAACCGGGCCGCTGATCATTGAGCGCGGGGAAGGTGTGCGGGTCTACGACGAACAGGGCAAGGACTACATCGAGGCCATGAGCGGGCTGTGGTCCACCGCGCTTGGCTGGGGCGAGCCGGTGCTCGCGGATGTCGCCGCCGAGCAGATGCGCAAGCTTTCGTTCGGGCATCTGTTTTCCGGCAAGAGCCATGAACCCGCAATCGCGCTGGCCGAGAAGCTAAAGGAAATCGCGCCGTTTCCCGTCGGAAAAGTCTTCTTTGCCAATTCCGGCTCGGAGGCCAACGACACACAGGTCAAGCTGTTCTGGTATGTTAACAACGCCCGCGAGAAGCCGAAGAAGAAAAAGATCATCAGCCGCGTGAAGGCCTACCACGGCGTGACGATGGTGGCGGCAAGCCTCACCGGTTTACCGGCAAATCACAAGAGCTGGGATCTGCCGTTCGAATTCGTCAAGTTCGCCGCGTGTCCGCATTATTATCGCGCGGCGGAGGAAGGCGAGAGCGAGGAGCAGTTCACGGCACGCATGGCGAGCGAGCTGCAATCGCTGATCGAAGCGGAAGGCGCGGAAACCATCGCGGCGATGATCGCCGAGCCTGTGCAGGGGGCGGGCGGGGTGATTTTGCCGCCTAAAGGCTACTTCCCGGCGATCGGCCAGGTGCTGGCGAAGTACGACATTCCGGTGATCGATGACGAGGTGATCACCGGCTTCGGCCGCACCGGCAACTGGTTCGGCTGCGAAACCTATCGCTTTCAGCCTGCCAGCATGACTTTGGCGAAGGCGCTGTCGAGCTCATATCTGCCGATTTCGGCGGTGCTACTGTCGCCGGATTTGTGCGACGCCATCGAGGCGGAGAGTGGCCGCATCGGCACCTTCGGCCACGGATTCACTTACACCGGCCATCCCGTTTGCGCGGCGGTGGCGCTAAAGACGATCGAACTGTATCAGGAGCGCGACATCGTCGGCCACGTGCGCCGCGTGTCGCCGCACTTCCTCAAGCGGCTCGCCAGGCTTGGCGAGCATCCGCTGGTCGGCGAAGCTGGCGGCATCGGCCTCCTCGGCGGCATCGAGCTGGTGGCGAACAAAACGACGAGAGCAAGTTTCGATCCCGCGAAATACGTGGCGGCGACAGTGTTCAACTTCGCGCAGGAGGAAGGCGTCATCTCACGGCCGCTGCTGAACGACCGGTTGGCCTTCTGCCCGCCCCTTGTCATCGCCGAAGAGGAGATCGACGAACTCTTCGACCGCTTCACGCGCGCCCTGGATCGTGGCCTTGATTGGGTGAAACGCGAAGATCTGCTCCAGTAGGAAATCGAGAATTCTGCAGGCTCATCGCGCCTACTCAATCAGCAGAACCGCACCATTGCGGGAACCATGCACCGCGCCGATCATTGAATCTTATGGCGCACATCGCAAAACCGAACTGCCTTGAAACGGCACTGATCGAAAGATCATGAGGTTTACGATGTGCGTCGTGATTTCCAGACAATCGGGAGTTCTGCCATGGGTCCATTCACGTTGAAGCCGTTACCGTGGGCTGAGGATGCGCTTGCGCCCACCATTTCCGCCAAAACCATTTCGTTTCATTATCACAAACACCACAAGACATACGTCGACACCCTCAACAAGCTGGTCGCGGGTAGCCGCTACGCAGACATGCCGATTGAGCAGATCGTGCGCGCGACCGTGAATGGGAAAGACAAGGACCAGCAGATCTTCAACAACGCCGGCCAGGTGTGGAACCACGATTTCTTCTGGCGCTCGCTTACGCCGAAAAGCTCGCAGCCAAGCGGCCGGCTGAAGGAATGCATCGCGCGCGACTTCGGCAGCGTACAGGATTTGACGAAGCAGCTCGCGGAAGCGGGCAAAACGCAATTCGGCTCCGGCTGGGCGTGGCTGTGCTCGCAAAACGGCAAGCTGTTAATCGAGAAGACAGCCAATGCGGTCGATCCCATGGCCAAGGGCATCAACTGCCTGCTCACGGTCGACGTGTGGGAGCACGCCTATTATCTCGATTATCGGAACGAACGGGCCACATACCTTGAAGAGGTGCTCGGCAAATTGCTCAACTGGGACTTCGCGGCGGAGAATCTGGAGAAGGAAGACCAGCCCATTCGCGCCGCCGCCTGACTTGGGCGCTTATCACGCTGACGTGACGTAGACGCTTGTTGCCGGGGTATAGCGTTGCTGCCGCGACTGGAAGCGCGGGGGCGATCATGCGTGAGGGGCAACCTGCGTGGCTCGCCCTACTGCTGGGCGGCGTCATTGCCGGCACTATCGCCATCGGAGCCGCTTCGCTGATCTCGGCTCACGATCCGGTATTCATCCTGCACGTTATTGCTGGCGGCCTGATCGGAAAGGCTGCTGCTTTTTCGGACGGAGCTGGCACCGCGGCGCTTGGGCTGATGCTGCAATGGGCGATGTCCATCCTCATTGCCGCTCTCTTCATCTTCGGCGGACGATTCGTGCCAATGCTCTACCGCAACTGGATCGTCAGCGGCTTGGGTTACGGAATCATCGTCTTCTTCGTCATGAATTACGCCGTGGTGCCGCTCTCGGCCTATCATCGCCTGCCGCACTTCACGTCGCTATCGTTCGGCGAAACATGGCGGCCATGTTGCTGTTCGGCCTGATAATCGCCTATTTTGCGAGGCGTGCGCGGGCGTAGCCCATTTATATGGCAGCCGAATAGGCACCAATGCGTTCACCCTAGAGTCTTGAATCCGCCGCAAACTTCGGCGATTTAATCACTGGCGCCCGCGAACCGGACCATGGCCGATTACTTCAAGGAAAACCTGCAGGCGCTCGCCGAGTGGCTGGGGCGCCCGCGCGGCCCGTTCGCGAAAATACTCGCAATCGGCGCGGTGATCGTCGCGCTGCCGCTCGCTGCGCTGGTGTTCCTGCCTTACATCCTGACGGCGCTGGCACCGCCGCTCGATACCAGCCGCGACCTTTATTCGGTCAACCGGCCCATTGCGTTTACCTTTCTGGATTCCCAGGGCAATCAAATCGGTCATCGCGGCGCCATTGTGGGCGAGCGGCTCAAACTCGACGAGATGCCGCCCTACCTGCCCGCCGCGTTCGTCGCCGTAGAGGACCGGAATTTCTATTCGCATGGCGGCGTCGACGTGCACAGCCTGTTGCGCGCGATGTGGGTGAATTTCCGCGCGCATCATGTCATGCAGGGCGGTTCAACGATTACGCAGCAGACGGCGAAGATCGTGTTCCTCAATCCGAAGCGCACGTATGCGCGCAAGCTTGAGGAATTGTTCGACGCCGAGAGTCTGGAGAAATCGCTCAGCAAGAAGCAAATCCTCGACCTATACCTGAATCGCATCTATCTCGGGTCAGGCGCCTACGGTGTCGACGGCGCCGCCCATGTCTATTTCAGCAAGAGCGCGCGCGACCTCACACTTTCTGAAGCGGCCATGCTGGCCACCCTGACGACAGCGCCGTCCGTGTTTTCCCCACGGCGCGATCTGGCGCGCGCACAAGAACGCGCCAACCATGTGCTCGACGAAATGGTAAAGACGCATGCGATTGGCCGCCAGGACGAGGAAGAGGCAAAGGCGCATCCGGCTGTCGTGACGGACCGCTCGCAGCAGGACGCAAGAAACTTTTTTCTCGATACCGCCGCGGATGAGGCGACGAGACTTGCCAGTGTGAATGGCGAACCGCCCTCCTCGGATCTCGTGGTGCATACCACCCTCGACACGCGCCTGCAGGATGCCGCTCGCCACAATCTCAATCGTGTACTCACCAAGGAGGGCCGCCGCGCGCGAGCCCATGAAGGCGCGGTGATTGTCATGAAGCCGGACGGCGCCATTGCAGCGCTGGTGGGAGGGCGGGACTACGACGAGAGCGTGTTCAACCGCGCGACCTTGGCCAAGCGCCAGCCCGGAAGTTCCTTCAAGCCGTTCGTGTATCTGGCCGCCGTGGAGAGTGGCATTTCCCCTTGGGAGACCCGAACCGACTCAACGGTTGATATCGATGGCTGGGCCCCTACCAACTACGGGGATCGCTCCTACGGCACAATCACGCTCGCCGACGCGCTTGCCCATTCGGTGAACACCATCACGGCCGCGTTGGGCCAGGAAGTCGGCGTCGACAAGGTGATCGAGGCCGCTCAACGGCTGGGCATCAAGTCGCCGCTCGAAGCAAACGCATCGCTGGCTCTCGGGACCTCCGAAGTCACGCCGCTGGAGCTCACTGGGGCCTATGCTGCCTTCGCGAATGGCGGGTTTAGGGTGCAGCCCTACATGGTGACTCAGGTCACCGACAATGCTGGCCATGTGCTTTACACGCGGGAGCCGCCACAGGCGGACCGCGTCATCGCAAGCCACGTGGATCGCGACATGGTGGCGATGCTTTACGGCGTCGTGTCGCAAGGCACCGGGCGCAGCGCATCGATTCCCGGGCATGAAGCGGCGGGCAAGACAGGGACGACGCAGGATTACCGCGACGCCTGGTTCGTGGGTTTCACCGCCGATTACGTCGCCTGCGTCTGGATCGGCAACGACAATTCTTCGCCCATGCGTAATGTGACGGGTGGCACCATTCCGGCGGAAGTCTGGCGCGCGGTCATGACTGCCGCCGAAGAAGGCCTGCCGGCGAAAGCACTCGACAAATCCGAGCCGCAAGCGCCCGTCGAGGATAACGGCGTCATCACTGCCGACTCTGGCACCGTCGCGGTCGAGGACGATACCAATGGAATTGCCACAGCCGACGAAGAGGCGGGGGGCGCGAAAATCGAAGAAGACACAGAAACCTCATCCAGCAATAGCGACACCGCCGAGAGCGGGAGCACCAAGACAGAAAACGACAAGCGCGGCTGGTGGAACTGGCTGTTCAATAGCGATGGCGAGGCCGTGCAACGGCGCCAGGCGACCGCACCGCGCGAGAGATCCGGGACCGTTACCGCCTCACATGCGCCGACGTCCGCGCAACCCGTAATTCCCTCCGGATCATCGCGGGAGATCGTGCGCGGTCCAATTACGAGGGAAGAAGATCAGCCGGTCGTTATCGAGCGCGATACGCCGAATGGAGTTCGCATCGAACGTATGCAGCGAGAAGAACGTCCGCCCCCCTCGCCCCCGCCGTTCCAGCGGGAGCAACGCCCGCCACCTCCGCCGCCACGCATGGGACCGCCGCCGCCGCCTCCACCGGACGTGGACGAACCAGGTCCGCCTCCGGACGACCAAGACAGCGACAACCCGGAACAGTAGTCAGCAATCAGGGATTGGATTGTGGGGGCGTAATCGCAGCCCTCGTCCTACCGAAGATTCATTGTTCGCCGCACGCGCACCGCCTCGCGCGGCAGTCCTCGCTGTGGTGTTTCGTTTGACCATGCGAGATGCGGTCCCGGCCACTGTGGGTAAAGATCGAACCCCCCGCGCACTGGCTTTCCACGCGCATCTCTGATGTGCACGCGCCAGACGCCGGCTCTCGCCTTGATGCGCAGCGCGCGCGCCACTGCTTGGTCGTACGACGTGCAATCTTCGGCAAAGGCAAACGAGCCACAGCGGTAATGGACTGTGCAATCGGACATTCGACACCCCGGACTCCATCAACGCGGACGGGGCGAAAGCGCCTCACGCGCCCCGGAGTCTCGGTTAACGGGGCCTTACTGAAATGGACCGCATTTGATGGAAGTGGGGCCTGAGATTACGTTGCCTATACAATTGGTTCGTCGACGAAGGCGCGGCCTTCCCGATCTTCGATTTCGAGGATCCAGATATCCGGATCGAAACGCAGCTGCTTTTCGAGGTATTTGCTCGCACCGGCTTCATCGACGCTGTCGCCGAGCGGCTTCGTCCACACCAGTTCGCCCTCGCCGCGACGCGCCTGGTTCAGCACAATGAAGGTGCCATCGAGTCGTGACACTTTCAGATACAACGCGCCGGCATCTTCTTGGCCGCGGCGCACGAGAAATGCCTGAGCGCCGGCAACCTCCGCGCGACGGATGATCGCCTTGATCTGGATTGCGGTCTTGATGCGCGGCTGCACCACGGATGCTCCTACCGCGCCCGCGCCCGCGCGCGGAACACGGCCGCGGTCACCTTGTAGTTGTGTCTCAGCCAATACAGCTTGCCCATTGAACGGCGCCATTTTTCCATGCCGAGAAACGGCACAGGCGCGCGGAAAACGTGGCGCAGCAAAATCCACGGACGCTGCTTCACCTGATCACGATAGGATTCCCCCACATCGAGAATTTCGCCTTCCAGCATGCGTGCCGGTGCGAACAGCTCCGCGAGCTCATCGGGGACAGGCCGGTAAAGCGTGTCGATGGGATCGCGGTGATGCGGATAGCTGAACGGCGCCGTCACAAAAACGAGGCCGCCGGCGCCAACAATGTCCAGGCAGCGCTGCGCAAGGCGCTCCGGGTCGCGCACATGCTCCAGAATGTTGCAGCAGAGAATGGCTTTCGCGTTCAGCGCCTTGAGACGTGGCAAGTCGTTGTCGTTAAGAACGTCGGCACGCACATCAATGCCGTCCCCTTCGCGAAAATCGCAATGGATCACCGAAACACCATGGGTGCGCAGCGGAGAAAACAGCTCCTCGTTGGTCCATGGCTGCTCGACTTCGCGAAATTCCCGCGTGCTGGAACCGATATTGAGAAGCGGTGAAATTTCGTCCGCCGAAAAGGCGGAGATATGGCGGTACAGCCATTGGGCTTCTGCCTTGAACACGTGGGACCATCCCGAAGGTAGGCAATCGTGTTTTTTGTAACCGGCTCCGGTGTGATACCCAACAGCCCAGCTTGTTGGCGGAACTGGATGTCGGGGATTGTCAAGCTATTGGCGGGATTGGCGCTGGGCGTTGCGCTTTCGGCGCCGGCGCCGGCCGCAGACGTCACGGTATTCGCGGCATCCTCTCTGACAGATGCCCTTACCGAAATCGGCAAATCCTACCAGCAGAAGACCGGCCATACGGCGGCGATTTCCTTTGCTGCCTCATCGGTGCTGGCGCGGCAAATTGAGAGTTCGGAGGGCGTCGACATCTTCGTCTCCGCCGATCCCGACTGGATGGACTATCTGCAAAAGCGTGGGCTCATCCAGCCGGGCACACGGCACAATCTGTTGGCAAGCCATCTCGTACTCATTGCTCCCGCCGATTCAAAAATATCACTCCGGATCGCGCCGCATTTTGACGTTGCGGGCGCTCTTGCCGGCGGACGCCTTGCTGTGGCCGATCCGGAATCGGTGCCGGCGGGCAAATACGCAAAGGCTTCGCTGACAGCCCTTGGGGTGTGGGACCGCGTTGCAATGCATCTCGTCCCTGCCGAGAATGTGCGCGTGGCGCTTGCCTATGTCGCGCACGGAGAAGCACCGCTCGGCATTGTCTATACGACAGACGCCATCGCGGAACCGAAAGTGCGTGTTATCGGCACGTTTCCCGACAATATCCATCCATCCATCGTTTATCCCGTGGCGCTGACCAAGGAGGCGAAGCCATTGGCGCACGAATTTCTCGCCTACGTCGAAGGCCCCGAAGCGCGCGCGATCTTTCGGAAGAAGGGTTTCGAAGTACCGCGCTGAGGGTCAGTGGACCATCACAACGGTGGTGGCACGAAACCGCCGAGCACCTCTTCGGCCGCCGCCGCGAGATCAAACAGCCTCACTTCGGCGTGGGGTGGCGCAACCAGCTGCACGCCAATCGGCAATCCTGCAGCGCTTAAGCCGGCAGGAAACGCCACGGCCGGCAGCCGCAACAAGGTAGCAAGCGCGATCCACGCCAGCATCGTCATGTAGGACACCGGCTTGCCGTCAACTTCGAGCTGGCGCGCGAAGAACGGCTCAGAATGATCGTGCGGAAACGGCGCCACAGGCGAAACCGGCATCAGAATGGCGTCGTACTGTTCGAAGAACCCTGCCATCCGATCATCCATCCGCTGCCGATCGGCGTAGGCCTTCGCCACTTCGTGGAAGCGCGCCGTGCAGCACAGACGGTTGAATGCGGCGCTCCATGGGTCGGGATCGGTTCCGACTGCGCGCCGATCCATCTCACGATTGGCTTCGATCGCCTGCCGCATCTCTTCCGGAAAACCGGAGCCGAGCAGCGAGGCGAGAATCCAGCGGTAGGTGATGAGGAGCGTTCTCGTATCGAGCGGCGACTGAATATGAGTAACGGCAGCACCTTGTTGCTCCAGCGCCGCGGCAGCGCGGGCCACGCCCTCGCGCACGTCGCGCGCCAGCGGGAAGTTCGGGTCGGAATCCCAAACTGCTACGCGCAAACCACGCATACTTTTGCGCGTCGAAGCTTCGCCGCTGAGCACATTCCAGAATAGCCGCAAATCTCCGACATTCCGCGCCATTGGCCCACCGACGCCGAGATCCCATTCATAGAAGTCCTGCGGCGGCGGTGGAACGTGCCCACGCATCGGCAGCACGCCCCATGTCGGCTTTAGTGAACATACGCCGCAGAAGCTTGCCGGTATCCGCAGCGAGCCGCCGATGTCGGAGCCGATCTCGAGCGGTGTTATTCCGCTCGCCAGCGCAGCCGCCGCCCCGCCGGATGAGCCAGCCGGGCCCCGGGACGTATCGTAGGGATTATTCGTCGTGCCGTAGATCGCATTGTAGGTCTGCCAGTCTCCAAGCATGAACGGCACGTTGGTTTTGCCCCAGACCACTGCGCCTGCGCGCCGGGCGCGCTGCACCAACTCGGCATCGCCGCAATTCTTATCGCGGCCGGCAAGCGCCGGATTCCCCGCGCTGGCCGGCATGCGCTCGACATTGAAGCCGTCTTTGACGGTTATCGGAACGCCGGCCAAGACACCCACATCCTTGCCGGTTGTTCGCGCATCATCGAGGGCAATGGCATCGCGATGCGCCCGTTCCAGATCGGCCGCAATGACCGCATTTATCTTGGATGCGAGACGCTCCTGCTGCGCCATATGCGCGTCCAGCAATTCGCGCGCGGAGATGCGTCTGGCTTGCAACTGCTTGATCATTCGCCGCGCGGTCCAATAGACCGGATTGTCGGCTGTCGTGTTCATGGACCTAACCTGCTGTCGGCACCGGCCTCCCATGCGATGCGTCTGGCCCGGTTAGGATCCTGCTCGGCGCGAGGCCGTCCGTCGCCGAAAATCATGGTGGTGCGCGATTCCGTATCGTATTGGGTCCATGGGCCGGTTGAGGCCGAAGACGGGTTGCCGGTCCGCGCGAACGTCGTCCACGCCTGCATCATCGTTCTCGCGAGCGCATCGGCCGTCGGACCGGTGCCAAAGAAGGCGCCGGCGAGCTTGGTGTTGTAGGTGCCGAAAACAAATCCCAGCTCGATCGCGTGGCAGGAGCCCATGATCCCGCCAAGCAGCCGCGAGCTCCAATCAAACCGGTAGGCATAGACGGGCGCGAAGGCGCTCTGTGCCTCGAGCATGCGAATCGCAGGCAGGGTGAACACGCGATCGGTCATAAAAGCATTGAAGCGATCGAACGTCGTGCCGTCTGCATACGCCGCGAGCAGAGCGGGCGCCGCATCGCCAGCGGCCGTTCGGACGCGTTCTTCGAAGGCGCTGCGCGACGTGAGGCGCGCGCGGGGACTCGCGGAAGAAAACAGCCGCCACTCATCTTTGGTGGCGCCTGTGATAACCGGAATGCCGGCTGACGCACCGGCCCGCAAGGCATCGATCGGTCGTTGCGGGATGAGATCGTTTCCGATCGTCGGCTGGAACGCGACGCTGCCGAGCCGGCGGGCATCGCGGCCCTGGCGCAGATCGGCCAGCAACGCGATTTGCGCCTTCACCAGCGCGCTGAAAGGAATCTCCCTCAGGCGCGCGGCATCGGGTTCGGCCCCAAGCAGCTCAACAAACGTTTGCGCCACGCGCTTCGAGCGTTCGGGGTCGTAGCCGATATGCGCCGCGCCGGATTGCGCGATAGCCTTGTGAAACAGGCCCCGCGCAGCGGGCACGGACAGCAGGATCGAGACACTCATGGCGCCTGCCGATTCGCCGAAGATGGTGACGTTGTCAGGGTCGCCGCCGAACGCAGCGATGTTCTGTTGAACCCAGCGGAGCGCCATCACCTGATCGGCGATGCCTTCGGCCCCGCTGCCGCTGCCCGGCGTTCCTGTCGCGTCCGAGAGGTTGAGGAAGCCAAAGACCCCCAAGCGGTAATTGATGGTCACGATAACGCGGTCGTGCTCCGCGAGATGGCGGCCGTTGTATAGGCCCTGGCTTCCGGCGCCGATGACAAACGCGCCGCCGTGAATCCACACCATCACCGGGCGCCGCGCATCATCGCAGCCCGGCGTCCAGACATTGAGGTGCAGGCAGTCCTCGGACTGCTCGCCGAGGCTTCCGCCCAGCAAGGCTTCGATTTGTGTCGGCGCCTGCGGACAGATGGGACCGAAATGTGCGGCATCGCGCACGCCGGCCCAAGGCGGTAGGGGCTCAGGCCAACGCCAGCGCAATTCCCCCACCGGTGGCTTCGCATAGGGAATGCCCTTGAACACGAAGACGTCGCTGATCCTGACCCCGGCTACACGGCCGCAAGGGGCATCGATGATTGCGCTCTCGATCTCGGCCGCGGGGCGGTCCATCTTTGCTCCTAACCTGCGGAAGACAATTGCAAAACGGGAACGGCAGGGCAATCAACGACCCGAGAATTTGGCCGCTCTGATGGATCAGATGCGCTGGCAGCAAAGATGCGCGGTGCGTGTGGTCATGACACAAAATCCTTCGTGAGCTCGGCGCGCACGGCGGGGATGATGACCGCCATGTGGCTGTAGGCGGCGTGCGCAACGCCAAGCACCGCTTCAACCGACGGCATTTTGAATTTCTCGATCTGCTCCGGGATGAACTTGAACCGCACCCAATGCACCGACGATGTCTTGCCGTCCGGCGTGGTACGCTCATCGTATTCCGTGGGCATGCCGGGGATTCGCTCCTGGTTGAGCGCGATGTAGGTGGATTCCTCGATGCCCGCCAGCCGATAAAGCTCGCGGTCGCGGCGCTTCGGATCGTCGATTTCGATCATCAAGGTGGCGATCAGCTCGTTACCTTGGGGAATGAGCGGATTGTAGGCCCGCAGCTCGTCCGGCAGCTGCGCCTCTCCGCCTTTTTCGATGTGCAGCATCTCCTGCACCTGCAGCCACATCGTGTCGTAGTTCTCGAAATGAAAGGTGACGAAGGGCCCGACGTCCATCCGCCGGTTCTTCTTGAGGCCGACAATGTTCCTGCGAAATTGCGCCCGCTCGGCGGCATACTTCTCGTAGGCCAGAATATCGGCCGGCGTGATCCTCCGTTCCATTGCGGGCATGCTTAAGTCTCCACCAAGCCGAACGCGCGAGCGAAAATTTGAATCGGATGCTCCGGCTCGCGCACCGGCCATTCCTTTCCATCTTTCGCCGCCATCTCGCGCACATTCTGCACGATGTGCTGCGCGGCGAGCGGACAATCTGAGACAATATGCCCACGTGCCTGTTGTATAGCGGTGCGGAACACCGGCCGGCCGACTTTCTCTGCCACCTTGTGCGTTTTCGTTACCACACCGAAGGTCCCGCCGTGCCCCGAGCAGCGCTCGATCACATCGACCGGTGTATCGGGAATAAGGCGCAGCATTTCCGCCGCCTTTGGCCCCATGTTCTGCGCTCGCGCATGACAAGGGATATGCACCGTGACGCCTTCCGGCAGCGGTTTCATGCCCTCAGGCAACTCGTCCTTCTTCGCGATGTCGACCACATACTCATCGATATCGAACACCGCTTCGGAAAGTCGCTTCACATCCTCGTTCTCCGGCACGATCAGCGGCCATTCGAATTTCAGCATCAAGCCGCAGGAGGCGGTGAGCGTGACGATGTCATAGCCCTCGTCGATCAGCTTCACCAATTCCTTTGAGACCTTAGCTGCTTGGTCGGCGACACGCGAAATTTCCGCTTGCTCGAGAAACGGCATACCGCAGCAGCCGGGGTAGGCGGCTCGCGTCTCTATGCCCAGATGATTCAGCACCGCGCGCGCCGCGATGCCGGTGTCCGGCTTGTTGTAGTTCACGAAACAGGTGGCATAGAGCGCCGCCTTGCGCTTACCGAATGCCGGTGCATTGCGGTTCGGCTTGATCGGGTTTTTCTTGTCCGCCCTCATGAATGTCTGTGAGGCGAACTTTGGCAGGCTGGCGTGCGCATCAATGCCAAGCGTCTTCTCCATCAGCGGCCGGGTGAGCTTGTTCTCGCGCTCGGCACCCCAGTTGACCAGTGGCGCGAGCGGCACGGCGAGACGGCCGTTGCGATCCATTTCCGCGAGCTGGCGCTGGGTGTAGTCCTTGTTCCCGTTCTTCACCTCCGCCGCGCGATGCCGCAGCAGCAGGTGCGGGAAATCCACATTAAACGGGTGCGGCGGCACATAGGGGCACTTCGTCATGAAGCACATGTCGCACAGCGTGCAAGCTTCAACGATCTTTGGAAAATCTTCGCTCTTCAGCCCATCCACTTCACCAGTGGGGCCGTTGTCGATCAGATCGAATAAGCGCGGAAAGGAATCGCACAGGTTGAAGCAGCGGCGGCAGCCGTGACAGACGTCGAAGATGCGCCGCATCTCCGCGTCGAGCTTCTGCTCGTCGGTGAAATCATCGCTCCGCCACGCAATCGGCTCGCGTGTCGGCGCATCGAGGCTGCCTTCTCTGCTGGTCATGCGGTGATCTCTTTCCTCCTCCGTTCACGGGGGAGGTGTCGCGCGAAGCGCGACGGAGGGGGGACTGCGCGCGGCGCCCGTTCCGCTTTGCTCGCGTTCGCTCGCTCAGCACCTCCCCCGCAAGCGGGGGAGGAAAGCGAGCGACGCGAATTACTGACCCAGCGTATCCAGTGCGCGCTGGAAGCGGCCGGCGTGGGACTTCTCGGCCTTGGCGAGAGTCTCGAACCAGTCCGCGATCTCATCGAAGCCCTCATCGCGGGCGGTGCGCGCCATGCCCGGATACATGTCGGTGTATTCGTGCGTCTCCCCGGCGATGGCCGCCTTGAGATTCAGCGAGGTGCCACCGATGGGTTCGCCGGTTGCCGGATCGCCCACCGCTTCGAGAAACTCGAGATGGCCGTGCGCATGGCCGGTTTCGCCTTCCGCCGTCGAGCGGAACACGGCGGAGACATCGTTGTAGCCTTCCACGTCAGCCTTCTGCGCGAAATAGAGATAGCGCCGGTTGGCCTGGCTCTCGCCAGCGAACGCGTCCTTAAGGTTCTGCGCAGTTTTGGATTTCTTCAGGTCTGGCATGAGGTCCTCCTTGTGTCTGTCGGGCGATACCGCCCGTGCCGATCCTCAAAATGCCCCTTCGCCTGAGGCCTGTCAACTACTTTAGAAGCATTCTAATTTGGATTGCGTTCCTTACGCGCGCTTCACCCGCACGACCACATCCACCCGATCCACTTTCAAGCCCTTGGGCGGCGCAGGGACTCCGGCCACTTCGATCGCATCGCCGTCAATGTCGATCAACTCGCCACTATCCTCGCAATAGAAATGCTGATGGTCCCCGGTGTTGGTATCGAAATAACTGCGGCCTGCACCGATCACCACCTCGCGCAAAAGCCCAGCGGCCGTGAACTGATGTAGTGTGTTGTAGACAGTCGCCAGCGACACCGGCACGCCTGCCTTCTGCGCCTGCTGGTGCAGCGATTCCGCCGACACGTGACGATGCGCAGAGCCCAGCAGTTCCGCCAACGCGGCGCGCTGCCGGGTGGGCCGCAAACCTGCCGCCAGAACCCGTTGCGCCGCCTCTTGTGCTTTGGAACCTTTACGCTTTTTCGAAACCGTCATGGCTACCCAACACCATTGCGAGAGCGGCGAAAAAGAGCGGCTGACGCTCATCCGTCAACTCTGCTAATCTGGCTCAGCGCAGGCATTCGTTAGAATGCTTCTAAAAAGCAAAATCTGCCTTGAACGATCCTGAGTCAAGGGCGTTCTCGGCCAAAGGGATGCACACAACCGATGTTGGGACGCCAATCGAGTTTCGATCTTCAGGGGCTGCTGTCCTGCGCCCGCGGCGAGCTGTTTGGCAAAGGCAATCCGCAATTGCCATTGCCGCCGATGCTGATGCTCGATCGTATCACAAAGATCCTTGCGGATGGCGGCAACCAGGGCAAAGGCTCTGTCGAGGCCGAATTCGATCTGAAGCCCGATCTATGGTTCTTCAAATGCCACTTTCAGGGCGATCCTGTGATGCCGGGTTGTCTGGGCCTGGATGCGCTGTGGCAGATGGCCGGTTTCTTCCTCGGCTGGATGGGTGGGCTGGGCCGCGGCCGAGCGCTTGGCATGGGCGAAGCGAAATTCACCGGCATGGTGCTGCCGTCCAACAAGCTCGTTAGCTATTACGTCGAGTTCAAGCGGCTGATCATGCGCAGGCTGGTGGTAGGGGTTGCCGACGGCATCGTGAAAGTGGACGGCAAGGTGATCTTCGAAGCGAAGGACCTCAAAGTGGGCCTGTTCTCCGAGGATACCCAAAGCGCGGGCAATCTCGCCGCCGCCACGGCTTAATCGCCTTCGCAGGTCGAGAAGGAGAATCTTATGAAACGCGTGGCCGTGACCGGCATGGGTATCGTGTCTTCGATCGGCAACAATACGCAGGAGGTGGTCGCCTCGCTGCGCGAGGCGAAATCCGGCATTAGTTTTGGCAAAGAGGAAGCTGAGCTTGGCTTCCGCAGCCAGGTGCACAGCAAGCCGAACATCGATCTCGACGCGATGATCGATCGCCGTGCCAAGCGCTTCATGGGTGATACGGCGGCTTATGCTTTCCTCTCCATGCAGCAGGCGCTGCAGGACTCCGGTCTCGAAGAAAAGGATGTGGTGAACGAGCGCACGGGGCTGATTGTAGGCTCCGGCGGGCCTTCGGTGGATGCCATCGTGAAAGCGGCCGACATCACCCGCGAGAACAAAAGCCCCAAGCGCATCGGACCGTTCGCGGTGCCCAAGGCGATGTCGTCCACCTGCTCGGCGGTGCTGTCCACTTGGTTTAAGATAAAAGGCGTGAACTATTCCATCAGCTCGGCCTGCGCGACCTCCGCCCACTGCATCGGCAACGCCGCGGAGATGATCCAATACGGCAAACAGGACATCGTATTCGCCGGGGGCGCCGAGCAGCTGGATTGGGAATTGTCGGCGCTGTTCGATGCCATGGGCGCGATGTCGTCGAAATTCAACGATCGGCCAGAGCGAGCCTCGCGCGCGTTCGACAAAGACCGCGACGGGTTCGTGATAGCCGGCGGCGGCGGCATTATCGTGCTGGAAGAGCTGGAGCACGCCAAAGCGCGCGGCGCAAAGATCTATTGCGAGCTCGTCGGTTACGGCGCGACCAGCGACGGGCACGACATGGTGGCGCCGTCCGGCGAAGGCGCGGTGCGCTGCATGAAACAGGCGATCGCGACGGTGAACGGCCCGATCGATTACGTGAACGCACACGGCACGGCGACGCCAGTCGGCGACGTCACCGAGATCAAGGCCATGCGTGACGTATTCGGCGATCGCATGCCGCCGGTGAATTCCACCAAGTCGCTCACCGGTCATTCGCTGGGTGCGGCCGGTGCCTGGGAATCGATCTTCTCGATTCTGCAGATGAAGAACGGCTTTATCGCCGAGAGCGCAAATATCGACGAGCTCGATCCGGAAATCGCCGATGCGCCCATCGTGCGGTCCCGCATCGATGGTGCGAAGCTTGAGCGTGTGCTCTCCAATTCCTTTGGCTTCGGCGGCACAAACGCAACGCTCGTGTTCCAGCGCTACGAAGCGTGATTGCTAGTATTCGCACGGAAATCGCCATGCCCGATCCATTGATGAAAGACCGCCGCGGATTGGTGATGGGCGTCGCCAACGACCACTCCATTGCCTGGGGCGTCGCCCGCACTCTGAGCAAGCATGGCGCTGAAATCGCCTTCACCTACCAGGGCGAGGCGCAGGGCAAACGTCTGGCCCCGCTGGCTGAGTCCGTCGGCTCGAGATTGCTGTTGCAGGCAGACGTGGAAAACGACTCCGATCTCGATACCGCGTTTGCTTTGCTCGCCCGCGAATGGGGGCGGCTCGATTTCGTGGTGCATGCGATCGCCTACTCGGAGCGCGACGAGCTCAAGCGCCGCTATGTGGAAACCTCGCGCGACAATTTCTGCCGCTCGCTCGCCATCTCCTGCTTTTCGTTCACCGACATCGCGCGGCGCGCTCTGCCGCTGATGACAAATGGTGGTGCGCTGCTCACTCTCACTTACCTCGGGGCGCACCGCGTCACCCCCAATTACAATGTGATGGGCGTTGCCAAGGCGGCGCTGGAATCGAGCGTGCGCTATCTCGCGGCGGATCTGGGCGCGGACAACATCCGGGTGAATGCGATTTCTGCCGGTCCCATGCGCACCCTGGCGGGCTCGGTCATCAGCGAATCGCGCACGGTGTTCAAGTGGAACAAGGCGCACAGCCCGTTGAAGCGCACCGTGAGCCTGGACGACGTCGGCAACGCTGCCGTGTACCTTCTCAGCGATTTGTCCCGCGGCGTGACCGGCGAAATCCATTATGTGGATGCCGGTTACAACATTATCGGCACGCCGCCGTCGACGCAGCTGAAGGGCTGGATCGGGCCCGACGACAGGGACGAGTAAATCCCGTACCGGCAGCGCGAATCTTGCCCTTACAAGTCCGAATGGCCGGCACGGAGAGTGGCATGAAACTCAACCAAGTCACTGTTCCCGCCGTCGATCTGGAACAGTCTATCGCCTTTTACCAAACCCTTGGGCTGAAGCTCATCGTCAAGAGCAATCATTACGCGCGGTTCGAAGTAGGCGACGGCAGCGATACACTTTCCCTGCATCTCATGGATTACGTGAGCGGCGCCGCGAATGGGCCGCACATCTATTTCGAATGCGACGATCTGGATGCGCGTGTCGCAGAGATGAGGGCGAACGGTGTGGTGTTCGATTCACCCCCGGTCGACCAGCGCTGGCTGTGGCGCGAGGCGTGGCTCACCGATCCCGCAGGCGTGAAGCTGTGCCTCTACCATGCCGGCGAGATGCGCCGCTTTCCGCCCTGGCGGCTGGATGACTGATCGCGGGCTATTCGCCTGCATTAGCTCTTTCGTGGACCGAAGAAGATCACCCATGTGGCGAAATCGTCGCTGAATGTTTCAAACCGGTGCGGCAACCTTGGCGGGCACGAACAGAAGATCGCCGGTCGCAAAATCCACCACCTCATCGTCACGCCGAAAGCGGCCGTGGCCGGACGCCACGACATAAACCTCGTCTTGGGTGTGCGGAGTTTGCACGTCTTCGCCGCGCGGCGCGAAGAGAAGCACGCGTGTCGTGTCCTCCTGCATCAGCGTAACAAAAGGCTCCGGGAGTTTGGCGAGCGCCTCGGTCTCATCTTTCAAGGCAAACTTGAGCGGCGGTGACACTACGCGCGAGCCTTTGCGGCCTTGGCGAAACGCTCGAAAAGATAATGTGAGTCCATGGGGCCGGGCGAGGCTTCCGGATGGTATTGAACGCTGAACACGTTCTTGCCTTCAACCCGCAGCCCGCAATTCGTGCCGTCGAACAGCGAGACGTGCGTCTGCTTCGCTGATTTCGGCAGCGTGTCGGCGTCCACCGTGAAGCCGTGGTTCATCGACACGATCTCGACCTTGCCGGTCTCGAGATCTTTCACCGGATGATTGGCGCCGTGATGACCTTGCGCCATTTTACGCGTGGCCCCGCCAAGCGCGAGCCCCAGCATCTGGTGGCCGAGACAAATTCCGAACACCGGCACGTTCGATTCCACAAGACCGCGAATTGTCGGGATGGCGTAGGCGCCCGTTGCTTCCGGATCGCCGGGACCATTGGAGAGCAGCACGCCATGCGGGGAATGCCGCATCACATCTTCATAGGTGGCGTTGCAGGGGAGCACAGTGATATCGGCGCCGTGGGCTGCGAGCTGACGCAGGATGTTGCGCTTGACGCCATAGTCCAGCACCACCGCGCGCCAAGTCGGCTGCTCCTCCGTGCCGTAGCCGTGGTTCCACGCCCACGCGGTCTCGCGCCATGCGTACATCTGCCGGCAGCTCACGTCCTTGGCGAGATCGAGACCCACAAGCCCGGGAAATTCGCGCGCCTTGCGCAGGAGTCCGCCGGACTCGAACTCGCCGCGCGCGTGATGCGCCATCGCGCCGTGCGGCATTCCTTGCTCGCGAATTCGGTTTGTCAGCGCCCGCGTGTCGATGCCGGAGATACCGGGAATGTTGTGCTGCTTCAGCCAACGATCTAGCGCCGTGATCGCACGATAATTCGAGGGATGCTCGGCGTCGGCGCGAACCACCACACCGCGGACGGCCGGGGTAAGCGATTCGATATCTTCCGAATTGGTGCCGACAATGCCGATATGGGGAAAGGTGAAGGCAACGATCTGCCCGGCATAGGAAGGATCAGTGAGGATTTCCTGGTAGCCGGTCATCGCGGTGTTGAAGCAAACTTCGCCCACCGCCGCTGTTTCGGCCCCAAACCCGGTACCCTCGAACAGGGTTCCGTCCGCCAGCACCAGCCGCGCCGTCGCGCGCGAGAATCCCTCCGCCGGCTTGGCGGCAGCGGCGGATGGTGTCTCGGTCATGAAGGCCTCGGATTTGGCGGAAAATAGAAATGATGCGCGCAACGGTCAACGTGCTATTTAGCCTCGTCACAACAGGAACAACGCCATGGCACTGCGCGAGCAGCTGAGCGATCAATTGAAGGCGTCCATGCGGGCCAAGGATCAGAAGCGCGTCTCCACCTTGCGCATGGTGCTGGCAGCGCTGAAGGACAAGGACATTGCCGCGCGCACAGAAACGAACCGGGAAGGCGTGCCGGACGAGGACGTGCTTGCGCTTTTGGCCAAGATGATCAAACAACGGGAGGAATCGGCTGCCGCCTTCGAGAGTGGCGGGCGGCCGGAACTCGCTGCCGCCGAGCGCGACGAAATCGCCATCATCCGCGAGTTCATGCCGCAGCAGATGTCGGCGGAGGATTCGCGCGCGGCCGCGCAAGGCGTGATTGCGGAACTCGGTGCCACCTCGATGAAGGACATGGGCAAGGTAATGGCGGCGCTGAAGGAGCGTTACGCCGGGCAGATGGACTTTGCCAAGGCCGGCGCCACGGTGAAGGAACTCCTGAGCGGCCCGAAATAGGCCTTGCTGGACTGGTAGTCCGAAAAACAAGCCTGTGGGGACAGTCGAAAAAGGCGGGCGAATCACCTCGGTCACGGCCTAAACTGGAAAGATGCGCTTCAGCCCCAATCTGCTTGAGGAAATCTTGCGGCGGACCGATCTGGTCCAGCTGGTGGGGCGGCGCGTGAAGCTCACCCGCAAGGGCCGGGTCATGTGGGGCTGCTGCCCCTTCCACAAGGAAAAGACGCCGAGCTTCAAGGTGGAAAACGAGCGGCGGACATACCATTGCTTCGGCTGCAGCGCAGGCGGCGATGCTTTCAAATGGCTCACCGAAACCGAAGGTCTGACGTTTCCGGAAGCGGTCGAGAAGCTGGCGGGCGACGCGGGCGTTGAGCTGCCGAAATGGTCGGCGGAGGACGAAGCGCGTGAAGATCGCCGCAAATCGCTATACGAGATTGTCGGAGTAGCCTGGACCTTTTTCGAGGGGCAGCTGCACACGCGCGGTGGAGAGATTGCACGCGACTATATTCAGTCGCGCGGCTTGAGCGGCGAGGCAGCCAAGCAATTTCGGCTCGGTTACGCGCCATCCAACGATGCGCTGAAAGAGCATCTCTACAAGAAGAACATTCCGCTGGACGACATGATTGCCGCAGGCCTGGTGCGTCCGCAGGATGGCGACAGGCCAGCGCGCGATTTCTTTTTCAACCGCCTGATATTCCCGATCACCGATCCACGCGGGCGGGTGATCGCCTTCGGTGGCCGCGCGCTCGATCCCGATGCCAAGCCCAAATACATCAATACGGGAGAAACACCCCTCTTCTCGAAGGGAAGGCTGCTCTACAATTTCGCCAGCGCGCGGCCGGCCGCATTGCAGGCCGGCACCATCATCCTCGCCGAAGGCTACATGGATGTAATCGCGCTGGTGCGCGCCGGCTTCGCCCACGCGGTTGCGCCGCTTGGCACGGCGCTGACCGAAGACCAGCTTACGCTGCTGTGGCGCACGGCAGCCGAGCCAATCCTCGCCTTCGACGGCGACGAAGCGGGTTTGCGCGCGGCGCAGCGCGCAGCGCGGCTGGCACTGCCGTATCTGAAGCCGGGCTACAGTTTGCGGTTTGCCTTCCTGCCGCCCGGTGAGGATCCGGACAGCCTCATTCGCAGTGGCGGTTCTGCCGCGATGAAAAAGATTCTCGACGCCGCTGAGCCGCTTTCCAGGGTGCTATGGCGGGTGGAAACGGAAGGCAAGGATTTCTCCACGCCGGAGCGGCGCGCCGGCCTCGAGCGCGCACTGGGCGACATCGTCGCGGCGATTTCCGATCCCAAGATCGCCGATTACTACCGCCGCGATTTCGAACAGCAGGTGTTTGACGCGTTCAAGCGTCGCCCCGCGCCGCAGCCGCGAACGGAACGCCCTGCTTATCGCCAGCCATCGCGCGACCTGCGCCGCCAGCCGTTTCCCGCCCGCCCGACGGAAACTGTTTCCCCCGCGGTCAAGAACAGTCTCCTCGCCCGCGCCGGGAACTCCGGAGCCCGCCGCCGCAAGGAGATGGAACTCGCGGAAATGCTGCTGGAATTTCCGGAGCTTGCCCTCAGCCATGGTGAGGAACTCGCCGCGCTGCCCTTCTCGGACCGCTCGCTTGACAGGCTCCGGCATGTACTCCTAAACCTCGCCGCTTCCGGCTCCACGCTTGAAAAACAGGGGTTGGAAAACCATCTCATTCGCGCAGGGTTGGGCGAATTGCTGGATCGTTTGGATCGGCACGCGTCCGATGGCCATGGCGAGAACGCCGGCAGGAATGAAGCTTCCGCCCGGCAGGGGGACGCTGAGGTCGATATGGAGGCCCGTTGGCTTCTGGCTGCAGCGCAGCTGCACGAAATGGCCGAGGCCGCTCCCGAACGGAGGCGGGCCATGGAACGTTTCAACTCTGAGGCGAGCGAGGAAAGCTGGCGCGAGGCACACCGCCTGCTTAAGCCCCGCGCTCTCCCGAACGAGTAGCTCGGGCGAACACGTAAGGAGTTGCGCTTCTGCTGCGTTGAAGTAGAGGCGCCGGATCAGGAAACGAGGCCCGTGGCGAAGACGGCGAAGAAATCAGCAAAACCGGCCAAGGCCGCCCGCAAGGCAAAGGCGAAGAACCGCACGCCCGCCAAGGCGCTGCACAAATCCGTTGCGTCAAAGAAATCCGCGAAGACGAAACCGCATAAGGCGAAACCCGTTGCCAAGCCGGTGACGAGAAAAAAGCACGAGCCCAAGGTGCAAGCGAAAAAAATCCAGAAGCCGGCGACACCGGCCGCAAAGCCCGCCATTGCGGTAGCACCCGCAACCAAAGCCACCGCTGTCGATGCACTGAAGAAAGCGGACGGTAAGATTCCGCCGCAGCTGCAAGCGCTGGCCGGCAAGGTTCCGCCAAAGCCCGACGGCACCGATCCCAACGCGCCGCGCGAGGATGCAGATTCGCCCTTGCTCGACATGAGCGATGCGGGCGTCCGCAAGATGATCACCAAGGCAAAGGCGCGCGGCTACGTCACCTATGACGAGCTAAACAAGGTGCTGCCTTCAGAGAAGGTTTCATCCGAGCAGATCGAAGACACCATGTCGATGCTCAGTGAGATGGGCATCAACGTTATCGAATCCGAAGAACAGGACGAGCAGGGCGAAGGCGCGCTGCCAGCCACCACAACCGGCACGGCGGTGGCCGCCGCGGAGAGCGAAAAGACAGAACAGTACGACCGCACCGACGATCCCGTGCGCATGTATCTGCGCGAGATGGGCTCGGTGGAGCTATTGTCGCGCGAAGGCGAAATCGCCATCGCCAAGCGCATCGAGGCCGGCCGCGAGCTGATGATCGGCGCGCTGTGCGAATCACCGCTCACCTTCGAGGCGCTGACGGTTTGGCGCGACGAGCTGAACGAAGGAAAGGTTCTGCTCCGCGACATCATCGATCTTGAAGCCATGTACTCCATGGGGCCGGACGGCAAGCCGCATGTGCCGCCCCCCGTGGGGCCAGACGGCAAGCCGCTGCAGAACGTGCCAGCGTCTGTCTTCACGCCGCCGACACCGCTCACGCCGGTAGGGGCCAACGGCCAGCCGCAACCGCTGCCGCAGAAGCCGGAATTCAAGAAGCCCACGCCTCCGCCCCCAAAGATAACCAGCGTCGACGAG
The DNA here is from genome assembly GCA_045810735.1 of Alphaproteobacteria bacterium. GTDB lineage: Bacteria > Pseudomonadota > Alphaproteobacteria > Micropepsales > Micropepsaceae > Rhizomicrobium. The sequence continues at coordinate 78,726 of JBJMVL010000029.1, forward strand.
GAGGACGATCCGGTCGCCGCCGCCGCCGCGGCCGATGCGGCTGCGGCCGCCGCCGCCGAAGCCGAGGAACTGGAGGAAGAAGGCAACCTGCCGCTCTCCGCCATGGAGGCCTCGCTCAAGCCGCAGGTGCTCGAAACACTCGACAAGATCGCCGCACTCTACAAGAAACTCGGCAAGCTGCAGGACGCGAGCGTCGAAGCCGCGCTCGGCGCCGATGAACTGTCCGACAGCCAGGAGCGCCGCTTCAAGAAGCTGCGCATCGAGACGGTCGATCTCGTCAAAGGCCTCAAGCTCAACAACAACCGCATCGAGGCGCTGGTCGACCAGATGTACGGCATCAACCGGCGGCTGGTGTCATTGGAAGGCCGGCTGCTGCGCCTCGCCGAAAGCCAGGGCGTGGAGCGCGCCGACTTCTTGAAGGAGCACTTCGGCAACGAACTCGATCCGCACTGGGCTCGCCGCGTCGGCCGGCTTTCGCGCCCCGGCTGGAGAGACTTCGTGCAGGAGGAGCGCGACAAGATCCACGCGCTGCGCGACGATATCCAGACCTTGGCGCAGGAAACCCGCCAGGAGATCACCGAATTCCGCCGCATTGTGCACACGGCGCAAAAGGGCGAGCGCGAGAGCGGACAGGCAAAAAAAGAAATGATCGAGGCCAACCTGCGCCTCGTGATCTCCATCGCCAAGAAATACACCAACCGCGGCCTGCAATTTCTCGACCTCATTCAGGAAGGCAACATTGGCTTGATGAAGGCGGTCGACAAATTCGAATACCGCCGCGGTTACAAATTTTCGACTTACGCCACATGGTGGATTCGGCAGGCGATCACCCGTTCCATCGCCGATCAGGCGCGCACCATCCGCATTCCGGTGCACATGATCGAGACGATCAACAAGCTGGTGCGTACCGGGCGCCAGATGCTGCACGAGATTGGCCGCGAGGCGACGCCGGAAGAACTGGCCGAGCGCCTTGGCATGCCGCTCGAAAAGGTGCGCAAAGTTCTGAAGATCGCCAAGGAGCCGATCTCACTCGAAACGCCGATCGGGGACGAAGAAGATTCGCACCTCGGTGATTTCATCGAAGACAAGAATGCGGTGCTGCCGATCGACGCCGCGATCCAGGCGAACTTGCGCGAAACCACCACGCGGGTGCTGGCGACGCTCACCCCGCGCGAGGAGCGCGTGCTGCGCATGCGCTTCGGCATCGGCATGAATACCGATCACACGCTTGAGGAAGTGGGCCAGCAATTCTCGGTGACGCGGGAGCGCATTCGCCAGATCGAGGCGAAGGCACTGCGCAAGCTCAAGCATCCATCGCGCTCGCGCAAGCTGCGCAGCTTCCTGGATAACTGACGCGCGACAATCTTAAGGACCATAGATGAAGAACCGTCACGATGTTGGCTTCGCCGACCGGCTGAACTCAGGCGCAAAAGCGCGTGCCGAGCAGCTTGAACGCGCGCGCAGCCGTCTCCAGGCCAACAGCGACACGGCCGCCGACCGTCAGCAGGCGCGGCAGAAATTGGTGGCCGAACGGGAGGCCAGGCAGGCCGCGCGCGCAGCGGCGAAGGCGGCCGAAGTGGAGCGGCTGAACGCGGAACAGGCGGCGCGCGAAGCCGCGAAGGCGGCCGAAGCGGAGCGGCTGAAGGCCCAGCAGGCGGCTGCGGAAGAAGCGCGGCTGGCCGCGGAGAAGGAAGCCATCGAAGCGGGCCAGCGCAAGAAGCGCGAAGACAGCGCCAAGCTCGCCCAGATCCTCGTCGATCAGAAAGCGGCGCGCGACGCCCGCTATGCCGCCCGCAAGGCGCGCACCGGGCGGAAATAACGCTGAGCAGTCGCGTGAGCGCGCCCGTCCCGCTAGATTAATGTTGGCACGGCGCATTGCCGAACGGGAGAAGAGACGTGACAGACAAGCCGAAGCACGACGATCTCGTTAGCCAGCTGACATCGCCCGGTTGGCGGCTGATCCCGACGGGCATCGATCCGGCGGTCGAAGGCACCCTGGAAGACATGGCGCGCGCCGCGCATGAGCGGAAGCGCAGCGGCAAATATCCCGGCGCGATTCAGCGCGCCGAAGACTCTGTTGAACTGGAGCTGTTCGACCTTGAACAACTTTGGTGGCACCTCGGCCTGCCGACGTAAAAACAACAGGGCAGCCGGAGCTGCCCTGTCCATCAAATTCCGAGATCGAAATTATTGCGGCGCCGGTTGCGTCCGATCGCTGGCACGCGTCGGCGTGTGCGAGATTGGCTGCGTCCTCAGCGTGTGCGTTGTCGGTGTTTGGGACACGGGAGTCGGCGTTGCGTGCGCGTAGGTCGTGGGGACATGCGATATGCTCTGCGGCAGATTTCGCGAATGCGACGTTGGCACTGAACCAGACGCGGCCTCCGGCTTCATCGGCGAGTGCGAGCCGGGCCGCCTGTCCGACGCGGCCTGCAGTCCATTGCCTTGCTTCTTGGCAAGCCCCGGTGGCATGCAACCGTTGCTGCCCGGCGTGCAACCCCAGCCGGTCTTGTTGCCGTGACTCCATCCCGGCGGGGTTCCGCCGTTGTGTTTCCAGCCGGCGTTGCCGTGGCTGAATCCGCCCGGCGATCCATTGCTGGCGAAATGGGTGTGGTGATGGCTGTGCGTCACTGAAGCATGATGACTGAAGTGCGAATGCCGCATCGCGACGTGATGCATGCCGCCATGGCCGAACGAGGAATGGCCATAGCCGTGATGCGAAAAGTATCCCCCATGGCCAAAGCCGCCGTGATGAAAATCTCCGCCATGAAAGCCGCCGCCAAAGCCTCCTCCGTGGAAGCCTCCGCCGTGAAAGCCGCCGGCAAGCGCCACTCCGGCTGAGCCCAAAAGAATTGCCGCCGCAACGGCGGCGCCGCTCGATAGTCGATGCAATGTGTTCCGCATGTCTGCCTCCTGTTCCCGGCTGGCCCTCTCCTCTATTTACGAAAGGGTTTCTGTCTCTGGCGGTTCCGCTGCGGGGACACAGCTGAATTCCAGCTTTTGTTTGAATTCAGATTCGCGGCGGCGGATCGCGCGGCTTCGCGTGTGGACTTAAGTCCAATTGCCGGTCGGGCCCCGCCACCTAACCTGCCAGGTGGAACCCTGCGCAAACTTCGACGTGTATCTCGCACCCGCCCTGCCGACGACGTTTTCCAGGGCGCCGCGCGCCGCGGTGGCCGCCGCCACCTTGTGGGTTCGCGGGCCTGTCTGGGATGCAGTGTGGATGCAGAGCGCGCTTTGCCTGCTGCCGCTCGTGCTCTGGTTTGCCAACAGCAGCGGCGCAGGTCCGGGGCCGCTGGACATTCTCTATTTCGGATTGACGGCGCTGTTCTGGATCGGCCACCGGCTGAGCAGCACCTGGATTGCCTACGGCACCGAAGCGTATCGCCCGCTCGTGAAGGCACAGCCGGTGCGCTTCATTGTGCTGCCGCTGCTCGTCACCGCCGCGTGTTTTGCAATTCTGCTGCCGCCTGACGCGGCGCTGCCATGGACACGCACCGAACGGTTTATCGTGCTCGCAATCACCGACTATGCGTGCAGCACCTATCATTTCGCAGCACAACATTTCGGCGCGCTGTCGCTGTACCGCGCACGCGCGGGCTCGGCTGCAGGAGCTTCGTTGCGCCGAATCGATCGCTGGTTCGCGCTGGGTGTTGGTGGCGTGCTGATCTTCGTGGCCGATGCATTGGCGGGCTCCGTCGCCTACCAGGACAAATGGCTCGGCAAACTTTTTGTGCCGGCGTGGCTCGCTTCGCAGCAGCATCTCATTCACGACGGCAGCATGATCGTTCTCGTCGCGGTGACCGCCGCCATGCTCCTCAGGGAACTTCACGCGCCGCGCATTTCGCTGCCGCGGATTCTTTATATCGTCGGCTTGGCGGGGATGGTGGCGGTGGCGCTGCGCCCGCGCGGCTTGTTTCTCTTCGTGGCGACCTGGACATCGCAGCACTGGATTCTGGCCACCGGCCTCGCGTCCCGTGTGCCAATAGGTGAAGCTGCACCGGAAAGCGGCGGGCTGCGCAGCGTGCTGCACGCGCTGAATGTGCGGCCTTGGGCGATCCTCGCGCTGCTCGCGCTGATCTCGGTGCTTCTGCTCCCGGTGTTCGAAGTGGAAGCAAATTGGCAGAGCACGCTCGATCCCATTTATTACGGCGATAGAATCTTCGGCGCATTGGTCACCGCGCTGCGCACGTCGTCCTGGCTACCGGGGTTGCTGGCGCTCGGGTGCGCCAGCGGCTTCGTCCACTACCTGCAGGATCGCAACATCTATCGTATGTCGGACCCGGGTGTGCGCGCTGCGGCCTCCGGTTTGCTTGCGCCGCAGTGAGTTCTGCGATCGGGAAATATTGCTGCTTCGTATTAAGACATCATAGATCAATATTATTCGGACGCTACCACTGGTGAAACAATTCTGTTATTTCCCTGCGCGGGGGCGCAGCTCCTCACAATTCAGTGACGTTCGAACCGTTCCAGCAGGAGGAACTCTTCATGCATCGTGTGTTGACCGGCGCGCTTGTTTCCGCGCTCGCCGCTTTTGGAATCGCCTCGGGCGCGAACGCGCTGTCGGGACCCGTCTTGAAATCCGGCCACACTTATTTCCGCGCAACATGTGCGCCGTCAGTGGGCCATGCCGCGTATTGCCACGCAAAAGTGGTGACGACGCCAACTGGCCACACCATCGTCAGCAAGCATCCGCCGGTGTCGGGCTATAGCCCGTCGAGCCTGCGCTCCGCGTACAACGTCGCGGGCACGGGCAACTCGTCGACGATCATCGCGATCGTCGACGCCTACGGCTATACCAATGCCGAGCGGGACCTTGGCGTCTATCGCTCGCAATTCGGTTTGCCGGCCTGCACTACCGCCAATGGCTGCTTCAAGAAGCTGAACCAGAACGGCGTGCAAGGGAGCTACCCGGCGCAGAACACCGGCTGGGCGCAGGAGTCCGCGCTCGATCTCGACATGGCGAGCGCCATGTGTCCGGGCTGCAAGATCTATTTGATCGAGGCAAACTCCTCGACCTACGGCAACCTGGCAACAGCGGAGAATACAGCGGCCAATGTCGGCGCTCATGCCATCAGCAACAGCTATGGCGGCGGCGAGTCCGGCACGCAGAGCTATGAATCCGCCTACAACCATCCCGGCATCGCCGTGACGGTGAGCTCTGGCGACTCCGGCTATGGTGTGGAATTCCCTGCTTCGTCGCCGCATGTCACCGCGGTCGGCGGCACGCACCTCGTAACAGCCGGCAACAGCCGCGGCTGGACCGAGACTGTATGGTCCGGTGCGGGCAGCGGCTGCAGCACTGTCTACTCCAAACCCACCTGGCAGCATGACGCCGGTTGTTCGCGCCGCACGGTGGCGGACGTTTCCGCGGTGGCCGATCCCAACACCGGCGTCGCCGTGTACGGCCCGACAAGCTCGCGGCGTTCCGGCTGGCTCGTGTTCGGCGGCACCAGTGTGGCGGCGCCGTTGATCGCCGGCATCTATGGCGTGAACGGCGGATCGGTGAATTACGGCAGCGATCCGTACAACAACGCGGGCGCGCTGTTCGACGTCACCTCCGGCAGCAACGGCAGCTGCGGCGGTTCGTATCTGTGCACCGGGGTGGTCGGCTACGACGGCCCGACTGGCTTGGGTACCCCGAACGGCTCCGGCGCCTTCTAAGTCTGAATACTGTCTGCACATTGAGGGCAGGGAGCTGTGCTCCCTGCCCTTTTGTTTGGCTGGGGGCTAAACGCAAAGGTTTCCCCGCTGCGGCGTTGCGCCGCATAGCAACATTACATGGGTCAATGAACCGGCGGGGCACCCTCGGCTAAACTGTTTGCAATTCCTTCACGAACATTAAGAGGAGACGTTCATGCGAATCGCACCCGGCGGACTGTTGCTGTCTGCCGCCCTAGCTTTCGGCCTGTCGTCGGCTGCGAGCGCCACAGCGACTGTCATGCAGGAGGGCAACACCTATCACGTCGCCGCTTGCGCCAACTCCGTTGGGCTTTACGCACACTGCCATGCACACATCGTGACCGACAAGCTTGGCCACCCCCTTGCTAACAAGCAACAGCCCATCGGTGGATTCGCGCCCGCGCAGCTGCGCGACGCCTACAAGATCACCACGGACGGAAGCCCATCCACGATCATCGCGATTGTCGATGCCTTTGGATACCCGAATGCCGAGGCCGATCTCGGCGTGTATCGTGCACAGTGGGGACTTCCGCCCTGCACCACGGCCAATGGCTGCTTCAAGAAGCTGAACCAGAAAGGCGAAGAAGCAAATTATCCCGACTTCAATCTCGGCTGGGCGCAGGAAAGCGCGCTTGATCTCGACATGGCGAGCGCCATGTGCCCGGGCTGCAAGATCTATCTGTTCGAATCGCGCAGCAACTCCTTCGGCAATCTCGGCAGAGCCGTCCGACGAGCTGCTTTCATGGGCGCGCACGTCATCAGCAACAGCTATGGTGGCAGCGAAGCGAAGCGCGTCGCGGATTTCGAGAAGTATTACTCTTGGCCCGGCGTTGCGGTAACGGCTAGCACCGGTGACTCTGGTTATGGCGTTCAGGCGCCCGCCGATATGCCTGACGTGATCGCCGTGGGCGGCACCGCGCTTCACGCCGACGGCAGCGATCGCGGCTGGGCGGAAACCGCCTGGACCGGCGCCGGCAGCGGCTGCAGCAAGGTGTTCCCCAAGCCGAAATGGCAGCATGATAAGGCCTGCTCCGGCCGGATGGAGGCCGATGTCTCCGCTGTTGCCAGTCCTGGGACCGGTGTGGCCGTGTACGGTCCGACCGGCGAAAACACCTCAAACTGGCTGGTGTTTGGCGGCACGAGCGTGTCCGCTCCGTTGGTTGGTGGTATATTCGGCAACAACGGCGGTGTCGTGAAAGACGCGCGCGAAATTTACTGGAACCGTCACGACTTGTTCGACGTGACCACCGGGAGCAACGGCCAGTGCGATCATGACTACTGGTGCACGGGGGAGAAGGGTTATGACGGCCCCACCGGCTTCGGCACCCCGAACGGGCTCACCGCATTCGGCAACCCGCACTAATATAGTCTTGGAGAATCACTAAAGGGCAGAGAGCCAGCGCTCTCTGCCCCTTTCTTTTTTCGCCACTAGCAGCGCGAGCTATTTCGGCGGGGATGCACCGTCGGCGCTGGCGCCGATCTGCTTTGCCACCTGCGCCTCGTTGTGAGCGCAAGTCGGGTGTCCGAAACCAGACTTCGATTTTCCATTCGGCGCGACATCGTAGATAATCGCATCGTTGTGCTTGTTCGTGGGACCGCCCGGCACTTTGTCAAGCCCAAGCGAATGCCGCACGCGCCATGCAACATTGTGATCGCCGCAAGACGTATCTCCCGATACGCCGAGACCGCCCTGGATCCCGCCGCCGCTGTAAAGCGCGAGGCCGCCACCAAACACGATCGTGCCGCCAACTGCGTGGCCGAGTGCCGGGTCGGTTCCTGTGCCGTAGCTTTCAGAAGGCCCGGCATAGAGCGCAGTAGTATCTGGTGGGGCCGCGGTGATGGCACCGTACAAATACCCCCCCGGTTGCGATCCGGCCCACAGATTGGCCGTCGAGAGTGCGAACTTGGGCAGGCTTAGTCCGTTGGCAGTTGTTGCCTTGGCAATGGCGATGCCGCGGCTGGCCGGCCACTGATCACCGACATTGTTGCCGCTGCGGACAATGGCACAGAGCACGCCATCGCGCGCCACCACAGCCGCCCACATGTTGTTGTCGAGGCCGCCGTTGCCTGGACCGCCGCTCGCCTTGACGCTGCCTTTCAGTGCCTTCACCAGCTGATCCTGATTGACGGGGCATTTTGCTCCCGCCTGCGCGCTTGAGGTGCTGAGCGTCAACAGCAATGAGGCAGCACAAAATGAAAGCATGTTCGGTGATCGCATCGCTCATTCTCCTGAGGAAAAGCGGAAGGTAACGATTGGAGCGGGGCGGAAGGTTCCGGCGATACCGGGCACCTTCGGCTCCTTTTGGGAGCCAGAGAACGGGGCCATATTGCCGATGAGATGACTCGGAATTCCATGCGTGACCCGCGGGTGTATTCCCGGCGCGAACACGCCGTCGATCTCATCATCCATGTTGCGGGCGTGCTCTTCGCACTGAACGGCGCACTATGGCTGCTGTGGCACGTGACCGGCCTCTCCGTCGTGGCAAGTGTTTCCGTCTATTGCGTGGGATTGCTGGCCATGATCCTCGCGTCAGCGACGTACAATCTGTGCCCGGCTGATACGCCCGCGAAGCAATGGCTGCGGCGGCTCGACCATTCCGCGATCTTCATCATGATTGCCGCGACCTACACACCGTTTGCCGCCAATCGCTTGGGCTCGCCTGCTGGCGACATCATCCTTGCCGCGATCTGGATATGCGCATCGATCGGGATTGGGCTGAAGCTGCTGTTTCCCCACCGCTTCGAAACAGCAAGCATGGTGCTTTACATCGCCATGGGCTGGATGGTGGTGACGGTGATCGGGCCGCTTGCAGTATCCGTGGCAGTTGTGGACTTCTGGCTGCTGATTGCCGGGGGCCTTGTGTACTCAGCCGGGATCGCATTCTACCTGCTCGAGCGTATCCCGTTTCACAAGGCGATATGGCATGGCTTCGTTTTGGCCGCCGCCATGCTGCATTTCGCCGCCATCGCGCTGGAATTCGCGGCGTAGCGCGCGTCCGCAGAAACCTTTTGTTGAGAAACGGCGGTTAGCCTTCCTGTGGGATGGGCTCGCTACGTTTCCTGCTCGCGGTGATCTGCCTGATGCTGGCCGGGTGCGCCACCGATCCGGCTTACAGCTCCCTGGACGGGTTGGCCACGGAAGCCAGTATCGAAACTCCGGACCAGCCGATGCAGTGCGTGCCTTACGCGCGGGCCCGATCTGGGATCGACATTCACGGTGACGCGGCCCTGTGGTGGGATCTCGCCGCGGCGAAATACAATCGGTCGAACACGCCCAGCGTCGGCTCGGTTCTCGTCTTGACGGGCTATGCAGGCCCCACCCGCGGGCATGTTGCGGTCGTCTCGGCAATCGACTCCGACCGTCAAATCCGGGTCGATCATGCCAACTGGTTTGGCGACGGCAGGATCTACCGCAGTGATCCGGTGATGGACGTCAGTCCGAATAATGATTGGAGCGCCGTCCGGGTGTGGGATACCCGTGACAACGTGCTTGGCTCCCGCACTTATCTCGCTCGCGGGTTCATTGTGCCGAAGCATGACGACGCGCGGATCGCCAGCCAGTAATACGTAGCCTTTCCAAGGCGTTGGCAGGCCGCTGCGACGCCTTTGAGCCTCTTGCGTTTCCAACAAACGGGCATATGGTCCCGGCCCCACGCGCTGAGACGCAGCCAAGACAGCCATTCATCGATCGTGACCGTCAAACCTATCGCCGCAACTGGCAGCGCGGAGAACGCCTCCGTTGATGCCCATCCAGACCGAACCAAGAGTCCGGGTGTCAAACGAACGGCAACTCTGACTCTCGGCGCGCTCGGCGTCGTGTTTGGCGATATCGGCACAAGCCCGCTCTACGCCATGCGTGAATCCGTACAGGCGGCAGGCGGCAACCTGCCGCCGGCAGTCGCTGTCCTCGGTTCGGCATCGCTGATCTTTTGGGCGTTGATCATTGTTGTGACGATTAAATACGTCACACTGATCATGCGGGCCGACAACGACGGGGAAGGCGGCACGCTCGCATTGGCGGCGCTGGCGCATCGCTCTCATGGAATCAGTCGGCGTCTGAAAAACGTTATCGGCGTCGCGGCGCTGGTCGGCCTGGCACTCTTCTATGGGGACGGGATGCTCACGCCCGCGATTTCGGTGCTGAGCGCGGTGGAAGGGCTGGGCGTGGGCAGCACGCATTTCCAGCCATTTATACTGCCCCTTACGCTGGTCATTATTGTGGGTTTGTTCGTTCTGCAGTCGCGCGGCACAGCGCACATCGGGCGGCTGTTTGGGCCCATCATCGTGGTCTGGTTTCTGGTCCTGGCGGGTCTCGGTGCGGCCGCCATCGCACGTGCGCCCGGCGTTCTGTGGGCACTCAATCCTTATTACGGACTCAATCTTTTCATCCATGAGCCGTGGACGGCATTCGTGTCGCTGGGCCTCGTTGTCTTGTCGGTGACTGGCTGCGAGGCGTTGTACGCCGACATGGGCCATTTCGGCCGCAAACCCATTCGCTTTGCCTGGTTCTCCTTGGTGCTGCCCGCTCTGGTGCTCAACTATTTCGGGCAGGCGGCGACGGTGCTGCGCGATCCACACACGGCGTCGTACCTTTTCTTCGCCCTGGTGCCGCCCTGGGCGCATTACCCGATGGTCATTCTTGCGACCATCGCCACCGTTATCGCGTCGCAGGCGGTGATTTCCGGAGTCTTCTCCATCACGCAGCAGGCTGTGCAGCTTGGGCGCCTGCCGCGCATGGAAATCCGGCATACCTCCGCGACGGAATACGGGCAAATTTACGTGCCGCGGATGAACTGGCTGCTGCTGATTGGCGTGGTGCTGATTGTGCTGATCTTCCGGACATCGAACGCACTCGCTGCCGCCTATGGTATCGCCGTCTCGGGCGTCATGGTGATCGACACATTCAACGCGTCGATCGTGGCAGCCAAACAGTGGCGCTGGGGCGTAAAGCTCGCTCTTCTCGTGTTCGGCCTGCTCGGCTGCATCGACGTCATTTTCTTCAGCGCGAACACCTTGAAGATCGTCGAGGGTGGCTGGCTGCCGCTGCTGATCGCCGCCGGCGTGTTTTTCGTCATGGAGACCTGGCGAATTGGGCGTCGTGCGCATCTTGAGAAAATCCGCAGCGAATCCATGCCGCTCGATCTGCTGCTCGCGCGCGCCGACAAGACGCCGGTGCGAGTCGCGGGAACGGCTGTGTTCCTGTCCCCGCGCGGCGATTCCGTTCCCGGTGCGCTGCTGCACAACCTCAAGCACAACAAGGTGCTGCATGAGCGCGTCATCATCTGCCATGTGGCGGTGAGGGACACGCCTTTCGTTGCGGCAGCCAAGCGCATTGAAGTGAAGAAGCATGGCAAAGGCTTCTTCACGATGACGATCCATCGGGGCTTTTTCGAAGCGCCGGACGTGCCCAAGTCCCTGGAAGAAGCGCGCCGCTTCGGACTCGCGGTGGACGTGGACACCGCGACATTCTTTATCGGTCACGAAACGCTGGTGCCGGCGGAGCGCTCGATCTTCAGCCGGTGGCGGACGCGGATCTATATTTTGCTGGTGGCGAACGCGCTGTCGCCGGCGAAGTTCTTCAAATTGCCGCCCAACCGTGTCGTTGAATTGGGAACGCAGATCGCAATCTGAACCGCACTGACCAAGGTGGAGCAGGTGAGCAGCAACGCGCGTGGCGCCTTGTTAGGTGATGCCGATCTTGCGGACGGCAAGTCTGCACCCGTCAGTACGCGCCGCTCGCCGCGCCGGACAGCAGGGCTGACGCTCGCCGCGCTTGGTGTGGTTTACGGCGATATCGGCACCAGCCCGCTTTACGCAGTTCGCGAGTCTGCGCTTGCCGCCGGAGGCCACCTGCCCTCCGGGGCCGCCATCTTCGGCGTCATTTCGCTGATCTTCTGGTCGCTGATGATCGTGGTGACACTGAAATATGTCGTGTTGATCATGCAGGCGGACAACGACGGTGAAGGCGGCGTGCTGGCGCTGTCGGCGCTCGCGCATCGCTCTCCGGGGTTGAGCCGGCGATCCAAGCTGGCGATCACCACGGTGGCCATTCTCGGGCTCGCGCTGTTCATCGGCGATGGCATGCTGACGCCCGCCATATCGGTGCTGAGCGCGGTGGAGGGTTTGAGCGCCGAAAGCCCCGCTCTTGGGCCAGTCGTCATGCCGCTGTCGCTCGCTATCCTGATCGCGCTGTTTGTTCTGCAATCGCGCGGGACGGCAAAGGTCGGTGTGCTGTTCGGCCCCGTGATGGTGATCTGGTTTGCGACAATCGCATCGTTGGGCCTCCTCTCAATTATCCGGGCACCGGCGATCCTCGCAGCACTCAGTCCGCATTATGGGATCGCACTGTTCGCGCGCGAGCCATGGACCGCCTTCGTCTCGTTGGGCTCTGTCGTGCTGGCCGTCACCGGTTGCGAAACG
>JBJMVL010000030.1:0-11598 GCA_045810735.1 Alphaproteobacteria bacterium
AAGATTTTGTGGGCTTACAAGAGTCCCGACCAAAGACGGCCGGGGGGAGTCCGGGAACCCACAGCTTTCAGAGCGGAGCCGTTCCGGCGGACGGCCTTGCGTTTACCTGTTTTTCGAGTTCAGCAATCCGCGCCGCAAGCCGCTCATTCTCACTGCGCGCCATAGCGGCCATGGCCTTCACCACCTCGAACTCCTCTCGCGGCACGAAATCCATATCGGAAACCAACTTCTCCAGTCGCTGCCGGACAAAGGTGTCGATTTCGTTGCGGACGCTGTTCGCGGCACCTGCTGCGTCAGTAAAGAATTTGGCCAACCCATCGAGAAGTGGATTATCGGTCTGCATGGATAGTTATATGGCGGTTCAGCGATCATGCGACAAGCTTGCCGCCTTGACAGAATTCCGGCGAAGCCGCGTTGTTCCCAGCTATGTACGAAGCGCTGCTACCTTATCCCCACATTGACCCAGTGCTCTTGCGCCTCGGTCCAATCGCCATCCGCTGGTACGCGATTTCGTACATTGTCGGAATCTTGGTGGGATGGTGGTTACTGGCGCGCGCGCTTCGAAATCCCTCGCTCTGGAGAAAGCCGCCTTTCAACGGCAAGCCACCTGCAACGGCCGACGACATCGGCGACCTTGTCGTATGGGCGACATTGGGAATCATTATTGGTGGCCGCCTGGGTTGGGACCTCTTTTACGGCACAATCCTCTGTAGCTCATCCCCAGGGGCCGGCTTTTGCGGGGGGCTGCCGCTCGCTTTTCTGACAAATCCCATCAAGCTCATTGCGGTATGGGAAGGCGGCATGTCCTTCCATGGTGGCGTCATCGGTCTTGCAATCGCGATTTGGCTCTTCTGCCGGCGCCGCAAGCTCAATCTTTTGTCCGTCAGCGATCTGGTGACCAGCGTTGCTCCGCTGGGCATTGCGCTGGTGCGCATCGCGAATTTCGTCAACGGCGAACTGTGGGGCCGCCCAACAAATGTGGCATGGGCAATGGTTTTCCCCCGGGACCCCAATCAAGCTCCACGGCACCCGAGTCAATTGTACGAGTGTTTTCTAGAAGGCGTGGTGCTGCTCGCGATCCTGCAGTTCTGCTTTCGTGTCCTGCGCTGGCATGAGCGACCAGGACTGATTACGGCTACGTTTTTTGCCGGCTATGGCTTCTTTCGATTCTTCCTCGAATTCTTCCGCGAGCCCGATGCGCCTTTCATCGGCTGGTTCACCATGGGTATGGCCCTTTGCGTTCCGCTGGTGGCGGCAGGCGTCATTCTCTATGTGATCGCGCTATCGCGACCTCGCGCCCACGGGGCCACATGAACGCCCTTGCACGGCACATCGCGCGCCTTATTCAGATGCAAGGACCCCTCTCTATCGCGCAGTATATGGCTATCACGCTGCACCACCCTGCACATGGCTACTACAGCGCGCGTCAGCCTATCGGGGCAGCTGGCGACTTCATCACAGCGCCAGAGATCAGCCAGATGTTCGGCGAGCTGCTCGGTGCCTGGATTGTCCAGACGTGGCGAGATCAGGGCAGCCCCTCGCCCGCCCGCCTTGTGGAGCTGGGTCCAGGGCGCGGCACATTCATGGCCGATGTTTTGCGAGCGACGAATCTTGATCCCAAGTTCCTGCGAAGTATCGAACTGGTGCTGATCGAAACTAGCGCCACGTTGCGGGAAGCCCAAACAGAGAAATTGAAGACAGCGCCCGTCGCGGTCAGATGGACGCAGCGATTCGACGATTCGATGGCGGACCGGCCCTTGTTTCTGCTCGCCAACGAATTTTTTGACGCGCTGCCGATTCGACAATATGTGTTCACCGCCCGCGGCTGGTGTGAGCGCATGGTGGGGATAGACAGCACGGACGCACTCGCATTTGTGCTCTCGCCCGTGGCCGTGGCGCATGAGGTTCCTGCGAAGCGCGCAACACCCGAGCTCGGCGATATTTATGAGATTTGCCGGACGGGAGAAGGTCTTGTGGAACAAGTTGCCACAATCATTGCGCAGCAAGGCGGCGCTGCCCTAATCGTGGACTATGGCTACGAGGCGACGGCGGGGTTCAAGGAGAGCTTACAAGCCGTGGCCAAGCATTCTTTCGCCGGTGTGCTGGACTCGCCTGGAGAAGCCGATCTCTCCGCACATGTCGACTTCGCATCGTTGAGCGCTTCGGCAATGCGCGTCGGTGCGAAGACCTATGGGCCAACTGCGCAGGGTGCATTCCTGAAGAAGCTGGGAATTGATATCCGGGCCGACCAACTGTCCCGTTCGCATCCCCACCAAGCGAGCAACATCGCTGCTGGACTGGAGCGGCTAACATCGCCAGAGCAGATGGGTCAATTGTTTAAGGCCCTGGCGATAGTTCCTCCCAGCGCGCCGTTACCGCCAGGATTCTGATGCTGCACCTCCAAGTGAATGCGCTTTCGTCGCCAGAAATCGCCCATGGCTTTTTTGGCCGCTCCGGCGGCGTGTCCGAAGGGATATTCAGCTCATTGAATTGCGGCCCGGGATCGGGCGACGACCGGCAGCGTGTTGTCGAGAACCGACGTCGCGCCCTTGCGCCGTTGGCAGGAGCCACTCGGGCGGACTTGGTGACATTATATCAGGTTCATAGCGCGCAGACCGTAACGGTGATGACACCGTGGGGGATTGGGGAGGGCCCAAGGGCGGACGGCATGGCGACGAACCTCCCGGGCTTGGCGCTGGGCATTCTTACCGCTGATTGCGCGCCGGTTCTACTGGCGGATGCAAAAGCGAAGGTGATCGGCGCGGCTCATGCGGGATGGCAGGGCGCATTGGCGGGAATCCTGGAAGCCACGATCGGGACAATGGAAGCTCTCGGGGCCGAGCGAGCGAAAATCGTGGCCGCCGTAGGACCCTGTATCGATCAGACCAATTACGAAATTGGACCCGAGTTCCTGGCCCGCTTCCTGGCACAGGGCGAACACAATGCCCGATGGTTCGTGCCCAGTGATAAGCCCCGCCATCACCGCTTCGACCTTGCTGGCTACGTCGTCGGCCGGCTTGCGGTTGCGGGCATCACTCGGGTCGAAACCATTCCTGCCTGCACCTATGGGCGGGAGGACGAGTTCTTCAGCTTCCGTCGTGCATCCCACCGCGGCGAGAAGGGCTACGGCCGCCAGCTTTCGGCGATCCTGTTGGCGCGCTAAGGCCGCCCCTTCACCCATTCCACGCTGCTTGCTAGAAGCGGGTCGGTGTTCACCAAACCGTCACGAAGGGCGGCTCATGACCGAGACCAACGGCGCCCGCGGCATGAAGCTGCTTGCCGGCAACTCTAACCGCGAGCTTGCCGATAAGATTGCGGCTTACGTCAAAGTGGCTTTCACCAAGGCGGTGGTGCGGCGCTTCGCCGACATGGAGGTATTTGTCGAGATCCAGGAGAATGTCCGCGGCGAGGACATGTTTGTAATCCAGTCGACAAGCTTTCCTGCCAACGACAACCTTATGGAGCTTCTGATTGTCACTGACGCACTACGCCGCGCCTCGGCCCGGCGTATCACGGCCGTGATTCCGTACTTCGGCTACGCGCGGCAAGATCGAAAGGTTGGTCCTCGGACGCCGATTTCCGCAAAGCTCGTTGCGAATCTTATCACCGGCGCAGGCGCGCATCGTGTGCTCACCGTTGATCTTCATGCGGGTCAGATCCAGGGGTTTTTCGATATTCCCACCGACAATCTCTATGCGATGCCGGTAATGGTGCGCGATATTCACGATTATCTTGGTGGCGATAACCTCATGGTTGTCTCGCCGGACGTGGGCGGTGTGGTCCGGGCGCGCGCATTGGCGAGACGCCTCGGTGTCGATTTGGCAATTGTCGACAAGCGGCGCGAACGCGCCGGAGAGTCCGAAGTGATGAACATCATCGGCGACGTGAAGGGCCGTTCCTGCATTCTGGTGGACGACATCGTTGATTCCGGGGGTACGATCTGTAACGCGGCAGAAGCTCTGATCGATAAGGGAGCCAAGGACGTCTGCGCCTACGCGACGCACGGCGTGCTATCCGGAGGAGCCGTGGCACGCATCCAGAATTCAAAGCTTAAGTCGATGGTGGTCACCGATTCTATCGGCGACACGGAGGAGATGCGCCGCAGCAGCAAGATTCGCCGCATCTCAATCGCGCCGCTGATCGGCGAAGCAATCCGGCGCATCAATAACGAAGAGAGTGTTTCCAGCCTTTTTGACTGAAAATTCGGGCTGTTCGCCTGACGCAACCGCGTACCGGAGGGGGCCAGAGCTCTTAATGTTCAGCGAAAACCCGTTTGCCACCTTATCCTCATCGATACCGTCGTCTCTTATGCAGGCCTATTTGCTCCTAATGATCGCGTTCGTGGTGGGTGGCACGTTGTTCGACATGCTGCACAAGCAGAACGCGGCGTATTTCTTCCAGCACCGGCGCAAGGCACGCGCACAGGCGCAACGCGAGGTGAGCGGAGGCGAGAAAGCGGTGCTGGCCGGTGAGACGGTAGCCGAGGCGCTGGTCTCTGGCGAATTTTGCAACTCACGCCGCCGCATCGCGCACCTGCTCGCGATGTACGGATTCATTGTCTATGCGATCACCACGTTCGTCATGGTTTTCTGGTATTCGGCGCCCGCTGTGGCAACGCCCACTATCCTATCGCTGCTTTGGCATGTCGGCGCATTGTTGATCCTGATCGGCGGGATCTGGTTCTGGTTTTTCATCCGGGTGGATGTTGCGGCGGAAGGGCATTCCCCGCTTCGCGTCTTCCATGCGGATCTGTTCATCCTCGGGCTACTGAAGAGCGCGGCCTTGGCGCTTATTTGGTCGTGGCTTCAATGGTCCAGCAGTCCGCTCGCTATCTGGGCGCTCGGGCTTTATCTCATCGCCACCACGGTTCTGTTCGGCTCGGTGCCGTGGTCGAAGTTCTCGCACATGTTTTATAAACCGGCAGCGGCATTTCAGCGGCGCTTCGAGGAGGCACGTGGCTCTCGCATGAATCTACCATTGCCCGAAAACAGGCCCGAGGTACTTGGCAGCGCACGCGAGTTGCCGCGGCATTATTGATTTCCAAGTCCACACATAGGGGCAGACATGCCAACTTTCGTTTACATGACCAGTTGCGACGGGTGCGGGCACTGCGTCGACATCTGCCCGTCGGACATCATGCACATCGATACCACCTACCGCCGCGCCTACAATATCGAGCCGAATTTCTGCTGGGAGTGCTACTCCTGCGTAAAGGCCTGCCCGCAGAACGCCATCGATGTGCGCGGCTACGCCGATTTCGCGCCGCTCGGTCACAGCGTGCGCGTGCTGCGCGAAGAGAAGAAGGGCACGATCTCGTGGAAGATAAAATTCCGCGACGGCCGCGTGAAGGATTTCGTTTCACCCATCCGCACCACGCCATGGGGCTCGATCAAGTCACCTTCTGATTACGCGGTGCCCGAGACTGCGGCGCTGAAGTCGCAGGAACTGGCGCACGAACCGGACGCACTGAACATCGCGCGATTGCCTGCGCTCACGCGGGACAAACTGAAACAGGGCGTTCTCTGATGGCCTTGTTCTCGCGCCACAAAACAATCCATGTCGATTCCGATATTCTCGTCATCGGCGGTGGCATGGCTGGGTGCGGCGCTACCTACGAATCCCGCTACTGGGGCCGCGATCTCAATATCGTCTGCGTCGAGAAAGCCAATATCGAGCGCAGCGGCGCGGTGGCCCAAGGGCTTTACGCCATCAACTGCTACATGGGCATGCAGTGGGCCGAGAACCAGCCCGAAGATCACGTCCGCTACGCGCGCAATGATCTCATGGGGCTGGTGCGCGAAGACCTTGGCTACGATATCGCCCGCCATGTCGATTCAACTGTGCACAAATTCGAGGAGTGGGGCCTGCCGATCATGCGCGATCCCGCCACCGGGCGGTATCAGCTCGAGGGCAAATGGCAGATCATGATCCACGGCGAGAGCTATAAGCCGATCGTCGCGGAGGCCGCGGGCAAGGCGGCGACCAAAATTTACAACCGCATCATGATCACGCATCTGCTGACGGATGCCGTCGATGCGAACCGTGTGGCCGGCGCTGTCGGCTTCAATGTGCGCACCGGCGATTTCTACGTCTTCCGCGCCAAGGCGGTGATTGTGTGCGCCGGTGGTGCCTCGCACATCTTCAAGCCGCGCGCCGTCGGCGAAGGCATGGGCCGCACCTGGTATGCGCCGTGGAGCAGCGCCTCGGCTTATGCCCTGCCGATTCTCGCCGGCGCCAAGATGATGCAGATGGAAAACCGTATCGTGCTGACTCGCTTCAAGGATGGCTACGGTCCGGTCGGCGCCTACTTCCTGCATCTGAAGACCTACACGCAGAATGCTTACGGTGAAGAATACGAGACCCGCTGGTTCGACAAGCTGCGCGAGACCATCGGCGAGTATGTGGATCACCATCCCGTGCCCACCTGTCTGCGCAACCACGCCTTTCTAGAGGAGACAAAGGCGGGCCGCGGTCCTATTCGCATGGTGACAAAGGAAGCGTTCCAGGACCCGCACAAGGAAACGGTCGGTTGGGAGAACTTCCTCGGCATGACCATCGGTCAGGCGGTGGTGTGGGCCTCGCAGAATATCGATCCCAAGCACACCAACCCGGAGCTCACCACGTCGGAGCCCTACGTGATGGGTTCGCACGCAACCTGCTCCGGCGCCTGGGCGAGCGGTCCGTCCGATTACGCGCCCGCCGAATATCAATGGGGCTACAACCGCATGATGACCGTGGAGGGCCTGTTCGGTGCGGGCGACACCATTGGCGGAACGGCGCACAAATTCTCTTCCGGCTCCTTCACGGAAGGACGCATTGCCGGCAAGGCCGCGGTGAACTACGTGCTGAACTTGCGCGACCAGCCGCAAGCCAGCGAGAAGGAATGCGACGCGCTGAAGAAAACGGTGTTCCAACCCATGGAGCACTACGCGGTGTACCGCAACGAGATTGTCGCGGGCACGGTTTCGCCCAGCTATCTGTTGCCGATCCACGGATTGCAGCGGCTGGAAAAATTGATGGACGAGTATGTCGGCGGCATCAGTGCCAATTACACCACCAACGAACCGCTGCTCACCCGCGGCCTTGAGTTGCTGCAGATGCTGAAGGAAGATCTTGCGCAAATCGGCGCAGAGGATTTGCACCAGCTCCAGCGCGCCTGGGAGCTCGAGCACCGCGTGCTGGCCTCGGAGGCGGTGACGCGGCACACGCTCTACCGCACCGAAACGCGCTGGCCCGGTTACTACTACCGCGCCGATCATCCGAAACTGGACGACGCCGATTGGCACTGCTTCACCCTCTCCCACTACGACCACAACACCGGCGCATGGGAGATGGAAAAGGCGCCCGTGTACCATATCGTGGACTAATGGCTTTGCTTCGCCACGCCGAGGCAGCTTAGTCTTAAGCGACCGCTATCCTGCAATCAGTTTAGGGCGACTGGTGGGCGGTGACGGGTTCGAACCGCCGACCCCATCGGTGTAAACGATAGTTCCGATTTATCTTGCCTCATTCGCTGACATTCTCCTAGATTGGCTGAGTGCCAGAACCGGCCACTTTCCTCTGGTTTGTAACGGCTTCTGGATTGGGCGGCATTCGGGGAGATTTCGTTCGGCTGCTTACCCGGTGCTTACCCGAGGGCTTTGAGCGCGGAGGTGATAGGGATGCCGAAGCTTACAAAGAGGGCTGTAGACGCGCTCAGAGCGGCCCACAGCGCGACAGATGCGCTTCACTGGGATGACGAGCTTCCGGGCTTCGGCATGCGCCTGAAGCCTTCAGGAGCCGCGTCGTGGGTGATTCAGTACCGAAACCGTCGGGGTAGTTCCCGGAGACTGACATTGGGTCAGGTCGGGCGCCTTACACCGGATGAAGCGAGGAAAGAGGCGCGCGCAAAGCTCGCAGCGGTGGACCGGGGCAAAGACCCTGCGCAGGAACGCGATGAGGAGCGGCAGGCCGTCACGGTTTCCGAGCTGTGCGAACAGTACCTCACGGCAGCGCGGGTGCGAGTAAAGCCCAGCACCTTGGAAAATGACCGGTCCCGCATCAAAGGTCACATCGTGCCGCTGCTCGGACGTAAGACGGTGCGCGATCTGCGAAGCACGGATATCGAGCGGTTCTTCCGGGACGTGATCGAAGGCAAGACCGCAAAGAAGGTTTCACCGGACAAGGCGGGCAAGACGCCCAAGGGCGGAAGGATCACTGGTGGTCCAGGTGCCGCCTGCCGTGCGTTGGATCTGCTCGGGACTGTTCTTCAACGGGCGGTACGTGACGGCATGCTTGTTCGCAATCCTGCATTTGGGATCGAACGTCCGAAGCGCAACCCAGTCAAACCGCCCTTCTCGTTCAAAGCTGTCGAAAAGGTTGGCTCGGCACTTCGAAAACGGGAGGAGCTGGAATCGAAAAACGCCATCAGGTCCACTCGCCTCCTCCTCCTAACGGGCTGCCGGCGGATGGAGATGCTGACGTTGCGCTGGCGGATGGTGGACGCTGGCGCTCACTGCCTGCGCTTCGATGATACGAAAACGGGACCGCAGATTCGGCCCGTCGGCAGGGCAGCGCTCGATATCCTGGCCAGTTTCAAGCCCAAGTCTTGCAAGGCTGACGCTTACGTGTTTCCCGGGTCGGGAGAGCACGGCCATTTTGTTGGCTTGCCGAAAGCATGGGGTCGGATTGCAAAGGCGGCGGAGATCGAAGGTGTCAGCGTGCATGGTCTGCGCCATTGGTTCGCAAGTGCTGCTGCGGAAATGGGATATTCTGAGTTGATCATCGCTCCCCTCCTCGGCCATAGCGGACGCGGGATTACCAGCCGTTACGCAAACGCACCGGATACCGCTCTCATCGCTGCTGCTGATCGGATTTCGCAGCGATTGGCGGATGCCTTGGAAGGAAAGACTGAGCGGAAGGTCCTTCAACTCTCCCGTGCCTAGCCTAACTTCTATTCACTGCTAGCTGGCGCAAGTCCATGAAGCGGATGCAGCGTCGGGGGGCCCAGTCACGCGTAAACAGCAACAACTATCTGCATCGGTTAGCCCGGGTGACCAAGACCGGGCGCGGCATGAAGGGGCCGTGGGGGCTCGCCTCGGCGGCGGACCTTTTTCTCTCTTCAGATCGCCCACATCTGACGAATCCGCGCTTCTTCGGAAGGCCCGTAACTGGTCCAACTCGCCTTATCGCGCGCAATGTCAACGATGAAGAGCCGGTCTGCTGGGCGCAGAGATTGAACCAGAAGATTGTGGATGGTGGCAAGCGTATAGGTCGATGCCAAAATCCACGCGCTCTCAGCAACGGCGCAAACGGTGCCGAGCCTGGATATGGCCTCCGCAAAAACCTGCGTCGAAGTCAACCTCAGTTGTGCGATGATGACGTAGCGCGATGGCTTCGCCGGCAACGGCTCAACAGACAATACCGAAAACACTCCCTGCTTTTTTGCGGATGGCATAACGAGCTACTGCGCGTTGCCGTTGCATCATCGAATTCGGCGGCCGAAATACGGAACCAAGGCGTCGGGGCTCCGTTTTCGCCGTATTGCGCGGGGAGATGGCTTAGACGGAGTCAGCGCAAGGGAGCCTGATGGAATATCATCTGACGCCGCGGGGTTGGGAGCCCGGGATGCCGCCGCGCGACCGCGTGGAAACATGGACCAAGAGGGTCGAGCGCGGCGCAGGCTTGTGGAAAGAGTACATCCGCTGGGTGTGTAACTGGGCCGATCCTGACCGACCGCGCGCAGAACGCGATGCGCTCCGTGCGGCTCATCAGCGCTTCATGGGTAAGCCAGGGCGGCGCGGTACACGGCGTACGACCATAGGCCGGCCCCTCTGATGTATCCTATGACGAACACGACCGGGTTTTCGAGGCTGGACGGCAGAGTCCACCACTACGGTACTGAATGAGTAACAATCAGGCCGACTATAAACAGAATGAAGATGCCGATCACCGCTATTGCTCCCCAAACAATTGCCTTCTCCCCACTGCGGCCCATACGCCATCATACCCCATAAGGGGTGGAAGGCACCTAATTCAGGCGGTGACGTTCCTCCGGTACCGCGGGGTTTCACCGTGCGTCGCTCTCGCCAGAGATATTGACGGCTCGCCAAACCATTATGTCCCAGGTTAATGCACGACGGTAAAGCGAGTGCGAGAGTCAGGGCGTTTGATCATCCCCTGACCTTACGGCCGGACGGGTTGCTAAGAGCCTGTCCGGAGGAGCGGCAATGGCCAAGACCAAAGGTGAGACGGAGTTGGGCGCGGCTGAGCGCCTCGTCCGCGAGGGAGAATCTATTGTCGTGCGGCAGCGAACGCTGCTGCTTGAGTTGGCGAAGGATCAGCAAAGCGTCACAGCGGCAGAGGAGTTGCTCAAAGCTTTCGCGAAAACCCTGACAGACCTACGAAAAGAGCTATACCGGGTTAAGCGCGGAAAATAGGACCCTAACAGGGTGCGGTGAGCGAAGCGCGATGTTCTGTATGTTTCGCGAAGAGCGAGGATTATCCCGAACGCGATAAGCATCCACCCAGCGCTCTGCATTTGCTTACGGCCGCTTCGGCCTGCTCATTTGGCGGTGAGCGCTTCGGCGTTTCGCATTCGCTCTTGGGTAGCACGCTCGAGTCTTACGAGTGCAAGGTGCAAGACCGCCCGGTCTAGCTGGTTTATAGCGGTTAGTGTCTCACCCGAATAATTCGAAGGCTCCTTGTAGGCGTCCATTTCCTTATGGCATGCCGATTCAGAATCATAAGCCCCGGCCTTCGACAGCTCAGCGCAATGTCGTCCGGGCGGGTCGCTGCCTCTCATGCCATTGAAAGATGCTAGGATCTCTGTACTGAAAAGCGCCTTGTCACACGCCTCCTGCGCTTGCCCTGAAAAACTCTGTTTGTGCGATTGAAAGTCAAGCCGTGCTGCTTGGGCGTTGCGCCGCAGCTCTTCCATCGGCGTGGTGGGGTGCTCCAGCAGTACGCGAAGTCGCGACAATTTACCGTGGAGACGCGTCACATCAGGATTCTGGGCACACGAGATTAGAAATGTCGGAAAGGCCACACACATAATTACCTTGCCAATGATCTTTGCTTGCTCAGCTCGCTTCGCCGCCTGGTCTTTGTTGCTCAATCTCTCGGCCATCCGTCTACCTTAGTTTGCTGGCGCCAGCTTGGATCCCGGCGCGGCCTGGATCAAGCCACTGATAGCTCTGAGCGCGTCACTCAGTTCTTGTCCATTTAATGCGATGGCAGCGGGCGTCACTCCCAAGCTTTGGGAAATGTCTGATATGGTGAAGGTACTGGAAGATTGGGAAGCGGCACGTGATTGATGCTTGGCACGATTTCTTCCTGATGGTTGGCGGCGGGGCGGCGGCATTAGCAGGTCTCGTGTTCGTCGCCATGTCGATCAATCTGAAGATCATTATTCAGGACGGAACCCACAAGAATCGGGCAATAGCAACGCTCGTTGGATATACCGCAGTTTTCATGATTTGCGCCCTTGGGCTTCTAGCCGATCAGCCGAATCTGTGGTTGGGAGTTGAATGGTTCGTGATTTCGGCGGTGGCGCTCTACGTATATGTAAGAGGACTTGTAAGGGTCAGCCATCACGGCGGTAGCGGATTTGGAAGTTCT
>JBJMVL010000031.1:0-44397 GCA_045810735.1 Alphaproteobacteria bacterium
TGATGGAACTCTGCCCCTTCCGTTCGGCCAGCGAAGGTTCGCCTTCCCACAGGAGCTCTCATGTCTGCACACCGCACTGTTCTGCTCGGCGCGACTGCCGCGCTCGCATTGGCCCTCTGCGCCAGCGCTTCGCCTGCGCCGACCGCGCCGGCCAGTGCGAACCCGTTCGCGCATCCCAGCACGCTGCCGCTGCAGGCGCCGCCCTTCGACAAGATCAAGGATACGGATTACCAGCCGGGCATCGAAGAGGGCATGAAGGAGCAGCTTGCCGAGATCGACAAGATCGCCAACAACGCCGCGCCGCCAAACTTCGAGAACACCATCGTCGAGATGGAGAAGTCTGGCCAGATGCTCAACCGCGCGACGGCCACGTTCTTCAATATTGTCGGCGCTGACACCAATCCCACGCTCGACAAGGTCCAGACGGCCGTGGCGCCAAAGCTCGCCGCGCACCAGGATGCGATCTTCCTCAATCCGAAGCTCTTTGCCCGCGTAAAGGCGGTTTACGATCAGCGCGACAACCTGAAGCTCGATCCCGAATCGAAGCAGCTGCTGAAGGTCTACTACAACCAGTTCATTCATGCCGGCGCCAATCTCTCGGACAAGGACAAGGCGCGGCTCAGGGAGATCAACAAGGAAGACGCGACGCTTTCGACGTCGTTCCAGCAAAAACTGCTGGCCGGCACCAAGGCGGGCGCGCTGGTGATAGACAACAAGGCTGATCTTGCTGGCTTGAGCGATCAGGAGATCGCCGCCGCCGCCGACGCCGCCAAGGCACGGAAAGTGCCCGGCAAATGGGTGATCCCGCTGCAGAATACCACGCAGCAGCCGCTGCTCGTGTCACTGAAGAATCGCGACCTTCGCCAGAAGTTGTTCGAGCATTCCTGGACGCGCACGGAAAAGAGCGACGCCACCGACACGCGCGCGACGATCGAGCGGCTGGCGCAGATTCGTGCCGAGAAGGCGAAGCTGCTGGGTTATCCCAACTACGCCGCCTATGTTCTTTATGATCAGATGGCGAAGACGCCGGAGGCCGTGCAGAAGTTCATCGCGCAGCTAACCTCGGCAACACGCGCCAAAGCGGCCGATGAAGCCAAGCAGATCCAAGGGGCGATCAACGCCGACGGGCAGCATTTCCAGCTGAAGCCTTGGGACTGGGAGATGTATTCCGAAAAGGTTCGCAAAGCAAAATACGATCTCGATCAGAATCAGCTGAAGCCCTATTTCGAGCTCAACAAGGTGCTGCATGACGGCGTGTTCTACGCCGCGGGCAAGCTCTACGGCATCACCTTCAAGGAGCGTCACGACCTTCCGGTCTATCAGCCGGATGTGCGCGTGTTCGAGGTGACCGACAAGGACGGCTCAACCTTGGGCCTTATGTATTTCGATTACTTCAAGCGCGACAGCAAACAGGGCGGCGCCTGGATGAGCAATTTCGTCGGCCAGTCGACACTGCTGAACCAGCGCCCGGTGATCTACAACGTGGCGAACTTTACCAAGCCCGCGCCCGGCCAGCCGGCGCTGCTCTCCTTCGATGACGTCACCACCATGTTCCACGAATTCGGCCATGCTCTGCACGGCCTCTTCGCGAACACGAAGTACCCGACGCTTTCGGGCGCCAACACAGCGCGCGACTGGGTGGAATTTCCTTCGCAATTCAACGAGCACTGGGCGCTTTATCCCGACGTGCTGAAGCACTTCGCTGTGCACTACAAAACGGGCAAAACGATCCCGCAGGCGCTGGTCGACAAGATCAAGAAGTCGCAGACCTGGAATCAGGGTTACGAACTCGGCGAACTGCTGGCCGCTTCGCAGCTCGACCTGCAGTGGCATTCGCTGCCGGCGAGCGCGCCCAAGCAAGACGTCGATAAGTTCGAGACGCAGGCGCTGAAGAACACGCACACGGATTTCCCGAATGTGCCGCCGCGCTATCGCTCGAGCTACTTCTTGCACATCTGGGCCAACGGCTATGCCGCCGGCTACTACGCCTACCAGTGGACGGTGATGCTGGACGATGACGCTTATGCCTGGTTCGAGAACAATGGCGGGCTTACGCGCGAAAACGGCCAGCGCTTCCGCGACATGATCCTCTCGAAAGGCCATACCGAAGATTATGACGTGATGTTCAAGCGGTTTTACGGCAAGGAGCCCGATGTCGGTCCGATGCTGAAGCATCGCGGACTCACCCCAGACAACTCCGCGCCATCGGATTCCACAAAAGCGAGTGCGCCCGTCCGTTCCTGAAGCCGTACCCAACGCCTCCCGCTGCGGCGGGTGCTCGTTGTGCGCCCGCCGCTCGACAATCAGCGCCGCGGCGGAGGTGGCGTGGTTGGTTCAGAACCGGGAATGGCGGTCGGCTGCGGGGTTGAGGGAACGGCTTTCGGTGGCGGCGGCGGGCTGGCCGCTGGGCCGGCACTGACGGGCGTCGCTTGTGCTGGAATCGCCTGCGTGGCGGTATCAGGGGCCTCCCCCCAGCCGCCGCCGAGTGCTTTGTAAAGCCCGACCGTTGCCTGAAGTCGCGCGAGCTTGATCTGTACCAGCTGATCCTGCGCCACGAAAAGTGTCTGCTGCGCCGTCAACACATTGAGTAGGTCCGTGACGCCCTCGCGGTACTGCAGTTCGGAGATGCGGAATGCTTCCGCGGCGGCATTCACCTGATCGGTCTTCAGCCGCTCCTGGTCCGCGAGACTGGAAACCTGCCCCAATGTTGTTTCCACATCCGAAAACGCGTTCAGCACCGAGCTTCGATAGGTCGCAACGAGCTCCTCCTGCTGCGCCTTGCTCAGGTCCAGCTGGCCCTCCAGAAGACCGCCGTCGAAAACGGTCTGCAACAGGCTCGCGGCGATACTCCAGCCGAAGGCGGAGTTGCTGAACGCCATGCTGAGGGCCGAGCTTACGAAGCCGCCAGAACCCGACAGGCCGATCTGCGGGAAAAAGGCCGCGCGGGCGGCATCCACATTGGCATGTGCGCTCGCCAGGTTCGCTTCCGCCTGAGCCACGTCAGGTCGGCGGCGCAGCAGCTCGGAAGGAAGCCCGGGGGCAACCTGTGGCGATTGGATGCCATCGAGGTTCTTTCCGGCGACATTGAATCCTTCGGGCAACCGCCCTAGCAGGATGGCCAAAGCGTAGCGGGCCTCGCGCTCCTGTTCTTCGACGGCCGGGATGGCAGACTCGAGCCCGGCAAGGGCCGCTTGCTGCTGCGCGAGGTCCAGACGCGAAGAGACGCCGTTCGTCACCTTTGCCTGGACAATCGCCAAAACCCGCTTTGCGGCGTTCACGTTCTCGTCGGCAATCGCCAACCGCTCCCGCAGGGCAAGAACGTCAAGATAGGTCGTCGCCACGTCTGTCGTGACTGTGAGTGCCACGACCTGTTGTGAATAGTTCGATGCAAGCACCAACTGGTCGGCGGCGCGCAGATTGGCCCGTGCCTTGCCCCACAGATCGAGTTCATAAGAAGCATTGAGGGATAGGCCGAAAGAGTTCGTTGTGATCGGCCGTGTCCCGACGGGGACGCCGTTCACATCGGTAAGAAGCGCTCCCTGTCCATTGCGCGCCCGCTGCGCCGATCCTTGGAGACTGAGGCTTGGAAAGAGTGCCGATCCGGAAATCTCGGACTGCGCTTCGGCCTGCAACACGCGCGCCGTCGCGGCCGCGAGGTCGAGGTTGCTCGTCTGGGCCGTCGTGACGAGCCCGGTCATTTCGGGGCTGCCGAAACCTGCCCACCAGCCAGCCGAAGGCCACACCGGCGCGCCGCGGGCCGTGGGAGCCGTGAAGTTCGAAGGGACGTGCTGGGGTGCAAGCACCTGTGGAACTGGCGTCTCGCATCCGGCCGCCCCAAGGGCAAGCGCCATGACCGAAGCACTTCGCAGCAGGATTTTCATCGAGGACTCGCGTTAACTACTCGCTGGCCAGCGCGACAACGGGATCGAGGCGGGCCGCTTTCATAGCCGGTGCAAAGCCGAACACAAGCCCCGTCGCCACAGCACATGTAAAGGCGATTGCGACCGGTGCAAGGGTGTAGGCCACGGGCGTCCCCAGACTTCCAATGAGGGCCGCCGCGCCGAGCCCAGCCAAGACCCCGATGATGCCCCTAGCGCAGACACAACGACGGCTTCCGTCAGGAATTGCTGCAGGATATCGCGGGTCCGGGCGCCGGTCGCCATGCGGATGCCGATCTCGCGGGTCCGCTCTGTGACGCTGACCAGCATGATGTTCATGACACCTATGCCGCCGACGAGGAGCGAAATAGCAGCGACCGAGGCCAGCAGGATGGTGAGCGTATTCTGGGCGGTAGTGGCGGTTTCCAGGACCTCCGCCATGTTGCGGACGAAGAAGTCCTGATTGTTATTGTGCCTGGCTGTGAGCATCGCCGTCACGCGATCCTGAATTTGATCGATTTGGCTTACATCCTTTACCGCCACTGTTACGGAGCGGACGTAGTGCTGGCCGAAGATGCGCAGCATGCCCGTGGATAGCGGGATGAAGATAACATCGTCGGAGTCCATGCCGGCGGCGTTGGCGCCCTTGACGCTCATGACCCCGATCACCTGGAAAGGCACGTTGTTGATCAGCACGTACTTGCCGACAGGATCGCCGCCTTCGGGGAGCAGGTTGTCCACCACGGTTTGGCCAAGAACTGCGACGGCAGCATAACTTCTGGAATCCAAGTCGCTGAAGAAGAGCCCGCTACCGACGGGCCAGCTTCGCACTGTCGCGTACGCCGGCGTGGTAGCGTCGATTTGCGTTTGGTAGTCAACATCTCCGAGGCGCGCCGTCGCGCCCCCCGTGATCTCCGGCACGGCAGAAGACACATCGGGCAGCGCTGCGATGGCGTTCGCATCTTCCGGCGTCAGTGTCGCGACAGGGCCGTTGTAGCCGCGCATGTTGCGGCCGCCGGGCCGGATCAGCAGCAAATTTGTCCCCATCGAGCCGATCTGCTGAATGACAGCCTGCTTGGCGCCTTCGCCAATCCCCATCATGGAAACGACAGAGCCCACCCCGATGATGATCCCGAGCAAGGTGAGTACTGTGCGAAACACGTTTGCGCGCAACGCGCGGACGGCCATGCGCATGGCTTCCTGCAAGCTGCCCCACGAAAAGCTCTGGCTGGCAACCTCATTGCTTTTGAGAGCCGGAATGTCCGTTGAGATGGTGGGATCGGGACCTGAATCGGAGACGATCAGCCCATCGTGAATTTCGATAATGCGTCGGGCGTGCGCGGCAACATTGCGGTCGTGGGTAATGATGATAACCGTGTGTCCGCGCGCGGCCAGGTCCTTCAGCAACGCCATGACTTCTTCGCCGCTTTTCGAATCCAGAGCGCCGGTCGGCTCATCGGCAAGAATGACTTGGCCTCCGTTCATCAGCGCGCGGGCAATCGACACGCGTTGCTGTTGTCCGCCGGACAATTGGTTGGGCCGGTGCGTACCCCGGTCTGTGAGTCCGAGGGATGCGAGAAGCGAGGCTGCGCGATCATGGCGCGCCGCGGGTGAGGTCCCGGCATAGACTGCTGGAATCTCCACGTTTTCGATGGCGGTCGCTGTGCCGATCAAATTGTAACTCTGGAACACGAACCCGAAGCCTTCGCGCCGTAGCCACGCAAGCTCATCGCGATTCAGGTCGGCCACAGTCCGGCCCGCGAACAGATAGCTGCCCGCGGTTGGCTTATCGAGGCAGCCGAGGAGGTTCATTAGGGTGGTCTTGCCGGAGCCGGATTGACCCATAATCGCGACAAACTCGCCGGGATAGATGTCCAGCGAAATGCCGCGCAGTGCGTGAACTTCGATGTCGCCGCCAGTCACGAATGTCTTCGTCACGTCGCGTAGCGACAGGAGCGGCGGGGCGTGACCCGCCGCGGTAAAACGGCCGGGACTTTGGTTCATCGGTAGCCGCCGAGTCGCGGCCCTCCGCCAAAGCCGTTGCGACCGTTCCTGCCGGAAGTGTTCCGTGCTGCGGGCTTGTTGCCGGAATGGACGCCGACAACCACTTTGTCCCCGGGACTTAGGCCCGCCAGTACCTGTGCAGTAATGCGGCTCATGACGCCGACTATTGCGGGGCGGCGTCGCAATGAGGCGTCCGGCTGTACCACGGTAGCGAAGTAGCGCTTTGCCACGGGCCTCTTCATGGCGACAGGAATGGCGGACGACTGCGTGTCAGATCCGGGAGCTGCGTGAAAAGAAAGAGCGGCCGAACCGGGCTCGAGTTTCGGGGACCACGAGCCGGCTCGGCCGCCCGCGTGACCGCGCCCTTTGTGGAGCGCCGATACAGGCACGGTCACGACATTGTGCGCAGCTGCGGTGACGAAGAACACTTGTGCCGTCATCTGCGTCATCAGTTCGCTTGTGGGATTGGCGACATCGAAGGTAGCGGTGTACAGCACGACGTTGTTGGTGATCGTCGGCGTGGGTTGAATCTGTTGCAACTTCCCGTACCAGCGCTTGTCGGGATTGCCGAGGGTGGTGAAATAGGCCGGCATGCCGACCTTCAGCTTCGGTACGTCAGCTTCGGACACCTGGGTCCAGACCGTCATCGTTTTCAGATCCGCGATGCGCAGGATAGTTGGCGCCTGCTGCACGGAATTGATGGTCTGTCCCCGCTTGATGGAAACAGAAGCAACCGTCCCGGACATTGGAGCGTAGATTTTTGCGTAGCCGAGCGTCACCCGGTCACCGTCGAGCTGTGATTGGGCGGCAGCGATCTGGCCCTTCAATGCGTTGACCTCCGCAGCCGCCGAGCCCGCTGCCTGAACAGAACTGTCGTAGTCGGCTTTGCTCGTGGCATCCGCCGCTTTCAATCCCCGCTGGCGCGAAAGATTTGCCTTGGCGAGAGACAGTTGGGCCACGCGATCGGAGAGCTGCGCTTTCAAGTTGGCGAGATTGCCCTCATCCTGCTGAACCTTCGCCTTCGCGACCTGCGGGTCGATTTCCGCCAGCAGCTGAGCCTGCTTCACGATGTCGCCGACATCGACGTATAGTTTTTTCAGTTGCCCGGTCGCCTGCGCGCCGACATCCACATAGTCACGCGGCTGCAGGTTGCCGAGCGTGGTGACGCTGTCTTCGATATTTCCTCTCGCCACTATCGCCGTCGTGTACGCGGATGCGCTTTGGCTGGGCGCCTGAAGCCAGTAAGCGGCGGCTCCCACCAGCAGCAGAATTACGATGGCGACGAGCCATCGTGCACGCAACAGCCGGGCGATCCGCACAGTTCTTTTGCGCAGATCGCCCGCCGAGGTGGAGCGGACTTCAGGCCCGCGACTTGCTCTGAGGGTGGACTGAACCATTAAAGCCATGAACTTCCCGAACGAGCCCGCTCCGGTGCAAGGATGGGGCGCCGCAGGACGTGCCGGAAGGCCATGGCGGGGGAGAAATTGTATCGGGATGTCGTGATCGATAGAGCGACAAGCAACTCGCGACTGAAACTTCCGTAAGAGTGCGAGACCTATCTACGGAGACGTGCTCTCCTTGCGAATTACCTTGAATCGGTGCAGCTGCTCGGAAGCGAGAGCAAAATCAGGAGCGAGCTCGACCGCTTTTTTGTAATCGAGATATGCCGCCCGCACATCGCCGATGGCTTCGTGAACGATGGCGCGATCATAATAGGCGATCTGCAATTTGTTAGCGCCGAGCGCAATGCCGCGATCGATGTCGGCCATCGCTTCGGGATATCGCTGAAGTGCGATGTATGTGGCGCCACGGTCGACATAACCTTCGCCGTGGTTCCCATCCATCCCTAGACCCAAGTTGTAATCCTTGAGCGCGCCGTCCGCGTTACCCCCGCGGGAGCGGAGAATTCCACGATTGATATATGTCGCGGCGCGGTCAGAAACGCTGAGCGACTCTTGCTCGATGGCCAGCGTGCAAATCTGAATTCCTCGGGCCGGGTCGCCCCCAAATTCAGCCATTTGGTAGCAGTTGGCGCCGAGACCGTTTCCGATCACGGTCACGGCTGCATTCGCGCTGCCACTTGCCAGCACCGTGACGACCAACAAACCGCAGATGCCAGAGTACTTCATGACACTTACCCTCTCCGAGGCCTCTGAATCTTACACCGGTTCCGATTGCCTTGCACTGATTTGCCATTCACCGCCCCGTGACTGCGCGGTGGCGTCGGCCTTGGAAAGCGGGGGTTTTCAAGTCTCTCTGCCGCGCGCCAACCCGTTCTGGTTCAAATCCCGGTGAGAGGAAACTTTCATCTCTTGGAGTTTTGTCGCGCCGATCCTGCTGCCGTGTTGTTCGCGGTGTTCTCCATCACCTGTCTCGGAGAAGCACTGAAATGAAATCATCCCGTCGCTTTGGCTAGTAGCGCTTGGATGACGGCTTGCCAGAGGGAGCAAATTGCTTCCTGATCGGGCGATGGCATTTCCAGCCCAGCCTCTGCCCCGCGGCTTTGTGAGTCACGCGCTGGCGCGCATTCAGCCGTCGCCTACCATCGCGGTAACGCAGCAGGCGCAGGACATGAAGGCGTCTGGCTGCGATGTTATCGGCCTCGGCGCGGGTGAGCCGGATTTCGATACGCCGGAGAGCATCAAGGAAGCTGCCATTGCCGCCATCCGGCGCGGCGAAACAAAATACACCGCCGTTGAAGGCATCCGCCAGCTGCGCGAGGCGATCTGCACCAAGTTCAGGCGAGAGAATAATCTGGACTTCTCGCCAGCCGAGACTTTTGTCGCGCCCGGCGGCAAGGCGGTCATCTACACCGCACTGATCGCCACGCTGAACCCGGGCGACGAAGTGATTGTGCCGGCGCCCTATTGGGTCAGCTATCCCGACATTGTGCTGCTGGGGGGCGGCAAGCCGGTGATTGTAGAAACTGCGCAAGAGCAAGCCTTTCGTCTGACCCCGGAAGCACTCAAACGCGCGATCACGCCGCGAACGAAATGGCTGATTTTCAATCAGCCCGGCAACCCGTCGGGCGCCTGCTACACGCCGGAGGAGCTGCGCGGCTTAAGCGAGGTTCTACTGCAGCATCCGCATGTGTGGGTGCTGACCGATGATATGTACGAGCATCTCGTCTACGACGGCATCGCTTTCCATTCCTTCGCAGAAGCCGAGCCGCGCCTTCGCCCCCGCATCCTGACGATGAACGGTGTCTCCAAGGCGTACGCCATGACGGGATGGCGCATCGGCTATTGCGGCGGACCCGAGCCACTCATTGCACAGATGGCAAAGCTGCAGTCGCAAATTGTCAGCAATGCGGCGTCGGTCTCACAATGGGCGGCGGTCGAGGCGCTCGCGGGCCCGCAGAATTTCATCCCGGAATTCCAGCAAGCCTTCGAAGAGCGGCGTGATCTTGTCGTCTCTATGTTAAACCAGGCGCAAGGGCTGGAGTGTACGAAGCCGCAAGGTGCGTTTTATGTGTATCCCTCCATCCGCAGATTACTTGGGAAATCCACGCCAAGCGGAAAACAGATCGCCACTGACGAAGATTTCGTGCGCGAGCTTCTGGAGCAGGAAGGCGTGGCGGTGGTGCAGGGCGCTGCATTTGGGTTGTCGCCCTTCTTCCGGATTTCATATGCCGCGTCGCTAGGTACTCTGGAAGAGGCGTGCCGTCGTATCCAGCGGTTCTGTGCCGGTCTGCACTGAACCCCCGTCGACTATGGATGGCGTGCAGCCCAGTCCATGCAGTTCTTGTATGTGCCGTCGAAAATCTGCTGCTGCATGCCATCGTCATAGCCGTTCACCGCGGCATCGCTTTTGCGCTGCCCGGCTACTGCCTTGCAACGCGCATCCGCGGCCGCTGACACGGGCGAAGCCGCGGCGGCGGCTGCAGCGGTTTCTGCTGCCGACACGACCGCGGCAGGCGGAATGGCAGCTGGCGCCGACGCGTTTTGAATGACCACCGTCGCTGTAACTGTCGATGCCGAATCCGGCGGAGGGGGCGCTGGTCGAACCATGGAAGGAATTACGCGCCTGCCACCAACCGGTACGGGAGGCGCAGCTTGCGGCTGGGGCTTTAGCAAGACGACCTGTGGCGGCGGTGGCGCTGGTTGGGACGGCGGGACTGCAACCCGCGGCGCGGGCGGTAGCGGAGTCGATGATGGAGGCGGCGGCATGGACGCTGGTGGAGGCGGTGCGTGGGCGGCAGCTGCTTCTGGCGCGACGGATAATGGGGCCGGTTGCGTAAATGTGTCAGTTGGAACGATTGGCGTGGCAGGTACCGTGGCGTGGGTTGTGACGCCGGTTTGCGCCGATGACGGGATAGCCGGAGGCTCCGAGACGGTTTTCGCAATCGGCGCACCTGCCACTGGTACCGGAGCGGGGACCGTGCTCGCCGAAGCGGTCGATTCCGCCGCAGACACTTGCGGCCCAGGCAATGGCGATGCGGCAGCCGCCTCGATGGTACCCCCCGGTGCTGCTTCGACAATTGGCGCTGTGGCCTGCGTGCGCGTCGGCTCCGACGTAACGGTAACCGGTGCCGCCGGAACGGCAGTCATTTCTGCTGGTGCAGGGGAGTCAGTCTCGTTTGTAGCGCGATCGGGCAGCGAAACAGCGGAAGCAACCTGTATCGGCTTTGGGTGATCATAGGTCAGCAGAAACTGCTTGTCTTCCTCGCTGCACGCCGCAAGCAGAAAAGCCAAGGCGAAAAAGACAGGACCAACCCGGTTCATGCGCTCACTCCGAGCCATACCTATAGCACTCCCACCATCCCGCACGCGACAGTGGCAGGACCGGGCGTCGCAAGGCATGGCTCATGGAAAATTGTGGTTGGCTAGTGGGTGACTCGGGCTGGTCTTTGCGTCATGTTTTGATCGAGCGCAGTTCTGGCGCAGACTTGCCTGCGAACTTACAGGCGCCGAGGGGAGGCCACAATGTTTTCGAAGCGTCACCTGGCGGCGACGGTGTCGTCGCTTGCCTTTGCCGTCGTGGCGGCGTTTTCCACCAGTGCGAGCGCACATCATTTCACGCTGCATCCCAAAGGGCCATTGGGCCGCGTGGGGCCGGTGCAGCCGCCGTACCACAATGCCGTGAAGGGCAAATGGGTCAATCTGAAAAATCCGTTCCCGGGACCAACGGGACCCGACACGGCGCTGCTGATGACGGACGGCACCGTGCTGATGCACAGCTGGTGTACGTCGAAATGGTATCGGCTGACACCCGACAACAAGGGTCGCTATGTGAACGGAACCTGGACGACAGCCGGCAGTCTCCCGACCGGGTACTTTCCATTCTTCTTCGCGTCCGAAGTTCTCCCGGACGGCCGCATGATGATCAATGGCGGCGAATACAACTTCTCTGATGGAGACTGCGGCGGCGGTGCCTGGACGGCCAAAGGCGCCCTGTACGACAACGTTTCCGATACATGGACATCGGTGGATCCACCGACAGGTTGGGCAAAGATTGGCGACGCTCAAAGCGTAGTGCTGCCATCGCTTTCTTACATGGTCGCAAACTGCTGCACGTCGCAGCAGGCGATTGCCACGATCAAAGGCACGAAAGTGACGTGGACGGGCACGGGTACGGGCAAGGCCGACGTGAACGATGAAGAAGGATGGACGCAACTCCCCAATGGCAAGATTATCACCGTGGATGCCAACAAGGGGCTCGGTCAGCAGTTCTCGCTAAGCGAACTCTATGATCCATCGAACGGGACGTGGACGACAGGCCCGAACACGGCCTCCGCTCTGGTCGATACCGGCTCACACGAACTGGGCCCGGGCGTGCTTAGGCCCGATGGATCGGTCATCTGGTTCGGCGGTACTCCGAACAACAATATCTACGATTACGCAAGCAATACGTTCAGTGCCGCGCCAGCTTTCCCGATCGACGGGTATGACGTCGCGGATGGACCGGCGGTTGTGCTGCCAAATGGGAACGTGCTGGTGGAGGCAAGTCCGGGCGTGTTCCTCGTGCCGGCGCATTTCTTTGAGTGGGATGGGAATGCCTTCACGCAGGTGAGCGATCCGAAGGACGCGGAGAATGATACCTCGTTCCAGGGGCGCTTCCTGCTCCTGCCAACGGGCCAGGTATTTTACAGCAATGACGGACAGTCGCCGACAAAGTCCGTGGTTGCGGTGTACACTCCGACCGGAAAGCCGCAGGAAGAATGGCGGCCTGTTATTGCGAGCCTGCCGAGGTCGATTAGCCCGGGCAGTACGAACAATGCCATCTCGGGCACGAACTTCAATGGCTTCACGCAAGGTGCCTACTACGGCGACGATGCGCAGGAGTCGACGAATTTCCCGATAGTTATGATCAAGAATCACCGCACCGGCCATATCTGCTTCGCCCGGAGCCACGACTTCTCAACCATGGGCGTGGCGACGGTGGGAACCACGACCGCCCTTTTCGATGTACCGGCGAACTGCGAGACGGGCCAGAGCGTTCTCAGGGTTTCCGTGAACGGTATCTCGTCCATAGGGCGGCCAATCGCAGTCCACTAGGTTATCGTAGTTCTCTTTACGGGGCGGGGTGCCTACCCCGCCCTTTTTCCTGCGCCCTGCTCCTGGCGAACTCTCATCACGATCCCTTCACCCCCTTGCCATGCGGCCGCACGCGGCGCGAACATCGTCCTCTCATTGGGAGGTGGGTATGCCAAGAAAAAACGGAGGAAGTGGGCCACGCGCAGTGGCCTTGGTGGGACCGTTCGGCAGCGGCAAGACGACGCTGCTCGAATCCATTCTCATGCTGACGGGCCCGGTGCAACGCAAGGGCTCAGTGGCGCAGGGCAACACGGTGGGCGATTTCACGGCGGAAGCCCGTGCCCGGCAGATGAGCGTGGAAGTGAATTGTGCAACGACGAAATATCTCGACGAGAATTTCACCTTCCTTGACTGCCCTGGCTCGATTGAGTTCCTTCAAGACACGCTCAACATTCTGCCGGGCGTCGATGCTGCGGTCGTGGTTTGCGAACCCGACGGCGGCAAGGTGCAAATGCTCAAGCCCTTTCTGAAGCGGCTGGGCGACGCCGGCATTCCCCACTTCTTATTCGTGAACAAGCTCGACAAGGCGACCGGGAATGTGCGCGATCTGCTCACGAGCTTGCAGGAGGCCAGCGACAAGCCGCTGCTTATCCGCCAGATTCCAACTATGGACGGCGCTTCGATTACCGGGTTTGTCGATCTGGCACTGGAACGTGCGTTTGTTTACCGCGAGCATGAGGAGCCCACGGTAATCGAACTCAAGGGTGAAACGCAGGACGAAGAGAAACAGGCGCGATACCAGATGCTGGAGAAGCTTGCCGATTTCGACGAGCACCTCATGGAAGAGCTGCTGTCCGACATCGAGCCGCCGCGCGACGAAGTATTTGAGGATCTGTCGAAGGAACTCGCGCAGGGCTTGGTCGTGCCGGTGCTTCTAGGCTCTTCGGAGCGCGACAACGGCGTTCACCGGCTGCTGAAGGCATTGCGTCACGAAGTGCCGGACGTGGCAACAACAGCCGCGCGGCTGGGAATTAAGGCCAGCGGCGATGCTGTGGTACAAGTCCTAAAGACCATCAACGGCTCACATGGCAAGCTGTCGCTCGCGCGCGTACTCACTGGCACGCTGAAGGATGGCGCCGTGCTGCACGGTCCCGAAGGAAATGATGCGCGCGTCGCGGGAATGTTCGCACTCAGAGGGGACGCCCAGACGAAGCTCGTGGACGCGAAAGCAGGCGAGACGGTGGCCCTTGGCCGGCTGGAAAACGTTGCCACCGGCGACACGCTCTCGGTGTCGAAAGCTGCGCTGCCAAAGATTTCGATCGAGCAACTCGATCCGGTTTACGAACTAGCCATCGAAACCACAGATCGCAAGGACGAAGTGAAGCTTACATCCGCCATTCACAAGCTGCAGGAAGAGGATCCTTCGCTGCACTTTCGCCAGGATGCGGCGCTGCAGCAGATGACTCTTGCAGGGCAGGGTGAGATTCATCTGAAGGTTGCTGTGGAAAGGCTGCACAGCAAACACGGCCTGAAGGTTAGCACGCACCAGCCGAAGGTTCCCTACAAGGAAACAATCCGAAAGCCTGTCCGGCAGCACGGCCGGCACAAACGGCAGTCTGGCGGCCATGGCCAGTTCGGGGATGTGCATGTCGAGATCGCGCCCCTGCCGCGCGGCTCCGGATTTGTATTTGAGGACAAGATCAAAGGCGGCGTCGTGCCGCGCCAGTTCATTCCGTCCGTCGAGAAGGGCATCGTCGATTACATGAAGGAAGGCCCGCTCGGCTTCCCGCTCGTGGACTTCACGGTAGCGTTGGTGGACGGCTCATACCACTCGGTCGATTCGTCGGATGCCGCGTTCCAGACGGCAGCGCGCATTGCTATGCAAGAAGGCATGCCGAATTGCTCGCCGGTTTTGCTCGAACCAGTCATGCATGTGCGCATCCACGTGCCGAATGACGCCACCTCGAAGGTGAACCAGGTGGTCAGTGGACGTCGCGGCCAATTGCTGGGTTATGATGCGCGCGACGGCTGGAAGGGCTGGGACACGGTGGAAGCGCAGATGCCACTCTCGGAACTGCACGGGCTGATCATCGATCTCCGGTCGCTCACTCAAGGGGTTGGCACGTACGAGATGAAATTTGATCATCTCGCGGAACTGACCGGGCGCCTTGCAGATCAGGTCGTGCAGCAGCGCAAGGCAGCGGCGTAGACCGCATCATTTTCTGGGCCCGCGTCTCGGGGCAACGCGTGAGAATCAGGAGGACTGAATGACCGACACTTTGGCGGCCGGCAGCGTTTTGTATACGCGGCTGCGCGCTTCCTCGCGCGAGTTGTTTTGGCTCGGGTTGGCGATGACTGTTGTTGGGGTTATCGCTATTGGATTCCCGATCGTTTCCACCCTGGCCACAGCGCTGTTCGTCGGCTGGATGTTTCTGCTGGCGGGTGTCTTTCTCTTCGTCGGCAGTTTCACCGTCCACGGCACCGGACCGTTCTTCGGGGCGATGCTCATGGCGCTATTGATGATTGCGGCCGGCGTTTTTCTGCTGTTCCATCCGCTGGCCGGGGCGATCGCGCTGACGATTGTTTTAGGCGTGCTGTTCCTCGTCCAAGGCGCATTCGAGCTGGCCTTGGCCTTCGAGATGCGGCCGCACGGGGGTTGGGTCTGGATGCTGCTGTCTGGGGCTGCAAGCGTCATACTGTCGCTTGTCATTGCCGTGGGGCTGCCCGGCATCTCGCTAATCGCGCTTGGCATTCTGCTCGGGATCAATTTTCTGAGCACCGGCCTCGGCTACATCTTTGCCTCCCGAGCCTGAGCGGGATCAGTATTTCCAGTCTCGCGCCGCGCGAACCAGGAAATCGCGGAAGGCGGCGACACGCTTGGATTGCCGCAAGGCATCGCAGTAGACGAGATGCACGTCGAAGGTGGGACCCTCTGTCTCCGGCAGGATCCGAGTGAGGTGCGACCGGTCGGCTGTGAGATAGTCTGGCAGCGCCGCTACGCCAATGCCGGACTCCACCGCATGCAAAATTCCAGTCATATTGTTGATGCGAAGCGCTCGGCCGCAGCCATTGGATATGCGCCGCGTAGTGTCGAGAAGCCAATTCACGTCCCGAACTTCCGGCGCAATCCGTTCGCCATAGGCAATGACCGTATGCCGCGACAGTTCATCAATAGATTGTGGCATCCCATGCTGCGTAAAGTAGTCGCGGTGCCCGCACAGGTGATAATGCACGGTGAATAGCTTGCGCTGGATGAGATCGGCTTGCACCGGCGCCCGCATACGAAGGGCGAGATCAGCCTCGCGCTGTGCCAGATCTAGCTCCCGGTCCTCGAAAACAAGATGAACCTGCAGCTCTGGAAATTGTTGCACGAACTCGTGGATGCGGGGCAGCAGCCAATAGGTTCCAAGCCCGTGACTTGAGGTCACCTTTAAGGAGCCGCGCGGCGCCGATTGTGCATTCTTCAGGGCTTCTTCCGCCTGCCCCAGGCGCGTGAGGACGTCGCTAACCGCCCCATATAACAGTTCGCCCTCGTCGGTCAGCGTGAGCCCGCGAGCATGCCGCTGAAACAGGGGCGTGTTGATCTCTTCCTCGAGCGCGCTGATCTGTCGGCTGACGGCGGATTGGCTGAGTCCCAGCATCTGACCAGCATGCGTGAAGCTGCCCGCCGAAGCGACGGCGTGGAAAATGCGAAGCTTGTCCCAATCCATGCGTCGCTCCTCGTGCCTAATGGCCTGCCGCCAGGAACCGCTCAGCTTCAAGTGCCGCCATGCAGCCCATGCCGGCGGCCGTTACCGCCTGGCGGAAAACCTTGTCCTTCACGTCCCCTGCCGCGAACACGCCTGGAACATTGGTACGGGTCGAATCCGGCGCGGTGCGGATATAGCCATCGCCGTCGAGATCGAGTTGTCCGTAGAAAAGCTCGGTCGCCGGAACATGACCGATCGCGACGAAGAAGCCGTCTACGTTTAGCGTGCGCGATTCGCCGGTATCGAGATTACGGAGCTTCAGTCCCGTCACGGAACGCGGATTGTCGTTACCCAGAACGTCGTCAACCACGGAATCATAAACGATTTCGATTTTCGGGTTGGCGGCGAGGCGCATCTGGTTGGTTTTGTCGGCTCGCAGCACCGCGCGGCGATGGATCAGCGTGACGTGATCTGCGAAATTGGTGAGGAACAGCGCTTCTTCTGCGGCGGTATTGCCGCCACCCGCCACAGCGACGCGCTTGCCGCGGAAGAAGAAACCATCGCAGGTCGCGCAGGCGGAAACGCCAAAGCCTTTGTATTTTTCCTCTGAGGCAAGCCCCAGCCAACGTGCTTGCGCGCCGGTGGCAATGACCAGCGATTCTGCAAAATAGCGGTCGCCGGAATCGCCAACCAGAGCGAACGGCCGCATCGCCAAGTCCACCGACGTAATGGTGTCCTGTACAATTTTGGTACCAACATGCTCGGCCTGCGCCTGCATCTGCTCCATGAGCCAAGGCCCCTGAATTGCTTCGGCGAAGCCTGGGTAATTCTCGACTTCGGTGGTGATGGTGAGCTGACCGCCGGGCTGAATTCCCGCGATCATCACCGGTTCCAGCATGGCGCGAGCGGCGTAGATCGCGGCCGTGGCCCCTGCCGCGCCACTGCCCAAAATCACGACTTTGGCCTCGGTGTCGGGCATTGTGCTCCTGAATGGAGCGCGCGCCTGCGGCTTACGGCCCCTTGTCTCGGATATCGGGAGCGCTGCCGGGAAGGTCAAGCAGCGCCTTAATGTACTCCACAGCCCGGCCGGTTTCGTCCAACGGCACGTAACGCCATTGCTCGATTCGACCGAAGAACGGGCGGATTATTGCACGTTCGGCGAGCGCCTGCTGGAACAGACCCGCTTTTCGCCGGCCGCCGGGAAGGGGGAAGACATGCACCGGTCTTCCGGTGGCCGCCGCTTCGCAGATCATGTTGACCGAATCGGCAGTGACGACGAACGCATCAGCCCAGGCGAGCATCCCAAGGTAGGGGTTCTCGCCGCTTCCGTCCCACACATATGAATCTGTGCCTGCGAGATGTTGCTGCAGCGCCGCTGCTGCCGCGGGGCTCGTACGCCGGGACGTACTGACCATCAGTCGGTGATCCGGCGCGATTTGCGCCAGCAATGCACCAAAACGGTCCGCCGCCGCACGATCAAGCGTGCCGTGCGTGCGGCTTGCGCCACCCACCAACACCGCGACGCGCGGTGCGGCCAAGGGCTCAAACAGATGCGCGAATTGTCCCCGGGCTTTAGCGAGCCGCTGCGGTGTGATGCGGTTCGGACTGCCGATGATGGGAAAGACGTTCGGACCGGTGAGCCCGTCATGTTCGGTGGGAATCACCAGACCGAAATGCTTCGGTGCAATGCGCGGATCCTGGCACTGTACCGTGAAGGTGCGTCCCCCGCTCGCCCGTTTGATTGCACGAGAGAACGGAATGCTTTGTCGTCCGCAGGCGATGAGCACCCTTGGCCATGGAGGTGCCAACCTGTTGCCGGCTTTCGTTGCATGCGCGAACACAGAGCCAAGAGAGCGTGGCGCAAGCCACCGCCAAGGCCGCTTGAGCTGACTACGAAACACGCGCAGGGGAAACGGCAGCCGATCAGCAAGCCCGAGGCATTGGTTTTCCATGCCGGCTGCGCCTTCTGTCACCACCCACGTTTCCGCCGCTGGATCGGTGTTCATACAAGCGCACGGTCGGCAATGCGCTCCAGAATTCGAAGCGGCGCCTTCGCAGAATCGATCATCGCGTTCACGGGCAGATAAAATGTCTGCTCGAACAGGTGCTGCCCGCCCATGGCCGCGTGGCTGACCTTGTCGGTGTACACGATCCAGGTGGAGCCTGGCGGAAAGCTGAAGGCATTCTGTTCGATCTCGCGCTGATAGGCCTCGTCTGCTTTCATGTTGTCGTGGATTTTCAGCATCAGATGATCGTACGCGGTGCGGTACGACTTCGTAGCACCGAAAGACTTCAGTAATGCGGCCATAAGCGGAGAATAGCCCTGTGCTCGCGCGACGAAAGTCCGTGCGACCTCCTCGAATGACGCGCCAAGCCTCCATTCCCGGCCTTCGCCATCGGGATTGACGTTGGTGAACACCCGCAGGATTCGTTTTCCTTGCGTCGGCGTGGACGGAAATGCATCGATATGCAGGCGTGTATCGTCTTTTTTCGCGCTGAGTTGGCGGCCGGTAATTTCGGCAGGTCGAAAGCTTGTGCGGCCGATTTCCAGGGCTTCGCTGTATTCTGGCAGAAGCAGCCGCAACAGCGTGAGCGCATGCTTCTGATACCGCCGAAGCATCGTCGTGATTGCAGCCAGGTCAGCAGCCGAACCGACGCCGTGTTTCAATGCACTGGTGTTGGCGTCGAAGCTGACATTCTTCGCCCGGGCATTTGCAAAGGCGGGGGAGAGAAACCGCCGCTCCTCGTGAACCATTTCGAATGCCAGCCGCGGAAAGTACAGAACTTTGCCGTCTTCCAGCGCCGCAATAGCCGAACCAGCCGCGTTCGTGTGGATGGGCCCTTGCCAGCCGAGCACGTCCATCGTTTCCAAAATCTCGCCGAGGTCCCGTCCGCGCTTTGTCATGCTCGCGACCATGTGATTGATAGCGCCGGCTTTTTCCGGCCGCCGATGCCAAAATCCTGCCCCGCTAAACGTCTTATAGACGTGAAACTTTATTGCTCAAGGGCCCGTGCAGGGGTTTAATGCCCCTTCTCTCCCTTTTTTAGGCGCATCATGGACCACGATAAACTCGACAGTATCGACCTCCGAATTCTTTCGGAACTGCAAGCCAACGGCCGGATCACCAATGTGGAGTTGTCGCGACGGGCTAAGATCACCGCGCCCCCTTGCCTGCGCCGGATGCGCGCGCTGGAAAAGGCCGGGTATATTCGCGGCTATCACGCAGATTTAGATGCGAAGCAACTGGGTTTCGAAGTGAGTGCCTATGTTTTCGTGAGCCTTTCGAGCCAGGCCGATGGCGATCTCAAGCGCTTCGAGGAGCAGGTGCGGAGCTGGCCGGAAGTGCGCGAGTGCTACATGCTCTCAGGCGAGGTGGATTTCGTGCTGAAATGTGTGGCGAAGGACCTGTCGAGCTTCCAGAACTTCATCACCAACACGCTGACCGCCGCAAAGAACGTGGCCGGCGTGAAATCGTCACTCGTGATCCGCCCAGCAAAGCGTGAACCCGGCGTCCCTGTCGATTCCAAGTAACATCAGGTGCGCTACCGTTGCGGCGGTGGTCGAGCTGGCGCAGTAAACAAATAAATTTTCGCGGCGCCACTCTCAGCAGAGCAGCGCCGCGAATCGCTTGTGTGCTGCTTTGATCAGCCGCCGCCGGATCCGCCGCCGGATCCGCCGCGTGACATTCCCGCTGAATTCGATTGATAGGCGCCGCCGGTCTGATCCGTTGTTGTGGTGCTTTGCTGCGTCTCCATCTGGGCCTGTGGTGCGGGTTCAGGCGGAGGTGGTGGCGGCGGGCTGCTGGTAGCACAGGCAGCCAAGCTGGAGGCCGCAGCCAGTCCGAGGATCATCGCAAATTTGGACATAAGTTCTCACTCCCGATTTCTGCCCCGATTGCCAACGAGTTTCGTGGATGGCGGTTCCGGAGGTATGCGGAGGAACAGGGTTAAGCCGCCTATTCCAGCCAGCGATCGACTCCGCCATCGAAGGCGCAGGCGCCTTCCGGCGCGGTCGCGGGTGAGGTGGTGCCATTGCGGCAGGACGCCACGGCATTGATGGGCCGGGCTGGCTGACCCTGCAGGCATTTCGTCGTGTATTGGCGATAGGTCATAGTTCCGCGTGCACTGAGGGGCGTGCCCTCCCATTTGCCAACACAGAGCGACAGGCGTTCCCGAAAATTGGGGACGTCCCGGGGGATGATAAGAGATTGTGCGAAGGCACCAGTGGCGAGAAGCCCAATTGCGGCCGCGATGGAAATGGTGCGCATCTTGTGCAGTGAAACGATGGAGCGCATGGGCTGGTTCCTGCACGAACATCATAATGGGGCGCAGATGTTTTATTGGACCGACAACTAGCAAACGGCGGCGAATTGCGGACGTGACGAGCCTCTGCGGCGTAAGGACTCAATTGATAGCGCGGTTGATGCGAGCTTCTTTTGACCTCCAACCTTTTCTGGACGCGCAGGCGCCGATGTATGCGCAGGTCTGTGCGGAGCTTTCCGCCGGTCAGAAAAGCAGCCACTGGATGTGGTTCATCTTCCCGCAGATGCGCGGATTGGGCCGGAGTCGTACGGCGGAGTCGTTCGGGATGTCGTCGCTTGAGGAAGCCAAGGCCTATTCAGCTCATCCTGTGCTCAGCGCGCGGCTCCGGGAATGTTGCTGGCTTCTGCTTGCGATGGCTTCGAACAACGCGTCGGCGGTTTTCGGATTCCCTGATGACCTGAAGCTTCGCTCCAGTATGACATTGTTCTCGCGCGCGGTTCCGGACGAAGCGATATTCCGGCAGGTGCTGGAGAAATTTTCAATGGC
Source organism: Alphaproteobacteria bacterium (assembly GCA_045810735.1). Classification (GTDB taxonomy): domain Bacteria; phylum Pseudomonadota; class Alphaproteobacteria; order Micropepsales; family Micropepsaceae; genus Rhizomicrobium. The sequence goes on from JBJMVL010000031.1 coordinate 20,857, forward strand.
ATAGAGGACGCTGCGACACTCAATCTGATTTTATGAGGCGGCTCACTCCATGGAGCGGCGGTAGGTTTCCGGTAGGAACAGCAGCGACACCACAAAGCCGATGGCCGCGATCACAACCGGATACCAAAGGCCCGCAAAGATGTTCCCGGTGGCCGCAACGATGGCAAAGGCTGTAGCGGGCAGGAATCCACCGAACCAGCCCACACCCAGATGATAGGGAAGCGACATCGCCGTGTAGCGGATGCGTGTGGGGAAGAGTTCCACGAGTGCTGCGGCTTGCGGCCCATAAAGAGCGGATGCCGCAACAATGAACACGAGCAGCATGAGGAGCGCGAGCCCGGAATCCATGCGCGCGGGATCGGCAACAGCAGGGTACCCGGCCGTCACAAGAGCCCTTTTCAGGCGAGCATCGAAATCCTTCCGTACCGCGGCAAGCTCCGTGGCGGAAAGGCTCCGGCCATCCGGACTGGCGACATCTTCTGTACCCACATGCACCCGGGCAAAGGTGCCCTCCGGCGCCGCTTCGGTGCGGTACGGCACGCCGGCCGTGGTCAGCGCATTGCGCGCAATATCGCAGGAGGTGATGAATTTCGCCTTGCCGATGAGATCAAACTGGATCGAGCAATCGGACGGAGCAGCAATGATCATGATTGGCGATTTCGCCGATGCATCCGCCAGGCCGGGATTCGCGGCCTCCGTCAAAATGTGGAATCCGGGGAAATAGGCGATCGCGGCGAGGCCCAAGCCGAACAGCATCACAGGCTTGCGGCCGACCTTGTCGGAGAGCCAACCGAAGAAAAGGTGCAGCGGCGCGGCGGCCGCTGTGACAATCAAGATCAGCCAGTTGACGAGGCGCGGCTCGACCTTGACCACGTTCTGCAGAAAAAACAGCGTGTAAAACTCAGCCGTGTACCAGACGACGCCCTGGCCCATCAGTAACCCGAAGAGCGCGATCAGCACCGTCTTCAGATTGCGCCACTCGAGAAAGGATTCGGCGATGGGTGCGCGGGAAGCTGTGCCTTCCTCCTGCATGCGCCGGAACATCGGCGATTCTTCCAGCTTCAGCCGGATCCACAGCGAAAGCCCGAGCAGCACGACCGAAATAACGAAAGGGATACGCCAGCCCCAGTCAGCAAACGCAGCTTCGCCGATTGTGCTGCGGATAATCAGGATGATGCCCAACGCCAGAAAAAGGCCAATGGTGGCAGAGACCTGAACCCATCCCGTCGCGAAGCCACGATGCTTGGCACGGGCGTGCTCTGCAACGTAGATCGCTGCACCGCCATACTCACCGCCGACTGCAAAACCTTGGCAGATGCGCAAAAACACAAGCGCATAAGGCGCGAGCACGCCGATCTTGGCGTAATCCGGCAGGAACCCGATCGCGAAGGTGGCTAGACCCATGATTGTGATGGTGACGAGAAAGGCGCGTTTGCGCCCGTAGCGGTCGCCGAACCAGCCGAACACCAGCCCGCCCAGCGGACGTACGGCGAATCCAGCCGCGAAGGTGAGGAGCGCGAAAAGGAGCGCTTGCGTCGGCCCGGCACTGGCAAAGAAATGTTTGCCTATGATCGCAGCGAGCGAGCCGAAAATGAAGAAATCGTACCACTCGAAAACCGTGCCCGCGGAGGAGGCCGCCACCACGAGCGCCATTTTCCTGCGATCAATCTCGATGTGCGGCGCAGCGGCCATGGATGTCTTCGTGTGAGTTGTCGAGCAAAAGGGTGAAGTCAGACAGCGGCGCGCGCAAGTCGGCTGCGCCATGCGCCGTAGGCGAAATACAGAATCATTCCGGCGGCATTCCAGAACAGGAACCACCATTGTGTGAAGGCCGGCAATCCATTGAAGAACAAGTACAAGCAGCCGACGATGCAGACCGGCCCGACGATCCACGGTAGTGGCGTGCGGAAGGGTCGGGTGCGAGCCGGATCGCGCGTCCGCAGCACCAGCATGCTCGCGGCCACGGCAACAAATGCGCAGAGCGTTCCCGCGTTGGCGAGCAGCGCGATCTGGTCAAGCTTCAACGTCGCGGCAAGGAGCGCCACGACGACGCCGGTGAGCGTGGTCATCAGCACTGGCGTGCCGCGGGTACGATGAACGGCCGAAAGCTGCTGCGGCAACAGACCATCGCGCGCCATCACGAAAAAGATGCGGCTCTGACCAAACATCAGCACGAGGATGACGGTTGGCAACGCCACGATGGCCGCGCTCGCCACCACCTGGGCTGCCGTTCCATGGTTCAACGAATTGAGAATGTACACGAGCGGCGCACCGCTTTTTGAAAAGTCCCCGAAATAAGAGCCCCCCAGCGCGGAAGCCGCCACTGCCATGTAAATAACGGTGCACAGCACCATCGAACCAATGATGCCGATGGTAAGGTCACGCGACGGTCTTTTGGTTTCCTCGGCCGCTGTTGAGACCGCATCGAAACCATAAAAAGCGAAGAATACCAGTGCCGCGGCCGCAAGCACGCCCCGCTTGACGCCGTCTGTGCCGATATGGGCGGAGAACCCATACGGCATGAAGGGGTGGAATCGCGCAGAGTCGAACGCGGTGCTCGCCAACACCACGAACAGCACCAGAGCGGCGAGTTTGATGATCACAAGGAAAATGTTAACGGTCGCGCTTTCCCGTGTGCCGATGATGAGAAGGGTAGTTACGGCCGCCGCGATGATGACTGCCGGCAGATCGATAATGCCACCCGCCATCGTGCCGTGCAGCAGCGACTCGGGCACCGACCAGCCGGCGGCCTGAATGAACTCGGCAACATGCGCCGACCAGCCCACGGCAACGGCGGCTGCGGCGACGGTGTATTCGAGGATCAGGCTCCAGCCCACGATCCAGGCGATCAGCTCACCCAAAACGGAATAACTGTAGGTGTAGGCGCTCCCCGCCGCGGGGATCATGGTTGCCATTTCGGCATAGCAAAAGGCGGCACAGGCGCAGATCACGCCGCACAAAAGGAACGACAGAATGACCGCCGGCCCCGCAAGGCCCGCGCCGATGCCGGTCAAGGTGTAGATTCCTGTGCCCACGATCGCTCCCACGCCCATCGCCACCAGGTGGGGCCAGGTGAGGGTGGGCTTCAGGCGGTGCGTCGCGTCAGTCGCGACCGCCACATCCAGCGGTTTGCGGCGGTTCCAGAATGCCATGCGCGATTCCCCCGTAAGCGCGCCGATCATACAGGCGGCGCAAAGTGAAGCGAGCCGGTACTGGCGCAAATCTACTTGAAAAATGCTGGGCAAACGGCCTGCGTTTACCGCTCGTCAACCTGTTGCAAAGCGAAGAGTAACCAATCTGACCTAGCGTTCGGCATGTCCAGAAAGCTAGCCCGCATCGGCTGCGCAGCCGCCGGCCGTGCCCTCAGCCCGGCGCGCGCCGCGATGGTTGATATCAGTATTACTGATGCCGATGGCCGGCCGGCCGCGAATGCCGTTGTGGCACTCACTGCCAGCGGCACCCCGACGCCGCCTTCGCGCTTGCCGCTCGAAGCCGTGATCGACCAGCGCAACGAGACCTTCCTTCCACTGGTGACGATCGTTCGGAAGGGTGGACGCGTGGTGTTCACCAATCACGACACAACGATGCACCAGGTCTATTCGTTCTCGTCGATCAAGCAGTTCGCCTTCGAGATGGACGAAGGGCGGCGCTCCGAGCCGGTGATGTTCGACAAACCGGGAGTCGCATCGATCGGCTGCAACATCCACGATCACATGATCACCTATGTGTACGTGGCCGACACGCCTTGGGTGGCGCAAACCGATGCCAAGGGTCACGCGCAGATCGCTGATGTTCCGGCGGGCAATTACCGCGTCGACATTTGGCATCCGCGGTTGGTGCCAGGACACCCCCCGCCATCGGCGGCGCTGGCCGTGAATGGGCCGAGCCGCTTCGCACAACACATTGCGCTGCTGGCGCCGCCGCCCAAGCGCATGCACATGGGCACGTATTAGAGGCGCGGCATGAGCTTTCGCTACCGCCTCGCGCTCTTTCTGGTGGTGACATTGGTCGCCGTCCAGGCGCTGACAGCGGCATTCGCCTATCTCTATCTGCGGCACAACCTCGTCGAGCGGGCCAAGCGCGAACTGGTAGGAGAGATGGGCGTGTTTACGCGGCAGCTCGATTTTCTATCGGACCGTGTTACCGACGCGGTGAAAGTCGCCTCTCTGGATTACGCACTGCGTGCCGCCATTGCGCAGCACAACCGCGACACCGAACTCTCCGCGCTCCGCAATCACGGACAGCGCATCGGCGCAACGCGGCTGATGTTGGTGGGCCTGGATGGCGCGCTGGAAATGGACACTGCGGCGCCTGGAAAGAGCGCCAGTGGCTTTCCCTTCCCCCAGCTGTTGGTAGATGCAGCATCGCAGGATAAGGCAGCGGGACTCGCCGCCATTGGCGGCCGCATCTACTGGATCGTTGCGGTGCCGGTTCGGGCGCCCGTACCCATTGGCTTTATCGTCGCCTGCATTCCAGTGAACAGCGCGCTCCTCGACCGCGTGCGTGCTCTCTCGGCGGTGCCGCGATCCAGCGTTCTCGCGGTGCGTGGAGCGGACAAAGTCTGGAACGTCGCTGCCCAAACAGGAAGGCTCCGGTCTCTGCGGGTATTGGCACTTCCAGCGAACGTCAACGGAATGCTGAGCCGGGAGATCACCCAGCGCGAGCACCATCTCCTGACGGTTACCGCACGCATGGACACGCTGAAGGGAAGCGCGCCGGTGGTCGCCATGCTGAACTATCCGCTGGACGAAGCGCTTGCTGCGTATCGTTCGATTGTCATTCCCCTGCTGCTCTTGCTGACCGTGGCACTGCTCGTGGCGGTGGCCGGCGCCATGCTCATCGTGCGCGGCGTTTCCCGCCCCGTGGAGAACCTGGCCGCCGCAGCCCGGCGCATCGCGGCTGGAGACTACACCGCGCCACCGCGTTTGGCCCAGCGGGACGAGATCGGCGATCTTTCCGACGCGCTCATCAACATGACCCGCTCTATTGCGGAGCGCGAAGCAGCACTGAAGCATGCGATTGATACAGCAGAAATCGCGCGCAGTGAGGCGGTACGGGCGAGCGAAGCGAAGTCGCAGTTCCTCGCCAACATGAGTCACGAGTTGCGGACACCGCTGAACGCCATCGTCGGATTCGGCCAGATGTTGGAGCAGCAGGTGCTCGGGCCCATGGGCGTCCCACGCTATGCCGAATATGCCCACGACATCTGCAGCAGTGGCGAGCAGCTGCTCACCATGGTGCAGCGGATGCTCGATTTGGCCGACGTGGAACGCAATAGTCTTCAGCTGACGCGGCTGCCGATCTACCCGGCGCAGTTGCTACAGCAGTCCCTTATCGAACTCCGCCATTTCGCGGAGCAGAACCGCGTCAGGCTGGCCTCGGCCGGCAATCTGGATCAGGCGCTGGAGGGGGAGGGAGACCCCGCCCGTCTTAGGCAGGCGTTCACCAATTTGATTCACAATGGAATCAAATTCACGCCTGCCGGCGGGGAGGTCTGCGTGAGCGGTGGCGCTCAGTCTGGACAGCTGTTCATCCGCATCGCGGATAGCGGCATTGGCATGCCTGCGGACATGATTGCCAGTGTTGTCAAACCGTTTCACCGGCTCCGCTCCGCGTTGGATGGCCAGCATCAGGGTGCAGGCCTCGGTCTTCCGTTCGCCAAAGCAGTGATCGAACTGCATGGCGGGCAGCTGGAACTCCGCAGCGAAGTAGGCCTCGGCACCACCGCCGAAATTCATCTCCCCATTCAGGCGCGCACGATCAGCCGGGCGGCGTGATCATGAGGAGGCTCGCTGCCGTCTTGCTGTGCGCTCTCAGCTCACCGGCGGCAGCGCAGGTCGATTACGGCGTCAGCGGCTATATCGATTTCCGGTTGGTTTCACCCGGCGATGAAACCTCGTGGCTGCAGGGTGGGCTTGGAAAAACCCGCTATGGAAGTGGCGATTCCGATTTCCAGTTCACCGCTGCGATCGGGCAGGGATATGTGCAGCTGACGCCGGAAATCCTTGCGGTCGGCGTGCTGCGCATTGAGCCGGAGCAGCGCACTTTCATCGACGCGTTGGAAGGTTACGTTCGTTACCGGCCAGTCTCGACATCGGCCTGGCGCTGGTCGGTGAAGGGCGGCGCGTTCTTCGCGCCGTTTTCGCTCGAGAACACCGAAGTGGGCTGGTCGAGCTACTGGACTCTCACGCCGTCCGCTATCAATTCGTGGTTCGGCGATGAATTGCGTACCGTCGGCCTGGAAGGAGCGGTGGACTGGCGCACGTCGGCCGGCACGCTTGAATGGATCGCCGCCGGTCTCGGCTGGAACGATCCCGCCGGCGTGATGATCGCCGACCGCGGCTGGGCGATGGACGACCGGCCCACTGGGCTGATCGACCATCTGCGGCTCCCGGACGCGACATTGGTCATGTTCGGCGACACGCCGCCGGGTTCGACGCCAATTTTCAAGGAATATGACGGCCGCGCCGGTTGGTATACCGGCCTTTCGTGGGACGATGCCGCGCACTGGCATCTGGAAGTCGAATATTACGACAACGAAGCCGATCCCGCGGCGCACCATGGCGGCTATTTCGCGTGGCGTACCCGGTTCTGGAATGCCGGCGCATCGTGGACCTTCGATGAGTTCACGGTGCTGTCGCAGGCACTCACCGGCGACACGATGATCGATCCGTTTCCCGGGTTCAGTAGCAAGACGGATTTCGATTCCGCCTATCTTCTTGTCGGCTGGGAGCGCGATCAGTGGCGCATCGCCGCGCGCGCAGACTGGTTCCGCACCCACACGGACACGACGTTCGGGCCATCGAGGGAATTGAGCGAGAACGGCAATGCGCTGACCGGCGCGGTAAGCTGGCTGCCGCGCGACTGGATAAGGCTGACCGGCGAGGTGTTGTGGATCGACAGCCGCCGCGATGAGCGGGCCATCGAGGGAATCGATCCACGGCAGACCGACGTGCAGCTTCAGCTCTCGGCACGCTTTTACTTCGACTGAAGCGCGCAGCGCCATGCGATAGCCAGATCGTCGAGCATCCCGGCATCTTCTTGCAGCATGCGCAGCGCAAACCCGCGCACGAACTCCTTGTCCGCATTAGCGGTGATGTATTCAACCGGTGACTTGCCGTCGATGCGCGCGAGCAGCAGCATCGGCAGCAGCGCAGCCACGCGTTGTTCGATGTTGTTTGAGAGTTCCCAAACGACGCCGCGCAAATATGCGGTTGCGAGCGCATCGAAGCATTCGAGGTAACCTGCGGTGAATTGCGGATGCCATACGCATTTCAGCAGCAAGTGGTTGAGGCAGAACGCGAGGTCGAACGCCGGAGCGCCGTAACAGGCCGTTTCGGCATCGAGGAACACTGGGCCTTCCGGGCCGTGCAGGATGTTCTTGGGACTGACATCACCATGCATCAGCGCCATGTCTGCTTTGGCAATGGTGTCCGCCATTTTGCGGATTCGCGGTGCGGCATCGGCGTGCTGCTCTGCGGTGTAGAGGAGGTAGGGTTCGAGCCTGAGCGCGAAGAACTGCTGAGCGTTGGCAAACTGTGCGCCGACGGCGGCATTTCCGGCGGTCGTGGCATGAATGCGCGCGAGCGCGCCTCCCACCGAGGCGGCAAAGCCCGAATCGGTTTCGCCAGCCGCAAGCTGCGCTTTCCACAGCGGATAGCGATCCGGCGGGAAGAATTCCATTGCCAGCATGTGCCGCTCCGGCGCTTCGGCCAGCACGCGTGGCACGAGTGGGGGATGGATGCTCGCCACCAGCCGGAACCACGCGGCTTCGGCGCGCGAGCGTTCGGCCGGTGCGCGCCACTCCGCCGTCACGCGCAACTTCGGCAGCGCGCGCTTTACTACCAATTTCGCGCCGCCTTCCTTCGTCACCAGCCATGCATCGCAGGACACGCCGCCGCCGAAACGCTCGGCGGTGAAGGATTCGCTGTCGCCGAGCAGCTGCATCTCCCGCAAAGCTGCGGCGAGCTCGGCAAGCTCCGTCGCGTCGCGTTCGCCGCTCATGTTCATCTGGCGGTGGCATCCTCCTTCCGCCACTATGCCCAGGCCTGCGCGAACACCAATAGGACCGTCAATGGCGGAACAGCTTCTCGATACCTTGCGCTGGCAATTCCGCCTGACGTGGCAGCTTGCGCAATATCATCTGCCGCAGCTGACCGACGAAGCCTGCCTGTGGGAGCCGGCGCCGGGCAGCTGGACGGTGCGTGAGGCGGGCGGCGTCTGGCGGCCGGACTGGGCGGATGCGGAGCCGGATCCCGTGCCGTCGGTCACCATCGGCTGGCTCACTTGGCACGTCATCTGGTGGTGGTCCGGGTTGATCGCCGCGGTGCGTGATGAGCCGCGAGTGGAACGCGAGGACGTCTTCTGGCCAGGTAGCGCCAAGGCCGCGGTTGAACAGATCGAAGCATTGTCTGCGGCTTGGAGCGATGTGCTTGGCGGGTTGACGGATGCCGATCTCGAAACGCCGATTGGCTATCCATGGCGTGAGCCGCGGCCGCTGCGCATCGCGCTCGCCTGGGCAAACAGCGAGTTGATGAAGAACATCGCTGAGATAGGCGCCGTACGGCATGTTAGGATGCGGTGTGCCGGCTAACAATCCTGCTCGGATCGGCTTAAATTCGCAATAACGTTCTCACTTTGTGCTTGACCAGCGGCACGCTGATTTTGCATAATCTGCCCATCTTCAGACGTGCGTCTGGAATGGCCCGGTGCAGGGAAAACCCTGCAAATCCGGGTTTTTTGTTGCCTGCGGCCAGCGCCGCTTGATCCCAAAAATCAAAATCCGAACCGGAGGACCATCATGTCCAGCCAATGCATCCGCGCGGGTCCCTGACCCGTGCTGTGTCCGCGCGTCCTCACGCCTGCTTCAGCCTCGTCGGAGCAAACTCCGAAACCGGCTTTGGCGGCGAAGAGACAAGCCCCTCTCGATCGCGAAGAAACGCGAGCGCCAAACCCATTGCAGCGGCTCCCTCGCGAATGTGCGATTCCCGTCCGAGCGTGGAACAGTCAAACGGGATGAAAATTGAACCAACGCATGTTGGTCATCGCCCGCTTCATGCGGGCGACCCAATTGGATCACCCGACAAGCCGCGTGATGACGAGATGTCACTTCGGTTGCAGGTTGGACTCTGTCCGCGGCGATCCAAAATCGCGATTTTCGCGCCAAATTCCCCGCGCTATTGCAGATCGACGAGCTCGACCGCTTTCGGATCGATCGCCGTACCAAGAAAGAGTTGCCCGACGCGGGCGAAACGCTCCGGTGCATCCGTCACCAGGTACTGGCGCGATGCGGGAGAGCGTGTTTCGCGCAGCAGGTTGAGCTCCTGCAGCCGCGCTTCGACAGCCGCTGCCGTGGTGGCCGTGCTGTCCACAACGGTAACCGCCGGCCCAATCGCTTCGGCGATGACATCGGCGAGCACGGGAAAATGCGTGCAGCCGAGCACCAGGCCTTTCGGCGAACGCGACTTCAGCGGCGCAAGATAGTGGTGTGCAACGGCGCGCGCGATCTCGCCATTCGTCAGTCCTTCTTCCGCAAGCGGCACGAACAATGGGCACGCCTGCTGGATCACCTCGATGCCGTTGGCACGCGCGCGGATCGCGCGCGTGTAGGCGCCGCCGTTCACCGTGCCTTCGGTCGCGATGACGGCGATGGGACCGTTCGGTGCTGCCGCCACCGCAGCTTCCGCGCCGGGCCCGATCACGCCGATCACCGGAATAGGTGCAAATGCTTCCGTGAGTGCGGGCAGGGCAGACGCCGACGCGGTGTTGCAGGCGATGACGAGCAGCTTCACGCGCCGCGTCATCAGGCTTTGCGCCGCCTGCATCGCGTAACGCGCAACCGTGTCGCTGCTTTTGGTGCCGTACGGCAGGCGAGCGGTATCGCCAAGATAAACGGTGTGTTCGTTCGGCAGGCGCGCGATCAGCGCGCGCAGCACGGTGAGGCCGCCCATGCCGGAGTCAAAAATGCCGATGGCGGAATCGTTCATGCCGGTGGCGTGCGAAAATACTGTTCGAGCACGGCGGTATAGATGTCGGTCAGGCGGTGGATTTCGGCGACGGGAACGCATTCGTCGACCTTGTGCATCGTGGCGCCCGCAAGTCCCACTTCCGCGACCGGGCAGTGGTCTTTGATAAAGCGCGCATCCGATGTGCCGCCGGTGGTGGAAAATTCCGGCGCCTTTCCTGTGACCTGTTTGATGGTGCGCGACAGAAGTTCGGTAAACGCGCCCGGCTCGGTCACGAAGGCGACGCCCCCGACGTTTATTGTGACGGTGATTTCGCTGCCGGTTGGGCGCGCGATTTCCTGCGCGATAGTTTCAATTCGGTGCGCAATCGTCTCCGGCGTGTGCAGATCGTTGAAGCGGATGTTGCACGCGGCGCGCGCCGTCGCCGGCGACACATTGCCGGCCGGATTGCCGACATCGAAGGTGGTGAAGGCGAGGGTGGATGGCTGGAAATGCGGAGTGCCGGAATCGAGCGGTTCGTCGGCAAGCCGGCTCACGAGCGACGCCAGAATCGGAATTGGATTGGTGGCCCGTTGCGGATAGGCGGTGTGACCCTGAACGCCGGTGACCGTCAGCTCAACCCGCATGCTGCCACGGCGGCCGATCTTGATGGTGTCCCCGGCGCTCGCCAGCGACGTCGGCTCGCCCACAAGGCAGTGATCCAGTCGCTCGCCTTTTTCCTTCAGCCAGTCGAGCACGCGTTTGGTGCCGTTGATGTTTGGGCCTTCCTCGTCGCCGGTAATCAGGAGGCTGATGGAGCCGTGCGGCGCGCCATTCGCAAGGAGGCGCGCAGCAGCTGCCACAAAGGCAGCAATAGCGGATTTCATGTCGGCTGCGCCGCGGCCGTAAAGAACGCCGTCGCGAATCTCTGCGGCGAACGGGCTGCTGGTCCAGTTTTGCGGATCGCCTGTCGGCACCACGTCGGTATGACCGGCGAAACAGAAATTTGGTCCTGACGAGCCCAAGCAAGCGTAGAGGTTTTCGATGGGCGCCGTGCCAGGCGTCTCGAAACGTAGCCGATGGCAGGTGAAGCCGAGTCGCTCTAATGCATCGGCCACAATGCCGATCGCGCCCGCATCTTCCGGAGTCACCGACGGGCAGCGGATCAGCGCCTGCGAGAGGGAAATCGGATCGACGGGCGCCATTCAGTCCCGCAGCAGTTCGTTGATCGAAGTTTTGGCGCGTGTACGTTCATCCACGCGCTTGATGATGACGGCACAATAGAGCGACGGGCGGCCTTCGCCTTGCGCCAGGCTGCCCGAGACGACGACGGAGTAGGGTGGCACACGGCCATTGGTGACGGCACCCGTCTGCCGATCGACAATTTTGGTCGAAGCAGCGAGATACACGCCCATCGACAAGACCGAGCCTTCGCCGACGATCACGCCTTCAGCCACTTCCGAGCGCGCGCCGATGAAACAGTTGTCTTCGATAATGGTGGGTGAAGCTTGCAGCGGTTCAAGCACGCCACCGATACCGGCCCCGCCGGAGATATGGCAGTTCGCCCCAATCTGCGCGCAGCTTCCCACGGTCGCCCAGGTATCAATCATCGTATTGCCGCCGACATAGGCGCCGACATTGACGAAAGATGGCATCAGTACCACGCCTTTGCCGATAAAGGCGGAACGGCGGACGATGCTACCCGGCACGGCGCGAAACCCTGCGGCGCGGAACTGGTCCTCGGTCCAATTGGCAAATTTGGAATCGACCTTATCCCACCAATGCGCTTCGCCAGGCGCGCCCGAAATTAGCTTCATCTCATTCAGGCGAAAGGAGAGCAGCACAGCCTTCTTCAGCCACTGATGCACCTGCCACTCGCCGTCGAGCTTTTGCGCGACACGAAACCGGCCGCAATCGAGACCATCAAGCGCACCTTCGACGGCCTCGCGCACGTCGCGCACCCCGAAGTCCAGCGTGTCCCGCCGGTTCCAGGCCTCCTCGATGATGCTGACAAGATGGTCAGTCATGATGCGAAAATGGGCGAAGGCCGGAACATTGGCAACGGGCTATTTCGGCTTACGCTGCGTGTTCATCGTTGGAACCAGACCGTTCTCCCCGATGTAGGCGACATAACCGGAGCGGCCGTGCGTATCGGTGACGGCAAATCCCGCCTCGCTTGCACCTTTGCCGCAAGGGCCTGTTCCTTTGCGATCGAATGTCCGGTTCTGGATGCAGAGTTTTTTCTGCCCGGTCACGGCCGGCGGCTGTTTTCCTTTGCGGCGCGCAAACAAATAGACGCTGTTGAAGTTGAGGGCTGCGGTCACAATGCGAGAGCAGGCATTGCGTGCGATTTCCCACCATCCATGCGTGGCGATGTCGTTGCCGTTCGGGAGTCCGACAGCGGCCCAGAGCGGCTGATCCGTCTGGTTACAGACGGTATAACCTGCCGGCGCGGTTGCCTTCATCGCTTCGGTTTCGAGCGCGGCAAACAACTCGGCCTCATTGGCATCAGCGGAGAGCTTCGTCCGCCGGTGAAAATCCTCGAGGGCCTGATCGCGCGCGCGATCACCCGGCACATTCACTTGGTATCCGAGATCCTCGAGCAGCCGGTTGACCCCCGCGCGCCGCGCCTGTTTCGGCGTCTTGAGGTTGGGGCCTTCGGTAAAGGTGTTGGTCCAGGTGTCCCGGCCGTGACGATCGATCAACGCAAACGGCATCTTGTAAAAATCCCCACCGGGGCAATTGTGAACGGGAAGCTTCATGTGTTGCACGAAATTGGTCTCGCGCGCGCAGATGGAAACCGCGCCGCCCCACGCCCGTGTCGGCCCGGAATGTCCACGCGAACTGTGCGCGTAGATAAAATAGGCCGGGGCTTTCAGGGGTTCGGCAATGGGCGTTGCACAGTCGCCCGGCACGATGCGCGTCCAGCCGCGTACATCGAGTTCTTTTTTGGTGGCCCAGCCGACGGCTGTGTAGATGATGTAGCTCGTCTGATTGCACACCTTTAGGCCGGTGGACGGGGGCATAGCGGCAGTCGCAGGGGCGGCGCCGCAGAGAACGGCAGCGAACAGCAGGTGGCGAAACGTCATTCCGCGGTGATCATGGTCCCCGCGCCGTGCTCGGTGAAGAGCTCGAGCAGGATGACATGGGGAATGCGGCCGTCCAGAATTACAGCTGCTTTGACGCCGCCCTCCACTGCTTCGATGGCGGTCTCGATCTTGGGAATCATGCCGCCGGAGATGGTGCCGTTGGCGATCAGCGCGCGAGCGTCCGCCACCGGAAGCTTCCGGATACGCTTGCCGCTGGTGTCGAGCACACCTTCGACATCGGTGAGCAGTATCAGGCGCGTAGCGGCCATCGCACTTGCCACCGCGCCCGCCACGGTGTCCGCATTGATGTTGTAGGTCTCGCCCTTGCGCCCGACGCCGATCGGGGCCACCACGGGAATCAGCGCCGAATCGATAATGGTGCGTAGAACTTCTGCGTTCACTGCTTCCGGCTCCCCGACGAAACCAAGATCGACCGGCTTGCTCTGCAGCGTATGGGGGTCGAGCTTGGTACGCTCGAGCTTTCGGGCGATGACGAGATTGCCGTCCTTGCCGGAAATCCCGACCGCGCGCCCGCCCGCCGCGTTGATGCCAGTAACAATCTGCTTGTTGATTGAGCCGGTCAGCACCATCTCGACGACTTCAATAGCCGCTTCATCGGTAACGCGCAGGCCATCGACGAAATTCGACGGGATCGCGAGCCGCTTCAGCATCGAGCCAATCTGCGGGCCGCCGCCATGTACCACGACGGGATCGATGCCCGTCTGCTTCATCAGCACGATGTCCTGCGCGAAGTGCTGGGGCACGCCTCCCTGCATGGCGTTGCCACCGTATTTCACAACGATGGTCTTGCCATCGTACTTGAGGATGTTGGGCAGCGCTTCGACGAGCACCCGCGCGGTCGAGCGCCAGCGAGCCAGCGTCCGCAGGTTGGTGTCCAAGGTGCCGACGTCGTCCTGTAGAGCCATAAAGAGCCTCGAAGCTTCGGGCTTATAGACCATGGATCACCGCTCTGCCACCCGGCGGGAATCTTCAGGGTGCGGCCAGCTCCGCCAGCACCAGCCTGAGTTCGCTGATTCCAGCGCCGGTTTTCGCGGAGCTCGGGATTACGGCAGGCAAAGCCGCCGGATGCTTGGCGGCTATTTGCGAAACCGCATCAAGCACTGACTGCAATTCCGTTGGAGTCACTGCGTCGGACTTGGTCAACACGAACTGATAGCTGACCGCTGCGCTGTCGAGAAAGGCGATGACTTGCTCGTCACTTTCCATGAGGCCTCGTCGCGAATCGATCAGCAGAATCACACGGCGTAGCTTCCTGCGCTCGCGCAGATAGCCGCTGATGAGCACATTCCACTGCGCCGCCTCCGCTTTGGACACCCGCGCAAATCCGTAACCCGGAAGATCGGCCAGCATCAGCGAGTCGCGCAACCGAAATAGATTAATCTGTCGCGTCCGGCCGGGCGTGTGCGAGACGCGCGCGAGTTTCGTGCGATTGGTGAGCGCGTTGATGAGGCTCGATTTGCCGACGTTCGAGCGGCCGACGAATGCCATTTCCGGCAAGGCAAATTCCGGCAGGGCGGCGAGTTCAGCAGCGCCTGCCATGAACTCGCATGCGCCGCTGAACAGTTTGCGGGCGAATTCGGCATCGGCCGTCATGCGGCTATTCGCCGGGCTCCGTGCCCGGTTTCGGCGGGGACAGTCGCTTCGTCAGTGCCGCCATCTTGAGATTATTGAAAAGGTGTATCTCGGCACCTTCCCGCCGCATGATCACATATTGCTGAACCATTGAAAGCAGGTTGCTCCACGTCCAGTAAATGACCAGTCCGGCCGGGAAGCTGGAAAGCATAAACATGAAGATCAAGGGCATGATGGAAAACATGCGCGCCTGGACCGGATCTGCTGGTGCCGGATTCATCTTTGTCTGGAACCACTGACTGACGCCCATGAGGATTGGCCAAATGCCGATCGACAGGAAACTGACAAAGGCGGGCAGCATGGCGTGCGGATCGAATGGTAGCAGGCCGAAGAGATTGAGGATCGAGGTTGGATCCGGCGCTGACAGATCGCGAATCCAGCCGAAAAATGGCGCTTGCCGCATCTCAATTGTGACGAGCAAAACCTTGTAGAGAGAGAAGAACACCGGAATCTGGATGAAGATCGGCAGGCACCCGGACAGCGGGTTCACCTTCTCTCTCTTGTAAAGCTCCATCATTTCCTGCTGCTGACGCAGCTTGTCGTCCGCGAAACGCTCGCGAATGCGCTCGACATGCGGCTGCAGTTTCTTCATGCGGCTCATGCTTTTGAACTGGGTGTTTGCCAGCGGGAAGAAAATGAAGCGCACGACGATGGTGAGGAGCAGGATGGCGATGCCGAAATTGCCGGTGCTCTTGCCGAAAAAATCCAGCAACAGGAACATGGGCCGGGTGAAGAACCAGAACCAACCCCAATCGATCGCATAGTCGAATCGGGTGATGTTCAGGCGATCCTGATAGTCTCGCAGGGTCGATACGACTTTCGCGCCGGCAAACAGACGCTGTTCAACACGCAATGTCGCTCCCGGCGCGACCGTGTGCGGCGCCATGCGGTAGCTGGCCTGATAGTCCTTCTTGGCATCGGGATTGATGGCCCGATAAGTCCCCTCGATTGTCTCGGTCTGCGGCGGGACGATGGCCGCCATCCAGTATTTGTCGGTGACGCCGAGCCAGCCACCGGTCGAATGGAAGGTCTGCTCAGGCTTGTCCGCCTTAAAATCGCTGTAGCTCGGGTCCTGGAGATCGCCGCCCAGAATGCCGACAAACCCCTCGTGCAGCGCCATGTAATGCGTGCTCTGCGGAATATTGCTCCGGGAAACGGACGCGTAGGGATGAAGCACTGCCGCGCGCGTGCCATGATTGGCAACTGCGTCGCTAATAGTGAACATGTATTGCTTGTCGACGGAGATCGTGCGCGCGAACGTCAATCCCTGACCGTTGTCCCAGGTCAGTGCGATTGGAGTCGTTGGGGTCAGAACATTCCCACTCGCGAGTTTCCACGGCGTCCTATCATCCGGAACCCTGACGTTTGAGCCGGACTCGGCTGCCCACCCGAACACGGAATAGTAGGGGTAGGGCGTACTCTCGGGTGAGAACAGCACGATTTCCGGGCTCTTGGGATCGAGCGTTTCGCGGTATTTCCGTAATTGCAGATCGTCGAAGCGCGCGCCTTTGAGTCTCAGTGTTCCATTGAGAGAGGGCGTGGCGATGATCACGCGCGGCCCGTCTTGCTGCAATGCTGCGCTGCGCGAAACGGCTTTCGCAATATTGGCGGCCGCCTTGGGCAGGTTGCCGGTTTTTGTCTGAGCTTCCAAGCCCTTCTGCTTGGCGAGCAGGGCTTGCTGCGCCTTTTCCTTCGCCATCTGTGGGCCCGCGACGAAATACTGCCAGCCGAAAATTACGGCAGCGCAGAGCAGCAACGCGTAGAAAAAATTGCGATTATCCATGGTTCTCTATCGGGGTGGCGGAACGGGATCGAAGCCGGATGCGCCGCCGAGCCATTTCACCGGATGGCAGCGCAAAACGCGCCGCGCCGCCAGCCAGGAACCCTTCAGCGGTCCATGCAATGAGAGCGCGTCCATCGCGTATTCGGAGCAGGTCGGCGCAAAGCGGCAGGCGGGCGGAAACATCGGCGAGATACACCATCGGTAAATGTGGATCGGCGCCAGAAGCAGGGTGGTCCCAAGGCGGCGCGGCAGTTCCTTCATATATTCAAGATTCGTCTTTGTAGGCGGTTTTTTCGCGCAGAGCATTCAGCGCTGTGCCGAGATCGGCCAAAAGGTCGGCAAATGGGCTGGTCAATGTCCCGGCGCGCGCGACCAGAACATAGTCGTTGCCGGCTACAGCATAAAGGGGAAGCTGAGCTTGCGCCGCGGCGCGCAGCCGGCGCTTGGCACGATTCCGATCGACGGCTCCCCCAACACCTTTCTTCGTGGCGGTGAAGCCCACCCGGACAACCGAGGGCCTGGCGAATTCCAACGGGGTGGGCGCCGTTTCCAGCGTCAGCGATGCAGTAACGTGCCGCATAGCGCGGGCGCAGCGCAAAAAATCGGGTCGATGCCTTAGCTGCTCCACTTTAAGGAGTCTCGGCGAGGATCCGAGGGTCGCCTCAGGCGGATAGCTTTTTCCGGCCATGTGCGCGACGGCGGGCCAGCACTTTGCGCCCACCGGCGGTCGCCATCCGTGCGCGGAACCCATGCCGGCGCTTCCGGACAAGCCGGCTCGGCTGATAGGTGCGCTTCATGGCGGAATCTCCTGAAAATCCGGCTTTTTGTGAGAGCGGGGGTTCTAATAACGGGCGGTGGGGCTGTCAACTTGGCTCTAAGACGGCCGGTTGAGCTTGGTACTAGTGAATTTTCTCATTAGTTCCCAGCCCTTAATCGCGCGCGCGGAATATGCACTATGCGGCCCGATGGCGGGGATTCTTCGTGCCAAGCTGAGCAACGCCTGGAGGCTCGTGGCGCAGAGCCTTTCCGGCCGGCTTCTGCTTCTAACGCTTCTTTATGTGATGATCACCGAGGCGGTGGTCTTCGCCCCCTCAATTGGCCGCTACCACTACGCGCTTCTGCAGAGCCATATCGAGTCCGCCGAAATCGCCGTGTTGCCCCTAACGGAAGCAGCGGGAGAGAAACTCTCCACCGGATTGCGAGAACAGTTGCTGGCGCGCGCCGATGCGAACGCCGTCGTGTTGCGTCGCCCGGAAGAGCATGAATTATTCCTAGTCACACAGGAACAGCGCCGCATCAATTTCACAATCGATCTGCGCAACAGCAACATCTTCGAAGAGATCTACTACGGGTTTGATTGTCTCCTGAAGGGTGGCGCACGCACGTTGCGCGTCATGGCCCACACTAAGATCAGGGGTGCCGAGGGCATCGACGTCATCCTGGGGGAGCGGTCCATTCACTCCGCGCTTGTCGACTATGCTTGGCGAACCGCCCTGCTTGCGCTGTTTCTGTCTGCTGTGACTGCCGTGCTCGTTTTCCTCAGTCTGTATCTCTTCCTGGTGCGGCCGATGGCCCGCATCACACGCGCCATGGTCTCGTTCGGCGAAAATCCCGAAGATGCCAGCCGCATTATCGCGCCGTCTGCGCGGCACGACGAAATCGGGATGGCAGAACGGGAACTCGCCTCCATGCAGCGCGAACTCTACGGTTCCCTGCAACAGCGCGGCCGGCTTGCTGCGCTCGGAATGGCGGTCGCCAAGATTCAGCACGACCTGCGCAATATCCTCTCGAGTGCCCAGCTGGCATCCGATCGTTTGTCGGCGAGCGAAGATCCGGCGGTCAAACGGCTGGCGCCGCGCCTCGTCAGTGCGATAGATCATGCGGTGGCGCTCGCCACCAACACACTGCGCTACGGCCGCGCCGACGAGCACGCGCCCGAGCGCAGGCGGGTCGCGCTGAAGGGCATTATCGAAGACGCTGGCGAAGCGGCCCTCGCCGAACGCGCGGGCGAAAATCCGGTCAGTCTCGTCGACGAGGTCCCGACAGACCTGCTGATCGATGCCGACCCTGAGCAGCTGTTCCGCATTACGCTTAACCTGTTGCGCAATGCCGAGCAGGCGGTGGACGGGAATGCTGCCGGTGAAATTCGGGTTTCCGCGTCGCGCAACGGCCGGCGTGTGCTGATTCATGTGTCGGATAATGGGCCGGGAATTCCCGAGAAAGCTCGCGACCGGCTGTTCCAGCCCTTCGCCGGCTCCGCGCGCACCGGTGGCTCGGGTCTTGGCTTGGTGATTTCGCGCGAACTCGCTCGCGCCCACGGTGGGGACATTTCGCTAATCCATACCGGGCCGAACGGCACGACTTTCCGGGTTGAGATTCCGGATCGGGATGTTGGATGAACTGGGATCCCGACATCTATATGCGATTTGCGAGCGAGCGCACACGGCCGGCAGTGGAGTTGCTGGCGCGAGTACCGCTGCAAGCGCCCGCGCGCGTTGTCGATCTCGGCTGCGGGCCCGGGAATTCGACGGCCGTTTTGGCTGCACACTGGCCGCATGCCGAAATCGAAGGGTTGGAATCCTCACCCGACATGCTGATGAAGGCCCGTGCGTCCGGACTGCGTGCGAAATGGATCGAGAGCGACATCGAATCGTGGGTGCCAGATGACCCCTACGATGTCATTTTCTCCAATGCGGCGCTACACTGGACGCCCGACCACCATCTCTTGCTGCCGCGGTTGATGAGCTATGTTGCAAATGGTGGCGTGCTTGCCTTTCAGGCGCCGCGCAATTTCGATGCGCCGTCTCATATGCTGATGCGCCAAGTCGCGGAAAGCGGACCATGGGCAGCAAAGCTCGCGAATGCGCGCCGGGTGAATGTGCTGTCGCCGGAAGCGTATTTCGATATTCTCGCGCCGCGCGCGAAATCCATCGACATTTGGGAAACGACCTATACGCACGCGCTGGAAGGGGAAGACCCGGCGCTTGCCTGGGTCAGCGGCACAGGATTGCGTCCTTTCGTGCAACCACTGGACAACGAGGAACGCGACGCGTTCCTCGCGCAATATCGGACGCAGCTACGTGAAGCCTATCCCCGACGCGCAGATGGCAAGACACTATTTGCCTTTCAACGCCTGTTTGCCGTGGCGTTGCGCTAGTCGCCTAAGGCGACACCTTCGCGCCGGCGATCGGCGCCGCCAATATAGCCGCCCGGCACACGTTCAATCACATGCAAGCCACTAATCAGCTCGCGCTCTACCACGTTATGCCCCATCGCAGTCAGCTGCGGGTCAAGGGAATCGATCGCGGTTCCCTTCTCGAGGATCGTGGCACTGTTGAGGTTGGCGAAGCGCGGCAGGTCTATGGCCTGTTGCGGCGGGAGATTGCCGTCAACCATTTCGCTGATGACGCTGGCGACATCGGTGATGATCAGCGGTCCGCCGGCCGACCCTGCTGCAATTTTGAACTTTCCGTCCGGTCCAAACACGATGGTTGGCGACATGGCGCTCATTGGCCGCTTTCCAGGTCCCGGCGCATTCGCCACCGGCTTTCCGTCCCGCACAGGCTCGAAAGAAAAGTCGGTCAGCTCGTGGTTGAGAAAGAAGCCATTCGCCATCATCTCTGCACCGAACTCGAATTCGATCGTCGTGGTCATCGATACGACTTGACCGGAATCATCTATCACCGAAAGGTGACTCGTGCCGGGAAGCTGGCGCGTGCGCTGCGGCGCATAGGGTGAGCGGGCAGCCGGCGGCGTACCCGGTGCCGCCGTCGCCATATCTCTTTTCGGATCGATCAGCAGCGCGCGCTGCGCGAGATAGTTGCGGTCGAGCAGGCCTGCCACCGGAACATGAACGGCATCCGGATCGCCCAGATATTGCGCGCGGTCGGCGAAGGCCAAGCGCTCGGCCTGGGTGACGAAATGCACTTCGCTCAGGCTATCGGGCTGCAACTGTGATGAAGGAAATCGCTCCAGCATGCCCAGAATCTGGAGCACTGCGATTCCGCCGGAACTGGGCGGTCCCATGGAGCACAGGCGATAGATGCGATAGATGCCGCACACCGGTGCGCGCTCTACCGCGTGGTAGTGCGCGAGATCGACCAGAGTCATGCCGCCGCGATTGACCGGCGCGTGCTGCACTTTCGCTACGATCGCCTGCGCAATTGCGCCGGTATAAAATGCCTTCGCGCCGCCACGTGCGATGAGCTGCAAGCTCCGCGCGAGTTCCGAATTCTTGAGAGTCTCGCCTTCCCGGACGGGGCTGCCATCTTTGTGGTGGAGATACCGCCGGATGTCCGGCATTTGCGCCATCTGCGGCCCTTCGCGCAGCTCGGCGGCCATTTTGCGGGTCACCGGAAAGCCGCGCTGGGCAAGTGTAATCGCCGGCTGAAATAGCGTCGCCCATTTGAGTCTGCCGTAGCGTTTGTGCACGAGTTCGAGCATGGCAACGACGCCGGGCACGCCCACCGAAAGCCCCCCCGGGATTATTTCCATGTGCGGGCGGGGCTTGCCGCTGGCATCCAGAAACATGCCGGGCGTGGCCGAAGCGGGTGCGGTTTCGCGGCCGTCGAAACTCGTGACCTTGTTGTGCTTGGCATCGTACAGAAGAAGAAAGGCGCCGCCGCCGATGCCGGAGGATTCCGGCTCAACCAGCGTCAGAACCATTTGTGCGGCGATGGCGGCATCCACGGCTGAGCCGCCCTTGCGAAGCATCTCCAAACCCGCGCGGCTCGCATAAGGGTTGGCGGCGGAGATCATGTGCCGGGTGGCGACCTGGCTGCGGGCGCTTGCCGGTGCCGTCGCGAACACCAGGAAGAGAAGGCCGGCAAGTATTCTGATCGTCATCTCTTCTCTTTCCGTGCCCACGCCCAGCCGCTAGCCTGATAGCACGAACTCGCCCAATCGGTGCAAATCCGCCAAGGCAGTCGAGGACCGGAGATGGACAACGACGATCGCGATTGGGTGAATGCATTTGCGCGCAGCACGCAACTTTCGCGGCGGGGTTTCGCCGGAACCGGACTTGTTGCCGGTTTCACCTTGTGCACCGGCCCTCTGAATGCCGCCACGATTATCACGGACGCAAAGGGCCTGGATGCGGGAGAAGTTCGCGTTCCGGTTTTCGACTCGGCGAATGCCGCGGGACGCATGATGCCGGCGTACAGAGCTAAGCCCGCGGGCAAATCGAACTTTCCTGTCGTTCTGGTCGTGCAGGAAATATTCGGCGTGCACGAGCACATCCGCGATATCTGCCGCCGCTTTGCGAAGCTTGGCTATTACGCCATCGCGCCATGCTGTATTTCCGTCACGGCGATCCCGGCAAATACGACATGGGCACTGCGCAACAGCTGATGACCGATATCGTGTCGAAAGTGCCGGACAGAGACGTGATATCGGACCTGGACTCGGCTGAGCAGTTTGCCGCTCGCGACGGGGCCGATTCCAAACGGCTCGGCATCACCGGTTTCTGCTGGGGCGGACGCATCGTGTGGCTGTATGCGGCACACAATCCGAATCTGAAGGCTGGTGTGGCGTGGTACGGTCCATTGCGCGGATCACAACCCCCCAATCCGCTGCGGCCGAAATACCCGCTCGACCTCGCGAACGAAATCAATGCGCCGGTGCTTGGCCTTTATGGTGGGCAGGACCAGGGCATCAAGGCATCGGACGTGGAGGCCATGAAGGCGGCACTGGCGAAAGCCGGCAAGCTGAAATCGAAATTGGAAGTCTTCGCGGATGCCGGCCACGGTTTCTTCGCGGATTACCGCCCCAGCTACAACGAAAAGGATGCCAAGCAGGGCTGGAGCGAATTGCTCGCGTGGTATCGCAAATACGGCGTCGCCTAATTACTGCAGAAAGACGCGTACTTCGCTGGCGCGGAGCGACGGGTCCGTGGCTGACGACAGATCCATCCGTGCGGCCGGCACGCCCATTTCCGTCATCGTACGCATTACCTGCTGCGCGCGATTGCGCGCCTCGCTCTGCGCCACCTGAAGAGCGGCAGCTGATCCGCGCGTCGGCGCCACGCCGACCACATGGAATGAGGCGGTGGGCTGGTTTCTTAATGCCAGCGTCAGCGCGTCGTAGAGTGGCTTCTGATAATTGCCCGTGCGCCGGATGGTTACGATCGGCATGCTGGCGCCGCCGGCCGGCGCGACCGGTGTTGCGGAGACCGTGGGCGCGGCCCCTGCGGTGCCGCCTGCGTAAAGGTCTCCTGCCTTGATTCCGTTCGCCAGCTGCGCAAGGCGCGTGCGCTCATTGGTCAATGTCAGCGTCTGACGGCGGAGATCGGCGGGCGCGTCGCGCCCCAGACGCTCCAGGACGACGACCACCTGGTTGGCCTCATCTTCCATCACGCCAAGCTGGCGATGATCCTCCTCGACTCCGCCCGGTACGCTCGCCGTCGTCTGGATTTGGTCGGCAAGAGCGCGCACCTTGGGAACGTACCCATTGATCTGCGCAATCAGCGCACTCAGCGCATTGATGTTGGCGGTCAGCTGATCGAGTGCGGCCTGCGCGGTGTTCCATTGCGCCACGAGCTGCGGATTGGCGCGCGTCGTCCCGATCTGCAGCCGCGCGGAGATCTGCGCTTGCGCCTGAAAATAAATGGCAAGCTGCTGCGCGCTCGAGTTTCTCAGTCTGGCATATTGCTGGCCGGCACCTAGCGTCCGGTTTGCGGCGTCTTGCAGGCTCGCGCGTAGGCTCGTGATGGTGTGGCCGACGGCGGTGCCGGTATCGGTCCCCGGCAGGATGGTGACAGCGCCGACCACCGGTCCTCCTGCTGGTGCGGCGGCTATCGGAGCGACGACAGGAGATGCTGATGCAGGAGCGACCTCGGTTTCGGAAACTGCTGGCTCCGGCGCAGACATTTGCGGGATCGGCGCTGCAACCGTCTCGCCTCCGTCTGGTGGCGGCAGCGTGCCGGCCATTTCCGCCTGGCCTGTCGCGCCCTGATCGGTTGGCGGAGCGGCGGCCGTGGCAACGGCGGCTGGCGCCTGCGCATCCGATTGGTCTGCGTCAACCTCCGGCGCGGGTGTTGTGCTCGGCTCGGCGACCGGAGCGGGCCTTCCGAACA
>JBJMVL010000032.1:0-5543 GCA_045810735.1 Alphaproteobacteria bacterium
CACGGGGACAGCCGGGCCCAATGTCGCGCCCCCGCCGTAGGAAATTGCAACTTTTCGCAGAGTTGCCGCGTTTCCCAGCCGTTGCGAAGGGGCAGCGAGCGGAAATTTTGGGAGCCCAATCATGAGCGGACTGATCTATCTTATTGGCCTGATCGTCGTGATCCTGGCCATTCTGTCGTTCTTCGGCCTGCGCTGAAACCACCCCAGGAGAGCGCTATGGCTATTGTTGAAGATCGCGTAATTACGCCTGCCGGTTCCGGCACGGACGTCCATTGGAGCGCAGTGATTGCTGGCGCCGTTGCGGCGGCCGCTGTGTCGCTGGTGCTGATTGCTTTCGGCACCGGCCTTGGCCTGGCGACGAGTTCTGTCTCGCCGACCTGGCGGGATGCTTCGTTTGGCCTGTGGTTTTTGTCGGGCATCTACCTCGTTTTCGTGGCGCTGGTGAGCTTCGGGCTCGGCGGTTATGTCGCCGGGCGCATGCGCGGGCGCCTCACCACGGTAGCTGCGTCGGATGAGGCCGAATTTCGGGACGGCATGCACGGGCTGCTTGCGTGGGCGCTGGCGATTGTACTCGGTGCCTTTCTGGCGATCAGTGCCGCGCAGGTTGCTGCTCCTGCGGCGGTGCCAGGCAGCGGCGCTGCCGGCCCCGCAACGTCCGTAGCGGGCGAAAACACCATTGCCTACGAACTCGATCAACTGTTCCGTACGGAGCGTCCGTTGCCGGCGGCAGACATGACGTACGCGCGGGCGGAAGCCGCTCGCATCCTGCTCACCTCGTCGGGTCACAGCGGAGTGTCGCAGGAAGATCGCGATTATCTGACGATGTTGGTTTCGACGCGGGCCCATGTTGCGCCCGCGGAGGCGGACACGCGTGTGAGCAAGGCCATCGGCCGCGCCCATGACGCGCTGAGGCGCGCGCGCCAAGCCGGTGTGATGATCGCATTCCTCACCGTCGTGGCGCTTCTGCTTGGCGCGGTAGTCTCCTGGTACGCGGCGGAGGAAGGCGGCCGCGAGCGTGAGATTGGCGGAGCTCCGACATGGCGCTCCTGGTCATCCCGCCCGCTGCGGACGTAACTGCAGGCATTGCGCAAGACTGCAGCAATCATCTTGGCTCTGCTCGGCCTCAGTTTGGGGCCGAGCAGGGCCGATGAGCTTACGGACATTCGCGCCGTCCGGTCGTTCGCTGCCGAAGCGGCCAAGGTCATCGAGTATTCAAACCAGCATAAGGTCACCGCCACCTACACGGTGGTCATGAAAAATCAGGCACGCAGCCAGCTTCGAAACACCGCCGAAAGCACGGACTCTCCGCGCGTCAAAAAATACGCCCAACAGGCAATCGACGCGGTGAACGCAAACGATCCCGCCACTTTGAAGCGCATCGCCCAGGAACTCTTTACCATGGAAGGGGTGCATGGGCGGGCTGATTGAAATCACGCTCGGCATCATGACGGCGGTGGGCGGGTTCGTGGACATCAGCGAACTGGTGTTCGCGGCGCAGGCCGGCTCGCGCTTCGGATTTGCGCTGATCTGGGTGTTCGCCTTCTCCACCATCGGCATCGCCTGTTACGGCGAGATGAGCGGCCGCATCGCGGCAATTGCCAAGCAGCCCGTGTTCAATCTGATGCGCCAGCGCCTCGGCTTGCATTGGGGATTTCCGACGCTGATCGTCTCCAGTATTGTGAACACCATCACCTGTGCGGCTGAGATCGGCGGCACGGCGCTCGTTCTTCATCTGCTGACGGGCTGGCCGTATTGGCTGCTGGCAATCCTCAGCACGCTTGTTCTTGTTGTTGTCATTTGGGTGCTGCCGTTCAAGTGGATCGAGCGCAGCTTCGGTTTGCTCGGGCTCACGATGATCTGTTTTGCGGTTGCGACGGTGCAGTTGCATCCGGACTGGCACGCCGTGGCCGCTGGCTTCGTGCCGCAAGTCCCGCGCGGATTGCCCACCAAAGATTTGGTTGTGTTTGCCTACTTTGCCGTGGCCATCGTGAGCGCGGTGATGTTTCCGTACGAAACTTATTTCTATTCGTCGGGCGGCATCGAAGAAAACTGGAAGCCGAAAGACCTGAAAGTCAACCGCATTACGACCACCGTCGGCTTCGGCCTGGGCTCGCTGCTCGCCATCGCGATCCTGATCAATGCAGCCATTCTGTTCCGGCCATTGCATATCGATCCGCAGCTGCCGGGATCCGCAGCACTGGAAGTCGCGATTCCGTTCGGAACCACCGGGTTGCTGCTCGCCTTGCTGGGAATGCTGTTCGCCATCAGCGGCGCTGCCGTCGAAACCGGACTTTCCACCGCCTACAGCATTTCCCAGTTCTTCGGCTGGGAATGGGGCCGCTATAAGCGACCGCATGAGGCGCCGCGCTTTACGATTGCGTGGCTCGCCACGTTCGCGGCGGCGCTGGGAATTGTGCTCACCGGCATCGAGCCGCTGTCACTGGTGGAATGGTCGATCGTGTTTTCCATCGTGGTGCTGCCGCTCACCTACCTGCCGCTCATGCTGATTGCCAACGACCGCAAATATATGGGCGAGCATGTGAACGGGTGGCTGGCCAACGGCATCGGTTGGACGTTTTACGCAGTGCTGGTCATCGCCGCGATTGCTGCTTTGCCGCTCTATTTCGCGACCCAGGGAGGGCAGGCATGAGGCGTGACGACCCGCTCAGGCTGCTCAGTGAGGTGCGCGACCTGCAGATCGTGGATCGCGACGGCCGCAATTGCGGAATCTGTGATGATGTTGAGCTGGATGGTGAGCCCGGTTCGCCGCTGAGGGTCGCGGCGCTGCTGGTCGGACCAGGCGCATACTCGCGGCGTTTTCCGGGATGGATGATGCGCCTCGTTCGACGGGTTGCCGGTCAGCGCGTGACAAGCGTGCCGTGGAATTGCATCGAGAAAATCACCGGCCGGATTTATCTGTCTGTCACCGGAGAATCCCTAGGCTTGCGCAAAGTCGAGGACCGTTTGGAGAGAATCTTCCAGCGGATTCCCCTCTCGTGATCCGGGCAAGCGAATTGCAGGGCAAACGCGTGCGCCGTGAAAATGGCGAGCCGCTCGGGCGTGTTTACGAAATCCGGCTGCGGGACTCACAGGTGACGGCGTTGATCTGCGGCGCGCGGGGATTCTTTCAGCGTCTTGCGGGAACCGAAGCCGGCCGTCGCGTCGATTGGAAACAGGTGCAGAAGATCACGCCGTCGGAAATCATCATCGCCGATTAGGATGCGGCAAATTTCACTGCAACTGCGCGGGTCACCTACCGCAGCTTGGCGCGGGGATCGTAAGTTGTCGTCCAGCTTTCGGCGAAGCTGCGTAAGTCCGCGTCGGCGCGGTCCGGAAGGGTGACCACCAGCTTCACGTAAAGATCGCCAGGCGCCTCGCTGCCATGGGCGGGGATGCCTTTGCCTTTCAGGCGCAGCGTCGAGCCGGTGTTTGAATTGGGTGGCACGCTCAACGTCACCGAGCCGCTCATTGTCGGCACCGTCACTTTGCCCCCCAGCACGGCTTCCTGCAGCGTCACCGGCAAATCCATTCGCAGATGGTTGCCGTCCCGGGTGACATACGGGTGCGGCGCGACAGAGACATTCAACAACACATCGCCGCGCGGGCCGCCGTTGCGGCCTTCGCCGCCCTGGCCCTTAAGCCGAATTTGCTGTCCGTCGCGCATCCCCACCGGAATGCGCACGTCCACTTCACGGCCGTCTGGCATGTAGACACGCCGGGTAGAGCCCTTCGCCGCGTCTTCGAAGCTGACGGTGATCGCGACTTCATAGCTTTCGCCGGCGCGCGGTCGCTTGCCGCCGCCGCGCCGGCCGCCGCCCAATCCGTCGCCGAACAATTCCGAGAAGATGTCTTCGGCGCGGAATCCTTCCGCTGTCTCGCCGTCCGAACTCCAGCTGTACTGACGACCGCCGGGTCCGCCGCGGCCACCACCGAACGGCCCACCTTCGAACCCATGCGCGCGCGGATTGCCGCTGGCATCGATTTCGCCGCGATCGAATTTGCCCCGCTTCTCCTTGTCGCCGAGGACGTCGTAGGCGCCGCTGATCTCCTGGAACTTCTTCTGTGCGGCCGCGTCGCCGCCCTTGGTGTCGGGATGGTACTTCTTGGCCAGCGAGCGAAACGCCTTCTTGATGTCGGCCTCGCTCGCGCTCTTGCTCACCCTCAGAATGTCATATGGATCGCGCATGATATCTCCGGCCGCCCGACGATCGCGGCCCACCTACAATATGGGGATTCGTCAACGCCCGTTAAGGCCTTGGCGCCGAAACTGCACCGGACTTCAACAGTTCCAGCCGGGTGGCGGCCTGCGGCACGCCGCGCGCCGCCGCCGCGGCATAAAGCTCCTCTGCCTTGGCGACGTCGCGGGGCACGATCTTGCCCCGCTCGTAGATCTCCGCCAGCCGGAACTGGGCGATGGGATGGTTCGCCTTGGCCGCAGATTCCAGCCACTGGATGGCGGAATCCGGGTCCGGCGGACCAGCCTCACCGTTCAACAGCATCTCGGCCAGATCGGCCTGCGCCGTCGGCAGGCCGGCGTCGGCCGCTTCCTTCAGGTACTCCATCGCCCCCTTGGGATCGACCGCGGTGCCCTGTCCCTTGCGCTTCATCAGCGCAATGTTGCGCATCGCAGCAATATCGTCGTGTTCCGCCAGGTAATAGAACACCTGATAGGCGTGCACATAGTCACGCCGGTCGTAATACGCCGCGCCCTGATCGAACATCTGCTGATCGCCGGGCACTGTCGGCGCGCCTTGTTGTTCGGCAGGAGGTGCAGTGTCCTGGGTGGGAAACGGTGTATCACCCAGAAGCGGCGTCGATTGTTCTTGCGCACGGACTGCCGGTGCGATGCAAACGCATGCCAATACAAGGATCAAAACACGCATTCCGGGAACTTAGCAGCCGCGCTTTGAGGGGCAAAGCGGAGGTGCTAGGCAGGCTCAATGAGCGAGATTGGCGGGCCCATCGACGACGGTGGTATCGGCGTGCGCGACGATCCGTTCGCGCTGTTCGCTGCGTGGTTCGAGGAAGCGAAGAAGTCCGAGCCGAACGAGCCCAATGCGATGGCGCTGGCCACTGCGGATGCGCAAGGCCGCGCCGACGTGCGCATGGTGTTGCTGAAGGAAGCGAACGCGAGCGGCTTTGCCTTCTTCACCAACTATGAAAGTGCAAAGGGCGCCGAACTTGCCGCCAACGCATACGCAGCACTGTGTTTCCACTGGAAGAGCGTCGCCAGGCAGGTGCGGGTGCGCGGGCCGGTGGCGAAGGTGAGCGAAGCAGAATCCGATGCCTATTTCGCCACGCGCGCAAAGGACAGCCAGATCGGCGCTTGGGCGAGCGCGCAATCGCGGCCAATGGACGGCCGTTTCGCATTCGAGAAGGAAGTCGCGAAATACTCGGCACAGTACGCGCTGAGCAAAGTGCCGCGGCCGCCTTATTGGGGCGGCTTCCGGCTCACGCCGCTGGAAATCGAATTCTGGCGCAACCGCCCGTTCCGGCTGCACGACCGGCTGGTTTATCGCCGCGAAGCGCCAACATCGCCATGG
>JBJMVL010000033.1:0-34961 GCA_045810735.1 Alphaproteobacteria bacterium
GGCGCCGAATCAGGCAGACGCCGGCGGTTGCCCCAGCAGGGCTGGGCATAATAGTGAATGGCGGACTCGGCGCAACCCGCGGACGCCTGTATCCTCAAGGAAATGGCGGCGGATTTGCGGTTTTCCCCGGCTCAAAGGACAGAATTCGTGGAGAGATTTGGAGCGGTGCCGTGGATGTAAGGCTTTCCGAGGAGCAGCAGGCCATCGAAGGCGGCGTGGCCAAGGTCTGCGCCCAGTTCGGCGACGACTACTGGAGCAAGTGCGACCAGGAGGCCCGCTTCCCGGAGGAATTCTACTACGCCATGGCGGAGGGCGGCTGGCTCGGCATCACCATGCCAGAGGAATTGGGCGGCAGCGGCATGGGCGTCACCGAAGCCGCCGTCATGATGCACGCGGTGACGAAAGCGGGCGGCGGCTTCAGCGCCGCGTCCGCCATTCACATCAATTTGTTTGGGCCGCATCCTATCGTGGTGCACGGCACAGACGAGCAGAAACGGCGCTGGCTCGTGCCGCTGATCAAGGGCCGCGAGAAGGCGGCGTTCGGCGTCACCGAGCCGAACGCTGGCCTGGACACCACGAGCATCGAAACCTTCGCGCGACGCACCAACGAAGGCTACGTCGTCCGTGGGCGGAAGATCTGGACCACCACGGCGCAGGAAGCGCACAAGATTTTACTTTTGACTCGGACCACGCCGAAAGCGGAGTGCAAGAAGCCGGCCGACGGCATGACCCTGTTCTACACCGATCTCGACCGCTCGAAGATCGAGGTACGGCGCATTCCGAAAATGGGCCGCGCGGCGGTGGATTCGAACACCGTGTTCATCGACGATCTGTTCGTGCCGGATGACGACCGCATCGGCGAAGAAGGCAAAGGCTTCCGCTATCTGCTCGATGGGTTGAACCCGGAGCGCATTCTCATTGGCATCGAAGCCGTTGGACTGGGCCGCAACGCCGTGGACCGCGCATCCGTTTACGCGCGCGAACGCAAGGTCTTTGGTCGCTTCATCGGCCAGAACCAAGGCATTCAGCATCCGCTCGCCGAATGTTGGGCGCTGCTGGAAAGCGCCTTCTGGATGGCAATGCGAGCGGCCTCGCTCTACGATTCAAAACAGCCCTGCGGTGCCGAAGCCAATGCCACCAAACTGCTGGGCGGCCGCGCCGCCTTCGAAGCGTGCACACAAGCCGTACTCACCTTTGGCGGCATGGGATACGCCAAGGAATATCACGTGGAGCGGCTGTTCCGCGAATGCATGTTCGCCCGCATCGCGCCGGTCACCGAGCAACTCATCCTCTCCTTCATCGGCGAGAAGGTGCTCGATCTGCCGAAATCGTATTAGCACTCCGATTGTCATCCCCGGCCGAGCGATGCGTCAGCATCGCGAGGGGAAGGGGACCCAGGTAGTTGGACCACCTGCACTTTGGCTTTCAGCCGCAGTGTATCTAAGCTCGAAATTTCTCCCTGTTGCGCCACCTGGGTCCCCTTCCCTCGCATCGCGCCTACGCGCGATGCTCGCCGGGGATGACAACTGAGGGCGGGCTGGGGTGACCTATTTCGAATACCAGGCGATTTATCTCGGCATCATTGTTGGGCTGGCGCTCGCCAACATCCTCGCCAGCCTTCACAAGCTCATCGAAGCCGGTTCGCGCGTGCGCTGGAGCTGGATGGCGCCAGCCTCCGCCGCTTATGCGGCGACGCACACGATCAACGAATTCTGGTTCACCTGGATTCATCACCAGAATGACGCTCACCAAACAATCTTCACGTGGTACCCGAGCGCGCTAGCATTCGCCCTGTTGTATTTGATGTGCGCCGCATCGCTCCCGGACGACGCAGCAGAAGGCGATGTCGATCTCTCACACTACTACATCGAAAACCGGAATCGCTTCTGGGGCTTCTCCGCCGCGCTGCACGCCCTGAATCTTGTGAGCTGGATAAAGGCCTTCGCGCTGTCCGGATTTGCCCTGCAATTCCTTCACAGTGGCGCGTTGCCGATGCTCGCAAACGCGGCCGAATGCGTCTTGAGTCTGACGCTCGTGTTCACGCGTGCCAAGTGGTGGCATGCGCTGGTGCTGGCAGGTCTCTGGATTTGGTCGCTGTATTTCTTCGGCCCGATGCCACTAAACTGACGCCAGCATGGACAAGCTCATCGAGGGCTATCGTGAATTCCGGCGCAAGCGCTGGCCGGAGGAGCGGGCGCATTACGCCGAGCTGTCGAAAGGGCAGAGCCCGGAATTCCTCGTCATCGCCTGCAGCGACTCCAGAGCCGATCCCGCCACCGTCTTCAGCGCACGGCCGGGCGAGCTGTTCGTCATCCGCAATGTCGCCGCCATCGTGCCGCCCCACGAGCCGGAAGAAGCGACGCATCACGGCACCAGCGCGGCGCTCGCCTTCGCCGTGCTGCAACTGCCGCTGCGCGGCATTGTGGTGATGGGGCATGCGCAATGCGGCGGCATCGCCGCGGCGCTGGACGACCGCATCGCCGAGAACGTGCCGTTTCTGAGCGCGTGGATCGACCTGCTGGAGCCGGCGCGCCAGCGCACAGCCAATGTCCATGATCACGCGGCGCGCCATACCGAGCTGGAGCGTGACGCGGTGCGCCTCTCGCTCGAGCGGCTGATGACATTCCCGTTCGTGGCCCAGCGGGTGCGCGCCGGCACGCTCGCTTTGCACGGTGCGCGTTTCGGTATTGCGCAAGGCCAGCTGGAGGTGCTGGATGCAAGCTCCGATCGGTTTCTGCCGGTGGAATAGCGATGCCCGCCACCGCCCCTATTGTGGAGACACCGCGCCTCACCTTGCGGCCGCACCGCCAGGACGACCTGGACGATTACGCGGCGCTGTGGGCCGATCCCGTTGTCGTGCGATACACCACCGGCATTCCGCAGACGCATGAGGAATCCTGGCGGCGGCTGCTGTTTGCCTCGGGCCATTGGGCGGTGATGGGATTCGGCTATTGGGTCATTGAGGAAAAGAACACAAAACGCTTCGTCGGCGAAGTCGGCTTTGCCGATCTGCGCCGCGAGATCACGCCCTCGCTGGCCGGCATGCCGGAGTGCGGCTGGATCGTCTCGCCGTGGTTTCACGGCAAGGGCTACGCCACCGAAGCGGTGCGTGCCGTTCACGAATGGAGCCACATGGAACTGGGTGCAAAGCGCACCTGCTGCATCGTCAGCCCGGAGAATGGCGCGTCGATCCGCGTCGCCGAAAAGACCGGCTATCGCGAGGTGGCGCAGACGCTTTACAAAGATCACCCCGTGATCGTGTTCCATCGCGATCCGTGAAGTGCATCAGACGAACTGCTTCACGCTCAGCACATTGCGGGGCGTGTAGCATAGTTGAACGATTCCACATGGCACCATGGCGCTTTTTCCCCGCGCCGATTTCCCTATAGTGCACCGGAAAGAACGGGAAGCTGGCATGGCCGGTCTGTATTTCGAGGAATTCTCAGTCGGGCAGACAATTCAGCACCCGATCCGGCGCACGGTGACCGAAGCGGACAACGTCTTCTTTACCGCACTGACCCACAACCCGGCGCGGCTGCATCTGGATGAAGAATACGGCAAGACCACCGAGTTCGGCGCACGCATCGTCAACTCGCTGTTCACGCTCGGACTGATGATCGGTATCTCGGTGGGCGAAACCACGCTTGGCACCACCGTCGGCAATCTCGGCATGGACGAAGTGCGGTTCCCCAAACCCGTGTTCCACGGCGATACCCTGCGGATCGAAAGCGAAGTGCTGGAATTGCGCGACAGCAAATCGCGGCCGCACAACGGCATCGTGATCTTCGCGCATCGCGCGTTCAACCAGCGAGATGAACTCGTCGCCGCCTGCAAGCGCACCGCCCTGATGCTGCGAAAGCCGCAGCAGAGTTGACCGGCGTGAAACGCATTCTCCTCCTGCTGCTGGCCATCCTCTTTCTCGTCTCTGGACTTGTTGCGCTGTTCCCGGCGCAGACGCTGATCCTGTTCACCGGCTGGCACGCCGACGGCCTGCAACTGTCCTTCGAACGGGAACTGACGGCGTTCGGTGGGGGCGCTCTGGTTGCCGCGCTTTGGGCATTGGTCGCGGCCTTCCGGAGGCGGGCATGATCCTGCGCTCACTGCTCTTTGTGCCGGCCGACAGCGAAAAGAAGCTGGCGAAGGCGCGCGCCTCCGCCGCAGATGCGCTGATCCTCGACCTGGAAGATTCCGTCGCCGCCGAGAACCGGCCTCGCGGCCGCGAACTGGTAACGGAATTCCTGAAAGACACGCATTCACAATCGGTGTGGGTGCGGATCAATCCCCTCGGCAGCGATGATTTCATTCGCGACGTGGAAGCCGTGGTGGCCAGCAACCCGGCCGGCCTGGTGGTTCCCAAGGCGAACGGACCTCACACACTCAACGTCATCGACGCGCATATCTTGACGCGCGAAAGCCTGGCGGCTCTGCCTGCCCGCAGCATCAAACTGTTGCCCGTCGCCACGGAGACTGCGGCGGCGGTGGTGTCGCTGCAGGACTATCGATCACCGCCGCCGCGGCTTGCCGCCATGACCTGGGGCGCGGAGGACCTCTCCGCGGAGCTTGGCGCGGCCACCAATCGCGACGAGAATGGCGAGTTCCTGCTCACCTTCAAGATCGTGCGCTCGCTTTGCCTGCTGGCGGCGAAAGCCGCGGGCGTGGAGGCCATCGAAACCCTGCATGCGAATTTCCGCGACACCATGGGGTTGGAGCGCACGGCGCGGGCGGCGCAACGCGAAGGCTTCTCGGGCATGCTGGCGATCCATCCCGATCAGGTGGACATCATCAATGCCGCCTTCACGCCCTCACAAGCCGATGTGGACCATGCGCGCAAAGTGGTGACGGCGTTCGAATCGGGAGCCGGCGTCGCGTCGCTGGACGGGCGCATGCTCGACCAGCCGCATCTGAAGCAGGCGCAGCACGTGCTTGCACTGGTGCAGAAACTCCAAGCCAGGGCGACCAGCTAGATTTCTGCTTCGCTGGCGGCGGCTAACCTTGTATAAGGAAAATGACGCCGCCGTCATCTACGGAGATGGGACGAACCTGAATTTCCTTGGCGCAATGCCGGTGCTGCGCGTTATGGAGGTGCCATGACCACCCGCAACTCCGGATCTGTTCTCGCCGCCCTCAGCGCCCTCCTTATCCTGGTCCTTGGGGCGGGTCTGATGACACTCAACCCGGCGGGAATCACCGCTGGCCTGCGTGACGTTCAGCATCAGGGCTTTGTGAACATTCAACCCACTGCGAACGCGGCTCCGGCGGGCGATCTGGTTCCTGTAAACGTCGCGCAGATCGACACCAGAATTTGGGCGCAGAACGCGGCGGCGCTCTGGCCGGAGCTGTTGTATCTGTTCGTCGCTGGCGCGCTGCTGGTTTTCCTTTTGGCGCGCGCACGACCGATCTGGGCCGCGCTCTTCGCCATTGTGGCGATCGTCGCAGCGGTGGGCGGCAGCTGGCTGTTGTTTATGCGCCAGCACCTTTTCATCGAGGTGCTGATGCCGGTGCTGGTGCTCGGCATTGCCCTGCTGATCGCTCTCCTGCTCCGAAGCGCGTTTGCACCTCGACGACCCAGTCCTGTTCGGGTCGTTTCACCTGAAATCGAACCGCAGGTCATGCCGCCGGCGCCCGTTCGTCCTCCTCTCATATCGCGGAGTCGAACCGTCACTTACCTGGCCTGCGAGCTGCGGGGCATCGCCGATCCCGGTGGCACCCTCGACGCGTCCGAAACGATGGCTCTCCTGGAGAGCTCGGCGAACCCGCTGCTTGCAGCGATCACACAACAGCGCGGCACGCTGGTCGATGTGTCGGGCGATCGCTTCGCGGCGGTATGGAACGGCTCCGATGACGATGCGGAGCACGCGACGCACGCCTGCGAGGCCGCGCTCAAGATGCTGGCCACGCTCACCGAGCTCAAGGATCAGCATGGTGAGGGCCCGCCCTACGACCCGGTGCAAATCGCCATCGGCATTGCCACCGGCCCGGTGATTTTCGCCAGCGCTGCCAATGCTGCCGGCGCCCCGAACACGCATTCGGTGGTCGGCAACTGCACCAGAATGGCCGACCTGTTGAGCAGGCTCTCGGCGCGATATGGGCCGGCTATTCTTTTGGATGAGGAAACGCAAAAGCTGACGGACAAGACTTTCGCCGTGCTCGAAATCGACACCGTCGCCGCGGATCCGGACGGCAAGGCGATGCGCATCTATGCGCTTTACGGCAATCCGCTGGTGCGCGCCTCGCCGAAATTCCGTGCGCTTTCCAGCTTCCACGATCATCTCTTCCAGGCCATTCGTCAGAAGCGGTGGAGCGACGCACGCACGCTGATCGAACAGTGCAACAACCTTTCCGGCGCCAGTCCCCAGCTTTACGATCTCCACCTCGCCCGGATTGGATGGTACGAATCCCACCCGCCGGCCGCGGATTGGGACGGCGCGTTTCGTCCACCGATCGCCTGACAGCTCGACCCAAGAGAACGATGCTGAAACTGTTGAACGTGGCCCGCTGGAGTACGCTTTCGCTCGTTGCGGTAGCGGCGGCGCTGGCGGCGAACACCCCGCCACCCGGCCCACTGCCGCCACCAGAAAATCAGAAACTGGCGCACGATATTTTCCGCGACATCGTGGAAGTCCGCTCGGTGCACAATGTTGGCACCAAGGGCGTGGCCGACATTCTCGTCCGCTACCTGAAAGCCAACGGCTTCAGCGACTCGGAGATCAGCATCGTTCCGGAAACCAAGTACCCGAAGCAGGTAAACGTCGTCGTTCGCCTGAAAGGCAAGAGCCATGGCAAGCCGGTGATGTGGATCTGCCATATGGATGTGGTGGACGCCCGCCCCCAAGATTGGACGCTGCCGCCCTTCAAGTTCACCGAGAAGGACGGATACGTCTACGGCCGCGGCACTTCGGACATGAAGGACGAAGACGCCGCGGTAGCCGCGTCGCTGATCCGCCTGAAGAAAGAGCACTTCGTTCCTGACCGCGATATCATCGTGGCATTTACCGCCGACGAAGAAGTCGGGCTGGAACAGGACGGCCCCAATTTCCTTGTGAGCCACAAACGCGAACTGGTCGATGCAGGACTGGTGATCAATCCTGATGGCGGCTCAGGCGAGATAAGAGACGGCAAGCGGCTCGATTTCAGTATCGAAACCGTCCAGAAAACCTACATGACGTTCAAGATGGAGACCACCAACAAGGGTGGTCATTCATCCGAACCGCGCCCGGACAACGCGATCTACCAATTGGCGAGCGGGCTGGTGAAGCTTTCGCAGCACCGGTTTCCATATAAGACGAATGCCACAACACGGGCCTATTTCCAGGCGATCGCGACGAGTGCGTCCGGCCAAAGACGCAACGATCTCTTGCAAATGGCCAAGATGCCGGTGGACGAGGCCGCCGCGGCGCGCCTTGGCAAAGACACGGCGCTCAACGCGATCCTGCACACGACCTGCGTCGCGACAATGCTGAAGGCGGGCGTGCAGGAAAATGCGCTGCCGAGCAGTGCTGACGCCGTCATTCAATGCCGCGTGTTTCCCGGCGAAACCGTGGAGCAAACGCGTGCCACGCTTCAGCAGGTGGCCGGCGATTCAAACATCAAGGTCACGCTTCTGGAACCGGTGCAGGCGGCGAAGGAAACTGTGCCCGATCCGAAAGTCCTGGCGCAGGTCACCAAGGTGGTCCGCTCGATGTGGCCCGGCGTGATGGTCATGCCGCAGATGGCGGCGGGCGCCAGTGACTCCATTTTCACCCGTGCCGCCGGCATGCCGAGCTACGGCGTGGGCGGAGGCTGGTTCGACATCAACGACGTCCGAGCGCACGGCCGCGACGAGCGGGACGAAATCAGCAACTTCTATCAGACGGTGGAATTCACCTACCGGCTGATGAAGGAACTGAGCAGCTAAGGCCTCTGCATCTTTACGAGTGCTTCAGCGACTCTGCCATCCGCAGATGCTTCCTGAGGGTCGGCAGCTGTTTCTCGGCCAGATCGCCAACCGGGCCGTTGTGGCTTTTGGCCATGCCCGAAAACTCGCGGATGTCCTGCTTATGATCGTCGATCATGTAGCCCACGAACTCGCGGTCGAAACTCTTGCCGGACAACACGCGCAGCTTCACATATTCTGCATCGGCCTTGAGCATTGCCCCAGACGGCGGCTCAACGCCGATCTGGCGCGCAACCTTCGAGGCCTGCGCCTTCGCCTTCATATGATCGGTCGCAAGGGTTCGGCCGTATTCCCGAACTCCGCTGCTGCCGCCGTTGCGCGTGGCAAGCTGCCCAAGCCGGATTTCAGAATTGTCACCTTTGATGGCGTCGCTGAGAAAACCCTTACGGTCGGGCGGCCCCGCCAATACGGTGACGCTCATCCATCCGAGAGTTGCCCCGAGCAGGGCTGCGCACACGAGCTTTCGGGTCATCGGAGTTCTCCGTTCGGGACTCTTCTGAAACGAGCAATGGGCGGCGGCTGTTCCGCGCGGTTTGCCGTCTGACAGCCCGTCACGCTATAGAGGCCACATGCACCCGTAGCTCAGCTGGATAGAGTGCTGCCCTCCGAAGGCAGAGGTCACAGGTTCGAATCCTGTCGGGTGCGCGCCGTGGCGAAGAACAGCTAATTCGTCGCGCCTGCCTCAAGCCATAGTAACAAGAAAGGGCATGCAATTGATTGCCTGCCAAGCTTCGTAGCGGGGGTACCGCGGGCAAGTCGATACCGGTAAGAAGTCCGGAATACTTAGCCGCAATAGCTGACAATAATGCCTGACACTTCGTGGAATGAGATGCTGGACGAATTCCGGGCCCTCGGCGGCGTAGCGGATAATGTGCGTCTAGGGTACGGCCCGTTTGGCCGCGGAATATTCTCGATCGATGCGACGAGGCCGGTGAGCATCAGAATTCCTGAGGACTTGCTGCTGCCGGTCGAGCATGGGCTGATAAAGAACGACGCCTTCACGGTAAGTCCCGATTCTCCACTCAGCGCCCGCGGGCGCGCTTTCCTCGAAGGCTATGAACGGGAGTACTCTTGGGGTCCTGGACGGCTCGAGGTGGAAGGGTTTCTGTCAGCCATGAGGGAACTTCCGGAGCAGGTGCGAGAGTTGCTTGCCCGGAAGCTAGGTTGTGCGCGCTTTTTCAATCCAATAACGCCACAGGCTGTCGAAAAATGGTTTTTCGGCACTAGAGCCATCAATTTCCGTGACCGAAGAGTGATCATGCCAATCGTCGAGATGGCGAATCATGGCGGTTCTGTCGATTACGACACCAGCTCCGGCGTGGCATTGGAAGGGGTGTTCGAGGGGGAAGTGCTCGTCAAATATGGTAGGTCTATCGATCCGTACTACATGTTTTTGAACTGGATGTTTCCATCCCAAGAGCCGATGGCGTTCAGCATCAAAATGAATATGACTGTTGGCGGCAGGGAAATTTGGATCGACAGGGATTTCGAAGGAGAGTCACCGCCCTGGGTACCGAAAGTTTCGGTCCACGAAAATCGCATCTCACTCGCATACCTGCTGCTGGGGCATCGGCAATTTCCCAGGATACCTAGAGGGGCCTTCCGACGCGGGATGTCGAATGCCGGCTTGGAGAGCGTCGACGAAGCCTTTGAAGCTATCGAGCATGTGAATCGTGAAAGGTTTCTCGATCTGCTCGACTCCCTCGAAACGCTAGACTTACCAGCTATACAGCCGCTGCGAACCTTGGCACGCAATCAGTTGCGTGCTCTTTCTTGCTACTATGGCCTCAGACAGGTGTGAACGGGACGAGAAGTAGCGCCCGAGTTCCGAGTTCCGACAATTTCGATGCTGAACGCCCGCGCGGGGAAAACAAGCCAAGGTCCAGCGGGCGCTAAAAACGTACGCTCTCCGCTAGCGCGAAAGCTATGCGCGCAGGGCAACACTCCGGCCTCTCGCATTCCGTAATTCCCCCGCCCTAGGTCGAACCTTTCCGTCGCGTTGGAACGGTTATCGGACGGCCTCGTGCTGTGGGATTGGGCGCGACAGGCTGAGATTCCTCAGGTCGTAGTTTCATCTTGTCGGGTGCGCCAGACAGTACTCCGACATCACTCAACCCCTTCCTTCGACCTGCGCCCTGGGGATTCACCATTGCCCGAAAATAGCCATTGTCTCTGACGGGCCTTTCACGTATGAAGCCGCCCGGGGTGCCGGAATGGTTCCGGTTTCTCCAACTCCTCTGGGGAAGACAATCATGAACAAGTATTTGATGCTCAGCGCGGCTGCGGTTATGGCCAGCACGACGGCGAATGCCGGTACCTTCCTGCACAGCTTCCAGTTCGGCACGTCCGGCGGCGGCTCGTATTGTGACGGCGGCTCCGTATACAGCAGCGGCACCAACGTGTGGGCGTGGCAGCACACCAACAACGACTGCGCCGGCGGTGTCAGCTACGGCCAGGGCCTGCTGGGCAAGAACTCCGTCACCGGCAAGAGCGCCGACATGTCGGACGGCCTCTTCGGCAACTCCAGCTTCACGATCAACTTCGTCCTTCCGGGCAAGCTGAAGGCTGGCAAGCCTTGGTCGCTGTGGTGCCAGTTCTCCGGCACATCGTCGTTCGAATGTAACAGCGGCCCGCTGATCAACGTCGCCCCGAACCACAAGGGCGCGAAGAGCACGACTGCTGGCCTGAAGGCTCTGATTCAGGTCCACAAGAACGCGAAACGCGGCTAATCGATTCTTTATCTTGTGACTTCGACAGCGGCGCCTCGTGCGCCGCTGTTTTTTTGTGCAGAGCATTTCTCGACCAAGGAGACCGGCTTGGGCCGGCGACTCTGGACTTTTGGGCCTTAACTCGAGCCGATATTATCATTCCCATGCCATCTGGACTGCCCCCCGGAGTGCCGCCATCGTCTCCTTTGGCGAACCTGCTTACGCAGGCGGGAGAGTTGATAGATGCCGGCCGCTTTCCCGAAGCGATTGTTCCGATGACCGAAGCGGCGCAGCTGGTGCCAGACAACGCTCGAATCCAGACGGATTTGGGTGCGCTCTATATCGAGGCCGGTCGGCCTGAAGATGCCCTCGAGCCCCTGGAGCGCGCGATCACCCTGAATCCCCGGATTGCGATCGCGTATTGGCGTCTCGGCACCGCATTCGAGATGCTCGGTGACATGCAGGGCGCGGTTGAGGCTCTGGAACATGCCGTCCAGATTCGACCCACGCTTTCCGATGCCCACGGCCAGCTCGCCCTTCTGTACAAAGAACTGGGGCGCCGCCGCGAGGCCATCGAATCCTATCAGCGGGCTGCGCGGTCTTCAGAGAACCAAGCTGGAAGGCATTTCGCGGAAGCGCAGTCGCGATTGACGGAAGGACGTGTGGGTGAGGCAGAGAATCTTTTGCGCAGAGCTCTGGAGACCGAGCCGGGCCTGACCACCGCCCGGGGGTTGCTGGGTCAGATCCTTGTATCGAGAGGGCACCTCGACGAGGCGGTGGAATGTTTCGAGGCCCAGATCAGGGCGACCCCGAACGCAGGGCTCCCCTATTACGATCTCGTGCGATGCAAACATTTCACAACAGCCGATGAGAGCTTCTTGAAGCAGATCGATAATGTGCTTCAGGAACCGGGTGTCGAGGACATCAATCGCCTTCTGCTGCTGCTTGCTCGTGGGCTGGTACTCGGCGATTTGGGCCATTACGAGCTGGCAATGAAATCGTTCGACGAGGCCTCCGACCTCCGCACGCGGGTTTTCTCCATCGACATACGCGCCTTCGAAGCGGAAGTGGACAAGCTCATTGCCGTATTCACACGACAAATGCTCGAGCGGGTATCCAC
Organism: Alphaproteobacteria bacterium; assembly: GCA_045810735.1. GTDB lineage: Bacteria > Pseudomonadota > Alphaproteobacteria > Micropepsales > Micropepsaceae > Rhizomicrobium. Next base: position 11,762 of record JBJMVL010000033.1, read on the forward strand.
AAACAGCGACCGGACGCCGGTGCTGTTCGTCGGCATGCCGCGGTCCGGCCTGAGTGTTGTCGAGCGCATGGTGGCTAGCCATCCGGAAGTCAAAAGCGCTGGTGAACGTCCGTTCTGGAGAAATCGGCTACAGACGGTGCTCGGCGGTGGCGCAGAAACGATCAGCGCCGATTTCCTCAGTCAAGTTTCCGCAGAGTATCTGGGCGATCTGCGTGCTGCATCGCAGACAGCGGCTCGTATCTCCGACAGGGAGCCGCTGAATTTCCTTGCTGTCGGATTGATCCACTTGGCGTTTCCGGCAGCGTCCATCATCCATTGCCGGCGCAAACCCATCGAAACTGCCGTTGCCATTCACCAGGTGCATCTGCCCCGGTCGACAGGCATGCCGACAGGTGGCGAGGACCTTGTCCGTTATTTTCACGCTTATCGGAAACTCATGGAGCACTGGCGGCGCGTGCTGCCGGCGGAACGGTTGTTGGAGGTGGACCATGAGCGCATGACGGCATGGCCGGAGCCCGACATGCGAAAGCTGATCGATCTTATTGGCTTGCCCTGGGACGACACGTGCGTCGCTCCACACATGCGCTCGCGACTCGTCCGTACCGCCGGCGGGTGGCAGTTGCGGCAATCCTCCGATCCATCGGCCTCGGAATCGTGGCGCCGATATCAACCATGGCTCGGTGCTCTGGCACCGCTTGTGGACGAGCCCGCCTAACCCGCTAATTGAATGCAGGCACCTCGGGGTAGAGCGTAAGCACATCGCCGAGAGCCGCCTTCATCGGCTGCAGAAATTCTCCGTAGTGCTGCCAGATTTCAACGCGCTTTTTCTGAATCGGCTGCCGCACCTGTTGCGAGCTCGACGTATGCACGACTCGATCGGTTTCGTGAGACCGAAGGCACTGCTCTTCGAATGGAAGCCCGCAATAAGCAATCAGACGTCGGATCTCTGTGTCTGGATCCTCCACAAGATTTTCATGGACCACGCGATGAACCCGTCCCGGGAGCACAGCGTCGTAATGCGCCATCATCTCGACGTAGTCGCGATAGTACCGTCCGATTTCTGTCTCGTCATAAGCCAGATTGAGTGCCCCCGGCGCAAAGGCCTGCTTGTAACAAGAAAATCCGCAGGCAAGCGGATGACGGCGCGCATCGATGATTTTGGCGTTTGGCAGGATCGTGTGGATCAGGCCGATGTAAAGGAAGTTGTTACCGGCCTTGTCGGTAAAGAAGGGGCGCCCAAGCTTTCTCTGATAGCGCGTGCGATTCAGATACTCCTCACCGAGGCGTCGAAGTTCGGCATGATCCAGATCTGATAACAGGCCTGGAAAAGTCTTGGCTGGCGCGTGCTGCCGAATGAGTTCCTGCACTATGTTGCCGAGGTCCGGCAACTCCATTGTTCCTTCAATCTGGGAATGGCTGGACAGGATCTGCTCGATGAGCGTCGAGCCGGCTCTTGGCATGCCAACGATGAAAATGGGATCGGGATCCGGGCAACCGCTGCCCGCCCGCTCGGAAAAGAATGCCGGCGTGAAGAACGTCTTCAGCTGCTTCATTTCCCGATGATTCGTGTCGGCGCTGTAGGATATATATGGCCGCCTGAGCGCGTTTGCCTGACGATAGTGCTCAAAGGATTCCGCATAGGCAGCTTTGCTTTCGAGGGCCGTGGCGAGTGCGAATTCCAAATGGCAGCGCAATCCGCTGGGAATATCATCGCGCTCTAGCTGCTCTCGCATCTGTTCGATTTCCGCCATCGAGAAGTGATAAGTCTTCATGTCGGCGAGAGCCCACCAGGCTGTACCGTAGCTGGGATCCAGCTCAATGCATTTCCGGTAGGCTTCGATGATCGTCTTATCATCCTTTCCCATCGCGCGTGCGGCATGCCCGTAATTCAGCCAGAATAATCTGTCGTTGCTCCCTTTGCCGCGAAGGCTTTCGAACAGAGCCATGGCGTCGTCGCGTTCGCCAAGTACTATCAGATTGGCGGCCAACAGGCTTTGGAGGCGAAGATTGTCGGGATCCTCGTCCAGCAAGATCTGAAATTGAGCGTTCGCACCTTTCCAGTCCATCAACTGGCTAAGAGCCACACAGTAGAGGTCGCGCGTTATCGCGCAGGCAGGCGCAAGCTCAACCGCCCGTTTAAGTGCTTTCTCGGCTTCGCGGAGCTTTCCCAGCCGAAGATAAAACTCGCCCAAGAGCCGGGTGGTGAAAACATCCGTGGGATTGATGTCGAGCGATTGGCGGAGCATCCGTTCCGCCTTGATCTCGTCGACGCTTCCCGACGTTGTGTCCTCCAGCAGCCTCAATTCGCGCAGCGATAACCGGAGGTGATTGACGTACGCGCTGGTTGCCGCTTTCGCATCCCCGGTTTTTGCAAGTTCATGGCCCAAGGCCCGCCAGGCAGCGGGATGATTGCGTTCCAGCGCGACCACGCGATGCAGGCGCTCGGCGGCTTCCTTGTGCATTCCAAGCCGCCCAAGCAGCAAACCCAATTCGTAGTGAATAGACGCAATATTGGGGTACTCAGACTCCATCCATTCGATGAGATCGCGAACGCCAGCCTCAGCACCCATCAATTTGACAGCATTTATCAGGAGAAACAGGGCCTGCGGCTGCCCCGGATAGATATCCAGAATTTCGCTGGCTTTTGTTGCGGCTGCTTCCGGATCTTTGGCGAGCAGTTCAGCCGCGGCTTCCAGCGACACGGAAAGACGGTTCTGTTCTGCTCCAGCTGGCGTTTCCATGCACACCTACACGCGATCTGGCACTGCGGGATATGCGTCCAGTACCGGGCCCAATTCCTTCACCAGCGGCCCGAGCCATTGTTCATAGGGCCGCCATTGTTCCAACGCATCCTTGTAGACCGGCTGGCGCACCTGTTCTGAACTGATGGTCCGGATTCCGCGCTCTGTTTCGTAGAACCGCAGACACGCCTCTTCGAAGGGCAGATCGCAATAACCCAATAGCCTGCGGATCTCTTGTTCGGGATTGCCGACAAGCTCTTCGTAGCTCACCCGATGAATGCGCCCAGGCAATACGCGATCGAAGTGCGCCAACAGCTCCACATAGGCTCGGTAGTAGCGGCCGATATCGGCGAGATCGTAGGAAGGTCCCTGCCGAAAGGGGAATATCTGTTTAAAGTTAGAAAGGCAGCATGCGAGCGGGTGGCGACGCGCGTCAATAATTTTGGCATTGGGAAGGATGGCACATATGAGCCCAAGATGGTGAAAGTTGCTCGGCATTTTGTCTGTAAAATGTGGACGCATTGATTTGCGATGAGAACGGGTGCGCTCAAGGTACTCCTCGCCCAACGCGTTGAGATCCTCATCGTGCAACAAGGCTGCTGCACCATCGCACTCCGATTCGCTGTGGGAGCTCTTACTTTCCAGGCGACGGACAAGAGAAATTAAGCAGGGCAGTTCGCCGGCGCCCTCCACCAACGAGTGACTCGCAAGAACCTGTTCGACAAGCGTCGAACCCGACCTCGGAAGGCCGAGAATAAATATGGGATCCGCCGCCGGATTCCCGCGATCCGCGTGAGCAACGAAAAATTCCTTTGGGAACCGTTGCCTTTCGCGCGCGACGCCATCCACGATATCTTCAATGTTGTAGGGGTTTGCCGCCCGCACCAACGCGTTGCCCGAGCGGTATTGCTGGAAAGATTCATCGTAAACCTTGAGGTCTTCGAGTGCCTTGCCCAATGCAAAATGCAAAAACACGCGGTTGCCGTCCGTTAAATCGGCACGAGAGAGATCGTTTCGCATCGTCTGCACATCCGACGCGTTGAATCGAAACGTCTTCAGATTAGCCAGGCCCCACCACGCCTCTCCCAAGCGGGGTTCCAGTTCGATAGCTTTGCGGTAAGCAGCAATACAATCATTCTGACGTGCGGCGACGCGCAAGGCTTGCGCATATGCGAGCCAGAATCTGTGATTCTCAGGATCGGTCCCAAGCAGGGTTTCGCAATATTCAACAGCTTCTCGCGACTTTCCGCTGGCGGACAATGTCGCCGCCTTGAGAACGCGATATTCGGGATTATCCGGGTCGTCCTGAAGCAGAATATCGAGTTGCTGGCCTTCCTCCTCCGGTCGCAATTGCCGGTGCAGCGCCGCCACATACCCTGCTCTTGCTCTTCGGAACGATGGCACCAGCTCCAGTGCCCGCTCAAATACTTTCTGTGCGGATTCAAACTGATTAAGGCGCAAATACATGTTCGCCATTAATTCGAGCGCTGTCAGATCCGTGGCTTGAATGTTCAGGTATTCGCGCAGGACCTCTTCGGCGATCTCGGCTTGGTCGGCGTCGAGCCCGCTTACGTGCTCCAGGGTCTTCACATCCATCAGAGAAGACTGAAACTGACGCGCGTAAGCGTGCGCGGCTTGCGTCTCATTGCCTATCTCCGCCAGCGCATCGCCCAGCGCTCGCCACGCTTGCGGATGTTGAGGCTCGAGTTCGACAACACGGGAAAGAGATCGTACCGCTGCTTCAGCGTCGCCCAATTCCGCCGTCAGCAGACCCAATTCAAAATGGATCGCAGCCAGCTCCGGAAGCTCGGCGGCCATCGACTCCAGTGTGGTACGTGCTCCTGCCAGATCACCGGTCGCACGCCGCAGATCCACGAGCAGTTGCAGGGCCTGCGGCTGACCAGGCGCAACTTTCAGAAGAGCCTGCAACTGCCCTGCCGCTCGGCTTGCATCGCTGTCAACGGCGTGGGCGGCTTCGGCGAGAGCCGCCCAAAGTGGCCCGGCGTCGTAATCCGTTCGAACCTGTTCCATGCGGCTAATCGTTATTCTTGCGCACGGGCCCGAAGGTCCCGAACGACTGATAACTCCTCACTCAATGTGCCTGGCGACCGTGCCCGCAGCGCGAAATGCTACTACTCATCCATCCGGATAGAGTCCAGCACGGCGATTGAGGGCGGGTGACATCTTGGTGATGCCGATTTAACGGGCTAAGAACCGGTTGGACGTATAGGAGCTTGATCATGCGATTTGCTTTCGCAAGCCTGTTGCTCTTGTGCTTCACGACCGGAGCACTCGCGGAAAACTCACCGCACGGACAGAAGCGCGCGCCCTGCGCTCCCTTCGTGGAGCGGTACTGCCAAAATGTACCTTTTGGTCGAGGACGAAGATTGAATTGCCTAGCGCAGCACAAAACCGAACTGAATTCTGAATGCCGGGAGGCACTGAAGAAGATGCAGGACGTCTTCGCTTACGGCAAGAAGCAGCACGAGCTGACCCAGAATCTGCTGGCGAAGCAGGCTGCGAAGGACAAAGTCGAAGCTGCCAAGAAGGGCGCGCCGGCCACTTCAACCCAAAATGGCAAGCCAGACGGCGGCAAATAGGGCCTTGGTCTACTGAGGCGGCGGGCGGTTCGGGTGTAATGTCGCAAGCTGCCGGCCCTCGCCGGCGGCTAGGACGCAGAGTAGATGCAGCCAGAGTTGCGATTGCGCCGCGCCGCGTCCGCCGCCACGGTGCTGCTGCTTCACATCCTGGCACTGCTCGCGCTGCTGGCGGCATTCCGGCCGCAGACGTTCTTCGGCGTAAGGCAGCCTGCGCGGGAGATCACCATTACGCTGCCGCCGACGCCGGTGAAGACGCCCCGCATCGAGCGGCCAGCGATTCCGCCGCCGGAATTCCTGACACCCGAACTCTCGCCGCGGGCCATCACGCCGCCATCGCTCGAAGCCCTGCCTGCGCAACCGCAGACGCAAGAGCCGCAGGGCGATATCCAGGCGCTCGGCCGCTACCTCTACAATTGCAGCGGCGCCTATTACGAACGCCTGTCGCCGCGCGAGAAGCAGCATTGCATTGAAAACAAATGGTACGGGAAGGAAGGCCCGGTACTCACGCTTGGTCCCGCCAAGCCGTCTCCCTATGACGCGGTGCTCGCCAAGCGCAATGCACCGGCGGTCCCGATCGAAAAACCCTGCCCCACCGACAAGCCGACTGCCAATCTCGGCATGCCGTGCTACGACTTCAACGGCAATCACCAGCCGCTGGTGCAATTCCAGCATTGACCGGCGTCAGCCGGTTTTCGGCACATCTGCCAGCACTGCACTCTCATCATGCGAACCCGCAGGGGCGCTCTCCAGAAATTCGGGGCCATTGAACACCGACAAGAGGCGCATGCCCTGAAGCTGCAGCGCTTCCGCGGCGCCTTCCCCGCGGTCGATGATGACGAGCCCGGCGTTCACGGTGGCGCCGGCGGCGCGCACGGCATCGGCCGCTTTCAAAATGGAACCGCCGGTGGTGGCGACATCGTCCACCACCATCACGCGCGCATTCGCGAGGGTTTCATTCGGCGCGAGGCCCTCAAGCATGTCCATCGTGCCGTGGCCTTTCGGCTGCTTGCGCACGAAGAAGGTTTTGACCGGCTGACCTTCCGCGGCACTGATCGCGGCAAGCGCGGCGATCACCGGCACCGCGCCCATTTCGAGTCCGCCGACATAATCCACACTCTCCGGCCGGATGCGGGCGAGCAACGCCCGGGCCGACAACAGCGCGCCCTTCGGCGACATCATGGTCGGCTTGAGATTGAAGTAGAGCTCGCTCTCCCGCCCCGACGCCAATCGGAATTTGCCGCGCCGGAAGGAGCGCTCGCGGATGATCGCGAACAGCTCGCGTTCGTCCGCGTTGCCGCTCATGCCGAGGCCATAGAGCCGGTGCTGTCACGACGAACATGCGCGGGCGGTTCGGATGCGCTCACTTGCGCAACGCGCGACAGCGGCAGCGATATGCGCACGCGCAAGCCTTCCGTCGCCCAGTCGTATTCCACTTCGCCGCCGAGCTGCATTTCGACCGAGCGGCGGGCGAGCAAGGTGCCGAAGCCGGTGCGCTGCGGCGCCGCTTCCACCGGCGGCCCACCGGATTCACGCCACGACAGATCGAGTCCGTCACCGCCGAGCGACCATGTTACCGATACGCGCCCCGCGGGATCGCTGAGCGCGCCGTACTTCGCGGCGTTGGTCGCCAGCTCATGCAGCACCAGCGCGAGACTCGTGATGGCATTCGGCTTGATCGCAACGTCCGGTCCTTCGACATGAACGCGCGTTGGCGCGATGCCGGCCGCATAGGGCGAAAGGATATCCTGCAGGATCTTGCGCAAGGGGCAGTCGGCGCCTTCCATCTCCCACCCGGATTCACGCAATCCCGGCTGCACCAGCTCGTGCGCGCGGCTGAGCGCGAACAGGCGGCCCTGTAAGGTCTTCACCATTTCTTCGGTGCTTGAGGCAGAGCGCGCGCTCATCAGCACCAGCGAATTGGTGAGCGTGAAGAGATTCTTCACGCGATGGTTCAGCTCGCGCAGCAGCAGGCTGCGCTGCTCTTCGGCCCGCTTGCGCTCCAGCTCGATGCGGTGACGCTCCACGGCGATCGCCGCGGTTTGCGTCACCATCGCGATCACTTCCAGATCCCGCTCGGTGGGTGCGCGCGGCGCGCGATAATAGCTCGCGAAGGTGCCGATCAGCTGGCCGTCGGTGCTGCGGATCGGCGTGGACCAGCAGGCGCGCAAGCCGTGCGTCAGCGCGAGATCGCGATACTTGGCCCATAAGGGATCGGCCCCGATATCCGACACATAAACCGGCTCGCCGCGGTGGGCGGCGGTGCCGCAGGAGCCCACCTCCGGCCCGATTTCGAGGCCGTGGATGGCATCGTTGTACGCCGCCGGCAGGCTGGGGGCGGCGCCATGCAGCAGGCGCCGGCCGTCGTCCGACAGGAAGAGAATGGAGCCCAAGAGCTCGCCGCCGGACGGGCGCTCGACCACCAGGATCAATTCGTCCAGCACGGTTTCCAGCGGATCGCCGGCGGCGATACGCTTCAGGATATTTCGCTCGCTTTCGAGCAGCTCCGTGGAGCGGGTCCGGCCGGTCATGGCAATCCGTTCTTATCGTTTGGTGTGCCCCACCAAATGCTTTGCATACAGACACTGCCCCGATTGTCCAACCCTCGCGGCTTCAACGATCCAATATCCAGTTCTGGTCCTCCTCCTTGTTCAAACCGCGCGATCTTGATCGTCGTTTTTCGGATTCTGCCTCACACCCCCTCCCCTTCGCCTCAAAGTTCCCATTCGAACCTCCGAATTGGGTGGGGGTACTCCCCGCTGTCACCGTCACCAGCCCTGCCCGTGCCGAGGTGGTGATCTCAACCAAGCCGACGCAGAACATGAACTGCAATGCCGGTGTGTGCATGCCGACAGCCAAGAACGCGGTGCTGAATGTCGGCGACGTCACCAGCATGCTCGCGGCCAAGGAGAACATCACCGTCAAAGCGCCGGTCATGGTGGCCGGCACCGGCGCGCTGACGCTCAATTACAATCAGGGCAATGGCGATGGCGACCTGCTGTTCCAGAAGAAGGGCAAGTTCGATTTTCAGGAGAGCAGCAGTCAACTAAGAATCAATGGAATTATGTATGCACTGATATGGAACGTTCGCTCATTGATAGCCGGCATGAAACGCAATCGCTCCGGTAACTTCGCTATCGCGAAAGACTTTGCTGCGGGGAGTACACTAAATCACCGATCCCCGGACTCTTTAGCGGCATACTTGAAGGACTCGGTCATAAGATCCGAAATCTCAGGATTGACAATACGACCATACGAAACCGCTGGATTCAAAACGGCTTCTTTGCGGAAAACAACGGCACAGTGCGCGATCTGGCCCTTACGAATGCGGAAATTTCAGTTTCAGGATTCAAGGCAACTGCGGCGATACTCGTAGGACACAATGACTGGGATGGACTTATCATGCACGTGTACGTGGACGGCTCAATAAATGGACGCAGTCACGCGGGTGGTATCGCCGGTGGAAGCGTCGGGACGATTATCGACTGTGAGTCGGGCGCGCAGGTTAACAGCGTCATCGCGGGCGGCTTAGTAGGGCTAAATGGCGCGCACGGATCGATTCAACGGAGCCGAGCCACAGGCCCTGTCGTGGGGAATGGACTCGCCGGCGGACTGGTAGGCTGGCAAGAGGGCATGGTCTCTCAAAGTTTCGCCACAGGGTCCGTGACAACTTCCGCCGGGCATCCGGCCGGAGGCCTGTCTGGCGGCACTTTCAAACGGCATTGCTGTGTCGGGCCGATATCCAATTCATACGCGACAGGTCCCATACTGGGTGGCGGATCGGATAGTGCCCTCGGCGGGCTGGAGGGCCGCAACAACAACGCAACAATTTCCTTCTCATATTCCGTCAGCAGTGTGCCTGCCACGGGGATTCATGGCGGGTTCGTCGGGTTCAACAACGGCCATGATCTTTTTAGGTCAGCGTATTGGGACATCGATGCAAGCGGAAACACGACGGCTTGCGGGCATGGCGATTGTGATGGAGTAACCGGACTCTCCGACACACAGTTGAAATCCCGAGTGCCCGACGGCTTCGATCCGAAGATCTGGGGACAGTCGCCGAACATCAACGACGGCTATCCCTATCTGCTCGCCAACGCGCCCCGGAAGTAGAGATCAAGGATGATCAAAATGAACAGGCGTGTTTTTCTGCCTGCGGCCGCCCTCGGTGCGCTTCTCAGCACAGCCGCACGAGCCGATGTGGTGATTTCCACCGATCCCACGCAGAACATGAGCTGCTCCGGCGGCGTCTGCTCGCCCACGGATCATGAGGCGATACTGAACATCTCCGAGCTCTCCAATATGCTCGCCAACTCCAACGTGACCGTCACATCTCACATTTTCAAAAACAGATATGCCGGCGACATTGATCTGGTGGCACCTCTCAGCTGGACGAGTGCGAGCAAGCTGACGCTCACATCAAACGGGAGGGTTCAGATCGAGGCTCCCATCTCTGTTCTCGGGCAGGGTGGCCTGGTCATCACCAACCAAGCCATCTTCGCAAAGGGTGCCGCCGTCACGTTCTGGGATCTGGGAAGCCTCCTCTCGATCACAAATGTCACTTATGTCTTGTTTGCCGATTTTCCGGCTTTGGTCAGCGATATCGCGGCAAATCCCAAAGGTGCCTATGCGCTGGCCGACGACTATGACGCCGCAGGTGATCAATTCCGCAAGGCACCGATCCCAGCCTTCGGCGGCGTGCTGCTGGGTCTCGGTCACAGCATCAGCAATCTCATCATTCCGAAGGGCAGAAAGCTCTGCGAGGGCATGGTGAGCACCAACACCGGCTCGATCAGAAATATCGCGCTTAATAATGTCTCGATTAAACTCGACCCCAGAAGCCGTTACGTCGGCGGTATCGCAGGATGCAACAACGGGAGCCTGTCGGCGGTGACCGTCTCAGGACAGGTGGTGGGCAGCGCGGACTCCAGCGCCGGCGGCATTGCGGGATCGAGCTCAGCCGGCATCGGCGGCGCCCGGTCGCTCGCGACCGTAACCGGCGGCCAAGCGGGAGGGATTGCGGGCGAGAACGACAGCGGCATCAATCAGGCATCGGCTGGCGGCGTCGTCAACGGAAGTATCAACACCGGAGGGCTCGCGGGACTCAACAACGGATCGATCGACACGTCCTATGCCACCGGCAACGTTACCGGCAGCGAGAACAACACCGGCGGGCTCGTCGGCTCCAATCATGGCTCGATCAGTAACAGCTATGCCATGGGAAGCGTTGTTGGCGGGCCGGGTGCGGCGGGCGGCCTGGCGGGATTCAATGGCGGTTTGATGTCGTTTGCCTACTCCACGGGACAGGTCACAGGCGGCGCGGGATACACGGGCGGGTTCGTGGGCTACGATCCCAACGAAGGAATCGCCAGCAGTTACTGGGACACGGACAGCAGCGGAATATCCGATCCCGCACAAGGCGCCGGCCTCCCGCAATACAGATCCTGGCATCACCGGGTTGGCGACGGCCGAATTGAAGGCGCGCTTGCCTTTCGGCTTTGACAGACACGCGTGGCGGCAGAGTCCCAATATCAACAACGGCTATCCGTACCTGCATTTCAACCCGCCACAGTGAGCAGCGGCATCAACCGAACGTTGGGACATTCGGATAGGAATCGGCCAGGGGACCAAGGGCGGATTTGAGGGGGCCGAGCCACGGCTCGTAATGGCGCCAGTGATCGAGCGCTTCCTTGTATAACGGCGAGCGCACCTGCTCCGAGCTGACAGTGCTGACGGCGCGCGCGTTCTCGTGGAACGCGAGGCAGGATTCCTCGAACGGCAGCTCCAGGTAATCCAGCAGGCGGCGGATTTCGGTTTCCGGATCGGCGACCAGTTGCTCGTAATGCACGCGGTGTACGCGGCCCGCCAGCACGGAATCGAAGTGTGCCATCAGCGCGACGTAATCGCGATAGAGCGCAGCAAAATCGGCGAGCCGGTAGGTCTCGTTCTGCCCGTTGGCGTAATACTGCGTGAAGTTGGACCAGCCGCAGGCCAGCGGATGGCGGCGCACGTCCACGATCTTCGCGTTCGGCAGCATGAGATGCAGCAAGCCGAGATGCACGAAGTTCTGTCCGGCCTTGTCGATGAAGTGCCGCCGTCCCAGCTTGCGGTGTACGCGCGCGGTTCCAAGGTATTGCTCGCCGAACTGCCGGAAGGTATCGGCTCCCAGGTTCTCCAAGAGGGCAGGGTAAGAACTTGCTCCGTGTTCTCGCTGCAGTTTTCCGGCAATGCTTCCGAGGTTGAACAGCTCACGCGTGCCTTCGATCTCAGAATGGCTGGCGAGGATCTGCTCCACCAGCGTCGAGCCTGCGCGCGTCATGCCCACGATAAAAATCGGGGCGCCGCTTGAGCATCCGCAGGCTTCGCGCGCGCGAAAGAAATCCGGCGTGAGCACTGCTTTACAGCGCGCAACATAGGCGGTGAGAACGCCCGGATCGTGGGGAGTGCTCAGCCGCTTCAACGCATTGCCGCGCGCGTAAGCCGCAAAGGATTTTTCGTATTGCTTGCGCTGGCCGTGCGCTTTGCCAAGCGCAAACAGAAGTGGGACGCGGTTATCGTTGGAGAGTTGCGAGCGGTCTGCCAACGCCTGCATTGCCGCAACGTCGTCATCGCTGAACCGAAAGGTGCTGAGCTGTGCGAGTGCCCACCACGCACGGCCATAAGAGGGATCGCGGGCGAGGGCTCCGCGACACGCCGCGATGGATTCTTCGCGCCGTCCCAGCACGCGGAGCACATTCGCATAACGCACCGCCATCTCCGCAGGCGCGCCGTTTTCGACGATTTGCCGCCAGAGCGATGCCGCCGCCGCGTGCTCATCCGCAAGCTCCAGCGCCATCGCTTTCAGGGCCTGAAACACCGGATTGCGCGGCTCGCGGGCGAGCAGTGTTTCAGCTTGCGCCTGCGCCGCTTCCGCCTTGGCGATCTCCAGCAGCACATTGGCGTAATGAAAACGGGCGGCATCGAAGCGCGGCGCCAGTTCCACGCAACGGGCGAACAGCGCCTCCGCATCCGCGAAGCGGCTTTGCCGCCGCGCGATATCTCCCAGGAGGAATAAAGCCTCCGGATCATCAGGGTTGGTACCGAGCCGCTGTCGCAGCAGCTTCGCGGCAGAGTCCAACTGCCCTTGCCCCGCCAGAAGCACCACGTCGTGCAGGTCACGCCGCTTTGCCGATACATCCGGCGATACGGTCGCCATGGCCTGCTCGAACGCGGCTTCCTTAGCCTCGGGCGCCGAACCTGCTGGCCGCGCAGGCATTAGCGGCTCAGTTCGCGCATGGCGGAATCGAGCCCTGCGAGGGTCAGCGGGAACATGCGGCCGGACAGTAGCTGGCCAATGAGGCTCACCGACGGCGTATAGTCCCAGTGCTTCTGCGCCACCGGATTGAGCCACACCACATGCGGGTAGATGTGTGTGACGCGGCCCAGCCACACCGCACCCGCCTCCTCGTTCCAGTGCTCCACACCGCCGCCGGGATAGGTGATCTCGTACGGGCTCATGGTGGCGTCGCCGACGAAGATCACCTTGTAGTCGTGCGGGAATTTGTGGAGCACGTCCCAGGTGGGTGTCATCTCCGCGTTGCGCCGGCGGTTGTCCTTCCACACGCCCTCATACAGGCAATTGTGGAAGTAGAAGAATTCCATGTGCTTGAATTCGGCGCGCGCGGCGGAGAACAGCTCCTCGCAAAGCTTGATGTAGGCGTCCATTGAGCCGCCGACATCGAAGAACAACAGCACCTTCACCGTGTTGTGCCGCTCCGGCACCAGCTTCAGATCGAGATAGCCTTTGTTCGCGGTATTCCTCACCGTGCCCTCGAGATCGAGCTCGGTTTCCGCGCCCTCGCGCGCCCATTTGCGCAAGCGTCTGAGCGCCACCTTGATGTTGCGCGTGCCAAGCTCGATGGAATCGTCCAGGTTCTTGTATTCGCGCTTGTCCCACACCTTCACGGCGCGGCCGTGGCGGGACTTGTCCTGACCGATGCGCACGCCTTCCGGATTATAGCCATAGGCGCCGAACGGTGAGGTGCCCGCGGTGCCGATCCATTTGCTGCCGCCCTGGTGGCGGCCTTTCTGCTCGGCCAATCGCTGGCGAAGGGTTTCCATCAGCTTCTCCCAGCCGCCCAGCGCCGCGATCTGCTTCTTTTCGTCTTCGGTGAGATACTTCTCGGCCAGCTTGCGCAGCCATTCTTCGGGGATCTGCGCGAGGAGATCGGGCTCGAGGTTCTCCAGCCCCTTGAAGACATGGCCGAAGACGCGGTCGAACTTGTCGAGGTTGCGCTCGTCCTTCACCAGGGCGGTGCGTGAGAGATAGTAGAACTCGTCCACCTTCATACCGATGACGCCTTCGTTCAGCGCGTCCATCAGCGCGAGATACTCTTTCAGGGTGACGGGGAGCTTGGCCGCGCGCAGCGCATCGAAAAACTGCAAGAACATGGCGGACAGGATAGCTGCCCGGCAGCGGCGCTGTCATCCCGCGCAAAACGAAGCGACGGAGCGAGCGTTCAGCTGCCCGTCAAGGTGGTGCAGTAGAAGAGGAAATCGCTTCGCGGAATGTCGTGCTCCGGGTGCCAGACGCTGCAGTCCACGAGCAGGCCATTGCGCCCCACAGTGGCGGTGGCGCGGCCGCCACCGTTTTTCGAATCGATGCCGCTGTGCAGCAGAATTTGCGGCGCGTCCTTCGACATCAGTTGCCGGTCGTTTTCGGCCAGCGCGCTGTGGTCGCTCGCGCCGGGATAGCGCCGGACGCGGATGGAGCCGATGCGGTCGGTATCACCCTTGTAGTAGCAGATGCCGAGCACGTCGGGGCGATCCTTGTCGGGCGGCTGAAAGCGCTCAAAGGTGAACGTCTTGAACGTGATCGGGCAGCGGACGCCCGCTTCGGAATAGCGGTAGCTGCCGTCCATGTTGCGCGTCCAGCCGGGCGGCATGTCGGTGATCTTGGTGAGGATGGTGGAAATCGGATTGGGCGGCGGTGACGGCGGCGATGGTGCGGGCTGCGAGGCCGCGGGCGCGGTTTGCGTCGCGGGTGGCGCTGATTGCGATTGCGCCTGCGCGCTCAGCGCAAGCGCCAGAACCGATGCCGTAAGCGCGACAACCGAAACGATGCGCATCTGATTTTTCCCCTCGACCTGATTCGGCGAGTCTAGCGCGCGTGGCCTGCAGATTCTACGCGTGCGCGGTTACGGCCGCGCCATCTTGTCCACGAGCCTGAGCGCTTCTTCGGCGGCCCGGCAGCGAATTTCGCCACGGTCCTTCGATTTGAAATGATGGGTGCGCGCGATCGTCTCGCGTCCGCGCCGCGCGGCCGCGAGGCACACCAGCCCGACAGGGTTGCCTTCGTCGTCCGGCTCCGGTCCGGCGACGCCGGTGACGCCCAGGGCGATATCCGCCGGTGAATGCTTCAGCGCGCCTTCCGCCATGGCGCGCGCCACCGCTTCGCTGACAATACTATGCACATCGATCAGCTTCTTCGGAATGCCGAACGCGATTTTGTGCTGCTTGGTGTAGAGAACAAAGCCGCCATGAAAGAGATCGCCGGCACCCGGCGCGTCGGAGAGAATGGCGGCGAGCACGCCGCCGGTGCAGGATTCGGCGGTGGCGAGCGTGAGTTTCTTCTTTTCCAACAGCTTGAACAGACGTTCGCCGCGTTTCACCAGCGCGGGATCGATTTGCGTGACCTCGATCTCCTCCGCCATCAATGCGCGCCGATCTGGCGCTCGGCGGCGGCGTACACCGCGCGCAGGAACTCCGCTTCGTTCTGCGTGTCCCGCGGATCGGCATATTCCACGGTCACCTGCACCACCCAATTCTTCACCGCCGCGCCGGCGAACACGATGCGATAGTCGAGTGCTTCCGCCCGCGCGGTGCGGTAGGTGCGCGTGTAGATAGCGAGCGGCGAACCGTTCAGCCGCACGGTGAATTCGGAAAGCCGCTTGCCCTCGGTCGCATCCTGCTGGGCAAAATCCTCCGCGAACCCGGCCTTGGGATCGTAGCCGCCGTTGAGCGGCGCCAGGGTGATGGTGCCGTACACGCCGTCACGCGCGCCATAGGCGCAGAAATCCTGATTGTGTTCGGGATCGTATTCGCCCACGGCATCCCGCTCGAATTCGCCGATGCGCGGCGGGCATACGAACCCCGAGACGTGCGCCTTCGCGCCATCTTCCCGGTCGGTGAACGTGTCGCCGCTGCTTTGCGCGAAGGCCGCGCCGGCAGCCAGAACGCCGGCAATGGCCGCTAGCCCAAATGGAAAATAGCTTCTCATGCCTCTTTGTCGCCAATCTGATGAACACTTACAACAACACCCAGCAACCCCGAATTCACCCTCCCCTTGAGGGAGGGTCGAAATTCGCGAACGAGAGTGAGTGAATTTCGGGGAGGGGTCATTTAACGGGCAAATTCTGCAGCTCCTCAATGGTGTGGCAGATCACGCCCACGATGTAGTCGGAATCCTGCAGGTCAGTGTTCCAGAATCGCAGAACCTTGTAGCCGCGCGCTTCGAGCCACCTGGTTCGGTTCAGATCATATTGCGCTCGTGTATCGGCGTGCTGACTGCCATCCAACTCGACGACCAATTTCGCCGCAGAGCAGTAGAAGTCTGCAATGTAAGGTCCAATGGGCTGTTGGCGGCGGAAGCGCAAACCAAGAACTCGTTTGTCGCGCAGGCAATACCACAATTTGCGCTCGGCGTCCGTCGCATTCAGCCGCAATTGTCGCGCCGCTTCGCGCTCCAGTTCTGTGCGGCGTACCGTGTGCGCTGGCGACTTTGGCAGCATGACCCCTCCCCGAAATTTGCTACGCAAATTTCGACCCTCCCTCAAGGGGAGGGTGTGGCTGGCCACTAAGTGTGAGGCCTAACTGCGTGCCTCCCGCCGCGCGAGAAATGCGAGGCGCTCGAACAGGTGCACGTCCTGTTCGCTTTTCAAAAGCGCGCCGTGCAGCGGCGGAATGAGCTTGTGCGGTTCTCTCTCGCGCAAAGTTTCCGGCGGCACGTCTTCATTTAACAGCAGCTTCAGCCAATCCAGCAGCTCGCTGGTGGACGGTTTCTTCTTCAGGCCCGGCACATCGCGCAGTTGATAGAAGACATTCAGCGCCTCGCTCACGAGCTTCTGCTTGATGCCGGGATAGTGCACATCGACGATCTTCTGCATCGTCTCGCGATCCGGGAATTTGATGTAGTGGAAGAAGCAGCGGCGCAGGAACGCGTCCGGCAGCTCCTTCTCGTTGTTGGAGGTGATCATCACGATCGGGCGCACGCGTGCCGCAATCGTTTCGCCCGTCTCGTAAACGAAGAACTCCATGCGATCGAGCTCGAGCAGCAGGTCGTTGGGAAATTCGATGTCCGCCTTGTCGATCTCGTCGATCAGCAGCACCGGGCGCGTGGCCATCTCGAAGGCGTCCCACAGCTTGCCCTTCTTGATGTAGTTCTTCACATCCTTCACGCGCGGATCGCCCAGCTGCGAATCGCGCAGGCGGGTCACCGCATCGTATTCATACAGCCCCTGTTGCGCCTTGGTGGTGGATTTCACGTGCCAGGTGATGAGCGGCGCGCCCAGCGCCTCCGCCACTTCGTAGGCGAGCTGCGTCTTGCCGGTGCCCGGCTCGCCTTTCACCAGCAGCGGGCGCTGCAAGGTAATGGCGGCGTTCACCGCGATGCGCAGATCGTCGGTCGCGACGTACCGCTCGGTACCTTCGAATCGTTGGGACATGCACTCTCTGATTGGCGGCAACCGACCGGAACGTAAGGGGCGGACGCGCTCTTTCGCAAGGCGGCGCCGTTGGGCTAAGACGATCCATGCGCCAGCCCGCCCCGGAAACCCTGCCCGCCCGCCTCTATAGCGACGCTGCGATCTACGAAACCGAACGCCGCGAGATCTTCGCGCGCACCTGGCAGCTCTTTGCCCATGAGAGCCAGCTGCCGCGGCCTGGCGATTACCTGGCGACCAATTTTGCCGGTTATCCCATCGTGGCAGTGCGTGGCGACGACGGCACCATCCGTGCTTTCCACAATGTGTGCCGCCATCGCGCAGGCCCGCTGGTAGACGATGGCACCGGCCACTGCGCCGGAGCATTGGTGTGCCGCTACCACGCCTGGAAATATGCGCTCGACGGGCGGCTCGCCAGCGCGCGCGATTTCGGCCCGGCGGAAGATTTCGATCCGCGGCAGTTCGCGCTATTTGGCCTGAAATGCGCAATCTGGCGCGGCTTTCTGTTCGTGAACATGGATGCCGACGCGCGGCCGCTGGAAGAAAGCATCGCGCCTCTGGAGAATCGCATCCGCCATCTCGCCGCCGAGCGCTTCCAGAAGGCGCGCGTCTCCGGTCACGAGATCCGGTGCAACTGGAAAACCTATGTCGAGAATTATCTCGAGGGCTATCACATCCCGGTGCTGCACCCGATGTTGGCTTCAACCATCGCCACGGATTACGGCACCGAGATCGAGCCGCCCGCGCAATTCTATCGCGCCACGCCGAAGAACGACGCGCCGATCGCGGGGCTTTGGGCGTGGACGTGGCCGTGCCTCGGCATCAATGTGTACGCCGACGGCATCCTCATGGAGCGGATGTGGCCGGTATCGGTCGATCGCATGCGGCTTGATTACCTTTTCCTGTTCGCAGAAGACGCCGACGAAGCCGATATCGAGCGGCAGATCGCGGCATCCCTCGTCACCACCAGGGAAGACGTGGATATCTGCGAAGCGGTGCAGCGCAATCTGGATGCCGGCATCTACCAGACCGGCCGCCTCTCGCCCAAGCACGAGCAGGGCGTGGCGTGGTTCCAGAAGCAGGTGCTGCGCGCAATCGGCTGATTCTCGCGCTGTTTGCGTCGGCGCGACCGATCCGCAATAACCGCCGCGATGAGCGACACCGCCGAAAAACCTGCGCTTTCGCCAGAGCAGACTCAACTGCTGCTGCGCCAGGCGGCCGACGCGCTACGCGCCCGCGATGTGCTGAGAGCGGAAGCGGCGCTGGAGCAGATTCTCGCCGAGCAGCCCGAGCACACCGATGCGCTGCAGGCGATGGGCGCCTTACGCCAGATGCAGGGCCGGGCGGTGGACGCCGAGCAATTTTTCCGCCGCGCCGTGGCGAGTAATCCAACGCTGCCGCAGCCGCATTACAATCTCGGCACCGTGCTCTACGCGCTGGCAAAACACGCAGACGCGGCGGATGCGTTTCGCCAAGCTATCCGGCTCAAGCCCAATTTTGTGGAAGCCCATCTTAGTCTCGGGCTGGCGCTACAGTCGCTGCAGCAATTCGAGGCTGCGGAGAAAGCGCTGCGCGAGGCCTTACGCCTGCAGCCCAACTGGCTGCCGCTCAAGCAGGCCCTGTCCGGTGTGCTCAACGACCAGAACCGCGCGAAGGAAGCGGAAGCGTTGCTGCGGCCCGCCATTGCGGCGGCACGCGATCCCCGGCAGGAAGCGGCGCTCACGCACAATCTTGGCATTTCGCTGAAGCTGCAGCGGCGCTATCCCGAGGCGCTGGATTCCCTTTCGCGTGCGCAAACGCTGGCGCCCGACCTGCCGCTCGCCGACTACAATCGCGGCAACGTGCTGCAGCAGCTCGGACGCCTGGACGAAGCGATGGATGCTTATCGTGCAGCTGTCGGCCGCAACCCGCTCGATCTTGCCGCGCATCGTGACCTCAACCACCTGCTGTACCGAATGCAGCGCAATGACGAATTCCTCCGCTCTTATGACGACGCGGCAGCGTTGTATCCCGAGGTGGGATATCTCTCGCTGAACAAGGCAAGCTTCCTGTTCCGGCTCGGCGATTACGACGCAGCGCGGGAGAATTACGAGCGCGCCGCGCAGCTTTTGCCCAACCATGTGACGCCGCATGACGGGCTTGCGCTCATTCACGCACGCACCGGCGATTTCGACGCCGCCATCCGCGAGCACGAGCTGGTGCTGCGCATGGAGCCGGACAACGCGCATGCCCATGTGAATTTCGCCGAGACATTGATCCGCGCCGGCGATGCGAAAAAGGGATTGTCCGCTGCCGAGCAGGCGATGGCGATCGCGCCGGATAACCAGCATGCGCTCGCCATGTGGGGACTGGCGCTGCGCAGTCTCGACAATGCACGCGAGGAATGGCTGAACGACTACGAGCGTTTTGTGCAGGTGTTCGAGATTGCGCCACCCGAAGGCTATGCGGATATCGAGAGCTTCAACCGCGACCTGAACGCGTATCTGAACGGCCTGCATCGCGACAAGCGCGAATTCCTTGGCCAAACTTTGCGTGGTGGCACGCAGACCGTGGAAGACATCTTCGGCGCCGACCACGATCTGGTGGAGCGATTACGCGCCCGCATCGACGAGGCGATTGCCGCTTACATCGCGCGCATGAAAGAGGATGCCGAGCATCCGCTACTGCGCCGGAGGCAGCCTGCGTTCCGCTACGCCGCGTCATGGTCGTCGCGGCTGCACGACTGCGGCTTCCATACCAACCACGTGCATCCGAAAGGCTGGATCAGCTCGGCCTACTACATCGCCGTGCCTAAGGCGGTGGAGGACTCTGCCGGACAAGAGGGCTGGATCAAGTTCGGCGAGCCAGCGTTCGATACAGGATTCAAGGAGCCCGTGCGCCGCGCCATCCGCCCGGTACCAGGCACGCTGGTGCTGTTCCCCTCCTACATGTGGCACGGCACGGTGCCGTTCCATTCGGCGCAGTCCCGCACCACTATCGCCTTCGACGCCGTGCCGAAGTAGGTTTCAGCCGTCACCGGGGGAAATACGTTGATGGCGGGCATGGTGGTTCTGGCGGTGCTGGTGGCGGGGATCGTTTCCACCCTCACCGACTGGCTGTTCATGGGCGTGCTGTTCCACGACCGTTACATGCAGCATCCGGAGGTGTGGCGGGAGGGAATCGTCGGCGGCAAGGACCGCACGGCGGTGGTCTACTCCGCCGCGCTCGGCTTTGTGGCCGCCGCCGCGTTCGTGCTGCTGTGCGTGCTGGCCGACATCCGCACCTTGGGCCCTGCCATCGGCATGGCGGTGCTGACGTGGATTGCCGGGCCACTCGTCATCACCGTCACCAACGGCTTCTTCATGAAGCTGGACTGGGCGGTGATCGGCGCGCACGCCGCAGGTTATCTCGCGCGTTTCCTCATCGCGGCAATCGCGGTGGCGATTTTTCTCTGAATTCTTTGCCCGCACAGGTCTTGCGCGAAACTTTGCGACAGCGTTTGCGACAAAGCGCGACGGCGCGGAATTGCGTGCTTCACGGATGCGCGGCGTAATTCTCCCAATCGGGGGAAGCCATGGTCGCGCACATCTACACCGTCGCGTTTCAGGGCATCGCGGCCTTATGGCGCAAATCGGCCTAACTGGTGAGTCGGCAACAAAATTGCTGAGCGGACTAGACCGTCCAGAGATCGTGAGCGCCGCTGTAACGTGCGCGAAATCCATCTTGGCTTGTTCTAGCTGGGCGCTCGTAATTCAGGATCGCAGCCGCGATAGCGTCCCGTTTGGCGCGAAGAATTACGACCGTTTGGGATTCTGCCATGCCGCAAATGTGAGAATCTTGGCGTGGCAAGTCACTGATTTAGTTAGGCCGATTTGCGCCATAAGGCCGGGGCATCGAGGCTCGCGAGGTGGACGTGCAGGTGCATGTCGCCAACCAGACCAGCATCAACAATCCCTTCAGCATAGTTGGCCTCGCCGACAAGGCGGTGGCGGAAAGCCGCGAGCGGGTGCGCGCCGCGCTGTCGGCCATTGGGCTGGCACTGCCGCATCAGAAAATCACCATCAATCTCGCGCCTGCCGATCTGCCGAAGGAAGGCAGCCACTACGACCTGCCGATTGCACTCGGATTGCTCACTGCGATGGGCGTGCTGCCGGCCAGCGAAATGGCCCACTACACCGCGATGGGCGAGCTGTCGCTCGACGCGCAGATCACCTCCGTCGCCGGCGTGCTGCCTACGGCGATTGCGGCGTCCGAAGCCGGAAGGGGATTGATTTGCCCAGCAGCGTGCGGACCTGAAGCAGCGTGGGCAGGCGGACTGGAGATCATCGCCGCGCCATCGCTGATCGCCATCGTCAATCACATGAAAGGCGTGCAGGTGCTGAACCCGCCCACGGCGAAAATTGCGGAAGAAAACGGCGCAGTCGCCGATCTGCGCGATGTGAAAGGGCAGGAAACCGCGAAACGCGCGCTGGAAATCGCAGCGGCGGGCGGACACAACATGCTCCTGTTGTGGTCTAGATGCCCCACGGCGGGCCTCAAGCGAGAGGCCCGTTTCGCCGCATGCGGGGCGCCGCCTTCTTGGCGCACCCCGACAAGATGAAAGTGAGAACTGGCGACTGGCTATCGTGCGGGGGCTAGTATGGGTCCCACGAGAGTGCCCACTGAGTAGGGTTGCGCGGACGCCCCCGATGGCACCCGATGACCACTGCTGCAGGGACAGGCATTCTTCTGCAAGTCACGCTGTGCTAAAGTGTTCCGGCTGGCTTTGAGCTGCTCACCCGCGCTGCGCGAAACAATGGGCCAACGGATCAATGAAGTCTCTGCTTCTTTGCAGTTTTGTCCTCAGCCTCGGCCAGCCGATGCAGTTTGCAATGGCACGCCCAGAAGCAGTGCTTCACAGTTTCCGAGGATATTCGACAGACGGTGATCGCCCGCTTGGCGATCTAATAGCCGACAGCGCCGGCAATCTTTACGGAACGACAGACACTGGAGGGGCGCACAAGAAGGGGACCATCTTTAAGCTGGACCCAAACGGCGAGGAGACGATCCTACACAGTTTTCGCACGAGCAGAGGAGAGCGCCCGGAAGGCAAGCTCGTCTTGGACGCGGCCGGCGATCTTTATGGGACCACCCTCGCGGGCGGCGAGGCACACCTGGGCACGGTTTTCAAGCTTTCGCGGGATGGTACGTTGAAAGTCCTGCATCATTTTACCGGGGCGCCAGATGATGGCAGCTACCCGCTGGCCGGTCTGACACCGGACGGTAAGGGAAATTTTTACGGCGTGACAGCTGTCGGCGGAGAACACGATCAAGGAACGCTCTTCAAGCTCACCGCAGATAACAAACTCGATATCCTGTACTCATTCACCTACAGTAGTGGTTGGAATCCTTTGGGAGAGTTGATCTTCAAGAATGGCATTCTCTATGGGACCACAAACGACGGCGGTGGTCATGGTCAGGGGGCCGTCTTCAGTTTCGATCTGGCATCGAACACCGAGACAGTTCTTCACGGCTTCCCCAGCGGCGCGGACGATGGCAGGCATCCACAGAGTTCGCTCGCGGTGGATGATAGTGGAAATCTTTATGGCACCACCCTGTGGGGACCCGGGCAACAGCAGAACGGTATAGTCTTCAAGCTCGCTCCTGACGGCACAGAGACGATCCTTCATGCCTTCGTGGCAGATGGACACGACGGACTAGTTCCTTTCGCAGGCGTTGTGTTGGACGCCAAGGGCAACATCTATGGCACGACCGGGGATGGCGGCGCCGCGAATTCAGGTACGGCTTTCAAGATTGCGCCGAGCGGGAAGGAAACAATCCTCTACTCATTTGCGGCGCTGCCAGATGGTTCCAGGCCGGAAGCTGGCCTTCTGATGGACGGCATGGGCAATCTTTTCGGAACGACTGCCGGGGGCGGTATTTATGGAAGGGGGACGGTGTTCGAGATAACGAGGTGACGGCTTTTGTCCTCTGCCTTCTACTCCATTTGATTTGAATTCACATCCCCGCGCCTTGGCGCAGGCCCTTCCTTACCCGCTCCCAGAAAGCATCGTTCGCAACGGCATCTGGCTCTAGTCAGATCGGTGGCCTAATCAGGACAGACGACAACAAATTGGGAGAGCACTAACTTATTGCGCTAAGAGCAGACGCACCATTCTCCCGTTGTAGTCTAGATACCCGAAAC
>JBJMVL010000034.1:0-27677 GCA_045810735.1 Alphaproteobacteria bacterium
GATAGCTCGCTGAGTTCGGGGTTCATCAGCGCAGCCTCAATATTTGACACGGCGGCGGCGCTTCGCGCGTTCGGGGCGCGGCGAGGGCTTCTTCTCTGAAGGTGACGCGACGTGAGAGTTAGCTTTGAACCTATCACGAATCCATTGCTCAACCTCGCGGCGCGGATACAGGCGCTTGCGCGGCGAAACCCGAATGCTTGCCGGAAAGAGCCCGAGTTCGCTGTTGCGGGAGAGCCAATACGAAGTTGTAGGCCACGGCAGGAGCGCCCGCACTTGCGGAGCGGTCATATACTCGCCATTAGATTTCGACATTGGACTCGTCCTCGAATTCGACCGCCCGTTCGTTTGCTACGTCTAGCAGGTAGCCCGCGCCCCATTCCCTGCAGCGCTGCTTATCTTCGGCGGTGAGTTTCAATTTCGGCGCTGCTTTGCTTGGCCGCGTTGCGTGTGCATGGGCGTTGATGCGCTCCAAGTCCGCCTCAGCACGTTGACGCCGCGTTGGTGTCGGCTTGCCGCCGAGTGGAGCGAAATGGATTGATTCCTCTCGCGCCATCTCGTCTAGGCGCTGGTCGATAGTGGCAGCGCTTCGTTCGTCGCCTTCGCCGCGAATCTTGTTCGCTACATATGCTTCTGACCATTCCTTCACTCGAAGGCCGCGCTTGCGTAGAAGGCGCGCCAAAAGCGCCAACAGTTCATCGTTTGTCATTTTAGCTCGTTTAGAGAGAGTGAGTGCCAGCAGCGGGGGCGGGTTTTGTGAACCGCGCTCTTATTGCAAACCGGCGATAATCAGCATTGTGCCACAGCGATTCTTGCTGTCAAGAAAACGGCAAACGCGCGTGACGTTTTTGCTGACGGTGCTTCGCATGATGCCAGACCGAAGATTGTTGTCAACAAAACCGATCCTCGCAATGACACTCTTAAGTGCGATGCATCGTTTGTTCGGCTGTTACATCAATGAGCATGCGCTCCACACGCTTTACGATACCGTCGGGAGTCTGCACGGTGCGTTCAAAGCGTAGCGAACGACCTAAGCGTTAGCGCGCAAAGCGCCACGCATGCGGGAACTTTGAGTCACAAATTCTCTTGTGGACACGGGAGGAAAAGTGCGCATAAGGGCTATCCCCTGAAACGACACGACACATCCGCGCCCGCGTGGAGCGCGGCCCGTGACTGCTTCCATAGTGGCGGCGGCGCGGCAGGAGTGGTGCGAACAAGGTAGATTGTCACCATGCAGAATGCAGAACCCTTTGCCGTTGGCGACGGCATTACCGCAGACATGCTGGAAAGCGATTTCAGGCGGTGGCAGGCGGGAGAGCCGCTGCTCTACCGGGACCATCTTGCCGCCTATTTCGACGTGACGGCTAATCGCGAGACGCTTCCGTTTGGCGGCGACGAGAGTCGCCCTTCTGTTGCTCAGGCGTGGAAAAACGAAGGTAGCTGTAGGCTTTCGGCATTTTCATGCACTCCGGATAACATTCGGGTATCCAGACTACAACGGTCTGATGATCGGCCCGCCCGGCGCCGGCAAATCGATGCTGGCGGCGCGGCTTCCCGGATTGCTGCCGCCGCTCGATGCGCGCGAGGCGCTGGAAATCTCCATGGTGCAATCGCTGGCGGGTGAATTGCGCGAGGGCGCTATCTCGCGGCGCCGTCCGTTCCGCAATCCGCATCATTCCGCCTCCATGGCGTCGCTGGTCGGCGGCGGCTTGCGCGTGAAGCCGGGAGAGGTCTCGTTGGCGCACCTTGGCGTGCTGTTCCTTGACGAGTTGCCGGAATTCCAGCGCGGCGTTCTCGATTCCTTGCGCCAACCGATGGAAACCGGCGAATCCGTTGTGGCGCGCGCCAACGCGCATGTGCGCCATCCCGCGCGCTTTCAGTTGGTGGCGGCGATGAACCCCTGCCGGTGCGGATATCTTTCCGAACCGGCGCAGGCATGCGGACGCGCGCCGAAGTGCGGCGGTGACTATCAGGCGCGGCTGTCCGGTCCGCTTCTCGACCGCATCGACATTCATGTCGAGGTGAACAGTGTGTCGGCGCAAGACCTGGCGCTGCCGCCGCCGGCGGAAGGCACCGCGGCCGTGGCCGAACGCGTTGCGCGCGCGCGAAGCTGCCAGCGTGATCGTTACAACGGCTCCGGCATCCGCACCAATGCGGAAGCGGAAGGCGAAGTCCTCGACGGCGCGGCAACGCCGGATGCCGCGGGCAAGCGCCTGCTCACCGATGCAGCGGACGCCATGCGGCTCACCGCGCGCGGTTATCATCGCGTGCTCCGCGTGGCCCGCACCATCGCCGATCTTTCGGGCGCGCAATCGGTGCAGCGCGCCCATATCGCCGAAGCTCTCAGCTACCGGCGGCTGTCACATGTGCAGTGAAAATGCCTGCCTGGCAGTGGAGGTAACGCTACTAAGCCGGCGTTGAGCTACAGGCGGCCACTGGTTCAGTGGTGCTCGCAACAGCTGTGCCGCGAGGGATAGACGAACGCGGCGGCATTCCAAGCCACTGTCGAAACATGCGCTTCATCCAAGCCTTGAATCGATCGGCCAGAGTGGGCCGGTCGATGATCACATAGACCTTGCGGAGGTCTTCCGCGATTTCCCACACGCCACTTGAGTTGGCCGGGAACCAGATCGAGTCCCCCGCTCGGATGTCGATCGGATCGCCGCATTCGGGAAGGAACCGTGCACTGCCTTTGAGGAAGTGCGCGAACTCTTCCTGCGCAATGGTGCGCTGCCAGCGCCCCGGCGAGCATTCCCAGATACCCATGCTGTCGATGCCGGAGATTTCGTCGATGTATTTCCGGCCCCTGAGCCCCGAAGCCGGCCAGCTGAGCGGAGTCTTCACCAATCCAAGCTGATCCAGCTGTTCGGTGGGTACAGAGGCAGGCTGCGGGATATGAATGATCATGCGGCTCGGCGGCGGTTTTGCAGTGGCACGGCTACGCGCGCGCTCCTGCATTAAAGGACGGTGACATTAATTTAATCTGAAGCACGGACCGTCCTGCGTCGCGTTATTCCCGATCCCCCTCAGGCAGTTGCTGCCCTAATCCCGGCGCCCGACTTCCGCCCCAGCCACCAGGCGATTGCAAGGCCGGCTGCG
Organism: Alphaproteobacteria bacterium; assembly: GCA_045810735.1. GTDB lineage: Bacteria > Pseudomonadota > Alphaproteobacteria > Micropepsales > Micropepsaceae > Rhizomicrobium. Next base: position 3,097 of record JBJMVL010000034.1, read on the forward strand.
ATGTAATCCACCAATTCAATCACGACTGCGGCCAATGTGTTGCTGGCCGGAAACCCGTACCAGATCCAGTAGGAGATATTGGTGGTGATCGCGGCGGCCACGCCGATCAGGGTCACGAAACCAACGCGTCCGAAATAGGTGCGCACTGCGGCCACCGAAACGAGGAATGCCGCGATCAGCGCCTGCAGCACCTCCTTCAGGAATTCCATGATCATGGGGCCGGCCATGTCCGTCATGCCGTGTCCGGGCGGGTGATAGAGCAGCAGGCCGGATGGATTGGTCTTTATGGCGGCATCCATTTTTTGCATCAGTTGCGGATCTTTGGGATCGACCCACGGGAAGAAGTAGAGACCATCCTTCTCCCCATTCGATGCCTGAGCAGCCGCGAGTACCGCCGCCTCGTTCGGCATCTGGTTGAAGCCAACCTGCCCCAGCGGCAGCACCACATGGGCCAGCGTGGACCAGATGTACATGGCGATGCCGCCGAGAATTCCGGCGATGAGTACGCGCGTTGTCATGATTTCCCCCTTCGCAGACCATCGCGATTATAGCGCGGCAGCAGACGTTGCGCGAAGCGTTATCCGCCGGTGTTGCCGGGACGCTGCCCCTTGGAGAAGGGCTCGGTGAAATTCCATGGCTGCGGCGTCTGCATGCGTTCCGGCGGCACCTGCTCGATGTCCGGCGACAGCGGCTCATGGGACGTCGTCTTGCCGAACTGCCCCGATGGCTTTTCGCTGATGCTCTGGATGTAGGACACGAGCTCCCAGATCACCTTATCTGGGAGCATTGCGCCGAACGCCGGCATTCCCTTGGACCGCCCCTGCACAATGGTGAGATAGATGTTCGCCGGGCTTGAGCGGTAAATCCATGAATCATTACTGAGCGATGGACCCATGCCGCCTGCGCCATTAGCCGCATGGCATCCAGAGCAGTTGAACGCATCGAAATCCTTCATGCCGCGCTGCGCCGCATTCTCGTCGTCTGCCAGCGGGTTCCTGATGTTGGGTGCGACGTTCACATTTCCAGGCACCACGCCGGTAACCGGCACCCGCAACAGCTCGGCGGCCGGAACCGCGCCGCTGTACATAGCCGGCTGCGGCGGCGCAGGCCGAGGCTTCTGCTCAGGCTTTGTCTGGCCATTCGCCGGGGGCGCGGGTGACTTCTCTGTAGGCGGCGTGGGCGCAAGCGTTGCTGCACCTCCGGCCATGAGTGCAGCCATGATCGCTGCTACCCCAAATGCCGCCAGCGATCTGCCACGTGCCATGCTTTCTTCCTTAGCCAGCCGCGCGGGCCGGAGTTTCCACCATAGGGATGCCGTAGCGGCGCAGAAGGTTCCGAATGGCCGGCCGTTCATGGGCAATGATCTCGTTCAGCCGGGCCCGCAGATCGGCATTTCCTTTCCGCACGCCAAGCGCGATGGGATACTGAAACATTGCGGGAGCGAATCTCCCGGTGTCGGTGATCAGCGCAACGTCCAGCGGCGCGGCTGCGCGGGTCGCGTAATATCCGCCGAGCGGCCCCCAAACCGCGGCGACATCCACTTTGCCCGCTGCAACGTCATCGATCAGCCGCGAATGATTCTTCACCTGGGTGTCGCGATAGATCATGTAGCCGATGATGTTCTGCGTGATGCCCTGCCGTGCCAGTGCTTCCATGGGTGGCGTGTTCTCATCACCGATCAGATGCACCCCGATCCTGAGCGAACGCAGGCGCGGATCACGCATGGAGTTGAGGTTAAGGCCTTTGCGCGACACGAACACATAGCCGGACGTGTAGTAAGGCGTCGTCGTATCGACTTCGGAGAAACCGGCCGGCACACCCATCAATACATCGCATTTGCCGGCGTTGATGGTCTTGCGCACGAAGTGCTCATGCTCGTTCGTCCAGGTGTAGGAAACCGCCTGGTGGAGATCCTGCGCGACAAGCTCGGCAAGCTTGTTTTCGAAACCTTCGCCCTTGGTGTTGGAGAATGGCAGGTCGTTCGGATTTGCGCATACCCGCAATGTGTTCTCGGCCTGCGCACTGCAGGCAAGCGTCAGCGCAAAGACGAGCGCGGCGGCGCTAATGCGGCTTCGCATTGTTCTTTCCATTGTTCTGAGAGGGCGCGCGCGGCAGTGAGAACACCAGCAGTGCGCTGCCGCCACTCGTGTATTGCGGAACGTCCTGCGTTGCGCCGTTGAAGCCGAGCGCGCCGGCGCGTACCCGTGGATCAATTTCGGCATTGCCGACCGCGCCGGCCCAGCCGCCGATTCCAGAGAGAATGGCAACGTACTGTGCGCCATCGCTGCCCTGATAGGTGACCGGCTGCCCGACAAACCCGGACGGGGCGTGGAATTTGTACAGCAGCTTGCCGTTGCGGGCGTCTACCGCTTTGAACCAGCGATCCATGGTGCCGTAGAACGCGACATTGCCGGCTGTGACCAGCGTGCCGCTCCACACCGGCAAATTCTCTTTCAGCGCCCACACCTTCTTGCGCTTGAGGGGATCCCACGCCGCGAACTCGCCGCGATAGCCGCCCGGGCCGCCATACATGTCCACGGTGGCGCCGACATAGGGCGTGCCGGCGATGTAGCCGACTTCGGATGTCTTAAAGTCCATGCACAGATGCTGGTGCGGAATGTAGAGCAGATGCGTGACCGGTGAGTACGCGGTCGGCTGCCAGTCCTTCGCACCGGGCGCCGCCGGACAGACATTCTGCACGGTCTTGCCGAGCGTGGGTGCGAGCGACATCACCGGCTGATACCGCCCATTCTTCAAATTCACGCCGCTTGCGGACGTCACCGTGTCGTATTTGTCAGCGGATAGAATCTGCCCGTTGGTGCGGTCGATCACATACATGAAGCCGTTGCGGCCCGGGCGCAGCAGGACGTGCCGCTGCTTCCCGCCGATGTTCATGTCTAGCAGGATGCTTTCGTTGATTTCGTCGTAGTCCCAGAGGTCGTGCGGGCCGAGTTGATCGGCCCAGACGGCCTGCCCTGTATCCACATCGCGCGCGAACACGGCCGTGGTCCACATGTTGTCGCCGGGGCGCTGATTCGAATTCCACGGACCAGGATTGCCGGTGCCGTAGTAGATGAGATTCAGTTTGGGATCGAAGGCAATCCAGCCCCACACGGTACCGCCGCCGATCTTCCACTTGCCCGGCGGCCAGGTTTTCACGCCGAGGTCTTTGCCCTTTTCCCAGTTGTAGAACGGATGAAATCTCGTGCCGATCAGCACATCCTTGTCCGGTCCGGTGGAGTAAGCGCGCCAGGCAATCTTGCCGGTGTTTTCGTCGAGCGCGGTCAGCCAGCCGCGCACGCCCATCTCGCCGCCGCTGTTGCCGACCAGCACCTTCCCCTTTGCGACAAGCGGCGCCATCGTCATGGTTTCACCGCGGCTGATTTCGCCGAGCTTGACCGCCCACACTTCCTTGCCGGTTTTGGCATCCACCGCGACGGTGTGGTTGTCCAAGGTGTTGTAGAAAATCTTCCCGTTATCGTAAGCGGCGCCCCGGTTCACCACATCGCAGCAGGCTTCACCTTGCGATGCCGGATCGGTGTTGGGTGTGTATTTCCATTTCAGGTCGCCGGTCACGGCATCGAGGGCAAACAGTTCGTTCGGATAGGGGCCCACCACATACATCGTGCCGTTGACAATCAGCGGTGCCGCTTCCTGTCCGTGGCTCGAGCCGAGCGAAAAGGTCCATGCCACCCTGAGCTGGCCGGCGTTCCCGGCGTTGATTTGATTGAGGCCGCTGAATCGGTTGGCCGAATAGTTTTTGGCCGGCATGATCCACTGCTTGTCGTCGCGGGACATGGCATCGAGATCGTCGGCAGCCACACGCACGCTGAGAATGGCCAGCAGAGCACCGGAAAGCGCCCAACATTTTCCCAAAGCTGTTTTCATGCGTTGCCCGTCATCCTCGTTATTGAATTGTGTACAAGTAGGCTGCGATATCGCGCGCATCGTGCTCGTCTATGCCGAGCGCCGGCATCGCGTTGCCCGGGACGATCTTTTGCGGATCGCGGATCCAGCGGACGAGATTGTCCGGCGTGTTGCGCAACATGCCGGCGACGTAGCCGCGATGGACAAAATGATCGAGCGGCGGCCCGACGAGTGCGTTGGCGCCCGATATTCCAGGAATGGAATGGCAGCCGCCGCAGCCATACCACGACATTAGCGCCGCGCCGCGCGAGGGATTGCCGATCAGACGCGCCGTGGTGCCGTTGGACTGCGTACAGTCCGCGAGCGCGGCGCAAACAAGCAATGCTCCCCACCGGAGCGGGCCACTCCGCAGCCTGTTCATGCAACCGAAACGCTCAATTGGCACGAACTGCACCATGCCAAAAGAAAATTTAAGGATGGCCGATCGCCGCGCCCGCTACAGGTGAGATTGGAGGATTGCGCGTGTTAACCTGCTGATCAACTTCGATTCGCCATAATGGGGCGATAGCGAAAGCGCCGTTCGCGTAAGCTTTTCAGTCCGGAAGAACCGACCTTCCATGTCACAGTTTCTGTCCGTCGGCTCCATCCTCCTTTCCACGCTCATCTTTCTCGCCGGCCAGGGACTGGCCGGGACGCTTCTGCCCGTTCGCGCCCATCTGGCCCACTTCTCCGATTTCGGCATCGGACTGATGGGATCGGCATATTTTATCGGGTTTATCGCCGGCTGTTACGCGGGGCCGCGCCTTTTGGCGCGTGTCGGCCACAGCCGTACCTTCGCCGCCGCGGCCGGGCTGGTCGCCGCCGTTACGCTCATGATGTCGCTCGCGGTCAGCGAGCCCGCATGGATTTTGCTGCGCGGACTGTTCGGCCTCGGCGCGGCGAACGTGTACATGGTCATCGAGAGCTGGCTGAACGATCGCGCCACCAACGCCACGCGTGGCCGCATTTTTTCTGGCTATCTTCTGGTGAATTTCACCGGCCTTATCATCGGGCAATGGAGTTTCATTGCTGGGCGGCCGCTGAGCCAGACACTGTTCATTCTTGCAGCGATCTTTTACGCGCTGTGTCTGATCCCGCTGGGACTCACGCGCACCCCACAGCCCCGGGCCGTCGAGGTGCCGACACTGCGGCCTGCGCGCATGTTCGCAATTTCGCCGGTTGGCGTGGCGGGTTGCGTCGCGGTCGGATTCGCCAACGCTGCGTGCTGGACATTTCTACCGGTCTACGCCCATGACCAGAATCTGACTCGCGGACTGCTGGCGGGATTCATGAGCGCCTTCACGCTTGGAGGTGCTCTGATCCAGCTGCCTGTGGGGCGGCTGTCGGATCGCATGGATCGCCGTCTGATCATCGCGGCCGCGGCCTGCGCTGCTGCGCTTCTGGGCGTGGCGCTGTGGTATTTCGGCGGCCGCAGCCAGACCGCAACGTTGGTGCTTATTGCCCTCTTCGGCATGGCGGCGCTGCCGATCTACGGTCTCTCCGTTGCGCATGCCAACGACAAGCTGCCGCGCGAGATGTTCGTGGAAGCCTCCGCAACGCTGCTGCTTATCAACGCCATTGCGTCCGTGGCCGGACCTGTGATTGCCGCCACGGTAACCGACCGCTTCGGCATGCCGACGCTGTTTCTGTTCACCGCCTCAGTGCATCTGGCGCTCGCCGCCTTTGCGCTCGGCCGGATCCGCATGGCGGCCTCACCGCCGCATCGCGAGCGTTATGCGCCGATGCCGGCGCAAGCTTCGCCTGCGGCGCTCGAGCTTGACCCGCGCGGAGACCGACCGCAGCCGCAAACAATCTGAGTTCAGCTACTCGCGAGAGACGCTTGTTCTAAAACGGAACAGAACGTCCATTCATCGCGGCACACTGGCTGGCCTGAGTTGTGCTTGGTCCTCGCCAGAATTGGGAGGCCACTATGACTGCACTTCGATCAACTTTTGCTGCACGCGCTCTTCTGGGAGCCGCGTTAGCCATCACCCCTGTTGCCGCATCGCTTGCAGCCTTTAAAACGATCGATTGGGGGCAGACCTACAGCGACTATGGCCACACAGGCTATAATCCTCGAGAGAAGACGCTCTCGGCCGCCAATGTCTCCAGCCTTAAGTTGAACTGGGCGCGATCGCTTCCGGGTGATGTTAGGGCGTTTGTGGTGAATGACCGTAGCGTCGTTTTACGAGTCCCCAGCGACGATGGCCAAAGCCTTGACCTCTGGGATCTGAATTACACGACGGGCGAAACAGTCTGGAAAATCGCCACAGGGCCAGACGTTGCCGCGGCGAACAATACGATGGCGACCGGCAGCCACCGCATCTTCACGGAATGCGGACTGGTAGATGATGTCGGCTACAAATACAGCGGTATCTGCGGCTACCGGAAAACCGATGGCAAACTGGTTTACCAATTCTCCAGCCCCTGCAACTGTACGCCGGAGGCGAAGGTCGTCACCTCCGTCGTTTACGCGCATGGCATCATCTTTTTTGGGTACTTCATGGGTGGAGTAGGCGGCCAAGAATACGCCATCGCGGCCGATGCCGTCACCGGCGAGATCTATGAGGCTTACAGTACGGGAGGTCAGAATTCACTCGGCAGCGCGCCTTCCGTGCAGGGAGGACACCAGGTCTACTTCGATTGCAGCAATAGCGTTTGCGCGCTGGGCCACCGCAATGGAAATCTGCGCTGGAAATCGGACGTCGGTGCGCCCATCGGGGCACTGTCAGCCGACAGGAGCCATCGCCTGTACGCAAATCTATGCAATGGAACTGCAGGGCTCGTCGCGCTGGACCAAGCGACCGGCGCGCCGCTTTGGAGCTATGGCGCCGGAGAATGCAACGGCACGCCAGCGGCCATCGCCAAGGACCACATCTATTTCACCGGAGCCGACACGAAAGTTCACGCACTCGACGCCCTGAGCGGCGCAGAGCTGTGGGCAACGCCCGCAGGTGCTGCTTCATCGGCATCGGTGGCCAACGGCGTTATGTATGTCGGCGGCATCGACAGCGCACCCGCCACAACCGCATATGACGCGCAGACCGGCGCACTGCTGTGGAATACCGAACCGCATGCGAGCCCCTATCGTCTGCCGCCGGAAATCATCGACGGAATGGTGTTCGTCGCGAACGAACAGTGTGGAAGCCTTTGCGCCTACGGGTTGCCTAGCCCCAAAGGCAAGTAACTCAATCCTGCTCCAGCTCGGCCGACAACGTGTATTCGTCTGAAGCTGGGGCGCCCTCATCCGGATTGGCGGACGGGGGATTCTCGGCGGCAGCGGTTGTTTCCTCGATTGGACGCAACCGCTCGCCGCGGTTCTCAGTCTTCTTCACCTGCCGATCGCGGCGCTGATTGGCGCGCGTAACCGCCAAGTCCAATTCCAGCTGCGAGCAAAGGCCCAGTGTCACGGGATCGACCGCCTTGATAGCTGCGGCATTCCAGTGCGAGCGCTCGCGGATTTTCTGGATGGTCGCCTTGGTGGTGCCGATCAGTTTAATGATATCGGCATCGCCGAATTCTGGATGGTTGCGGAGGATCCAATACACGGCGTCCGGTTTGTCCTGCCGCTTCGAAACCGGGGTGTAGCGCGGCGCTTTCTTCAGCTTGACCGCCGGCATCTTGTGCTTCGGCGCCGCCATTTTGAGCTTTCTTGAGGGGTCCTTTTCGGCCGCTTCGATGACTTCGCGGGTGAGTTGGCCGGAAGAAACCGGATCCTGGCCCTTTATCCCCTTGGCCACGTCCTCATCGGCGATGCCCTTCACTTCCAGGGGATGCAGCCCACAAAAATCGGCAATCTGCTCGAAGGTGAGCGAGGTGTTTTCGATCAGCCAGACGGCTGTCGCCTTCGGCATGAGGGGCTTGGTCTCAACGGGCATATGCTTTCCTTTCCGGGCGGGGCTCTTCGCCTCGCCTTCCTTGAATGCCATTCATTCAGGGAAGGGCGTGTTCTAGCCCCTCGGCAGCGGAAGTGAAAGCCCGGTTTCCGAGCCTGCCGGAAAGAAGCCCGGCACCGTCTGGTCACACGTGCCGTGCACTAGGTGCCTGGCTTGCCCGCCTCCATCGCCTTCAGCTGCTGGCCATTGATGTAATCCCGCCCCGTTCGGGTGATCACGTCCCATTCCATTTGCGTGTGACAGTCGCGCGTGTAGGCAAGTCGGCTGCCGGTGGCGACACGGCTACGGCAAATGATCCTGTTGCGATTGTCCGCTGCGGCGGTTGCAGTTGTTGTGGATGGCACGACGGAAGCAGGCGGCGCCGGAGTGGCCGGCGCTGTGGTGGAGGGAGCGGGCGCCGGCGCTGAATTCTCCAAGGGACCGGGCGAGGCCGTTCCGACGAACCCCACAAGGCCAATCATGGCCGCAAGTCCCAGACCCGCTACTGCACGCATCATTTCCCCCTGTTTACATAAAAAGAAGATCAGGGCGTTCAGTGTGGAGGTCATGCAAAACAGTCACAAAGCACGAAAGCGCGAGTCACTCACTCGTGATTTGCTGCGGACTTGAGGCTGGACGCGCACGTACGTTCCGCCGCTGCAGTTTCTCATCTAAGGATGTTCCCGATTCCACCACATCGGCGCGAATTCCGGAAGCCCTCATGATCACCACGCAAGGCAGGCGGCTCGCGCTCGCTTTCATTTTCATCACCATGCTGATCGACACGATGGGCTCGGCATCATCATTCCGGTGTGGCCGAAGCTGATCGCCGAACTCGCGCACGAAAACATCACGGCGCGGCGTGGTGGGGACAGTGGATCGCCTTCGTCTATGCCGGCATGCAGTTTCTTTGCGCGCCATTCATTGGTAATTTGAGCGACCGTTTCGGACACAGGCCGGTACCGATTGTATCGTTGCTGGCGCTATCGCTTGACTCCGGGGTTTGGCGACGACGCTCGCCTGCCACAGCCGGGAGCGGCACCGGAACTAGTGACCTGAGGCAACAATTCGGGGGCAAGGTCATGCCGGCCAGGCAAGCCGCATGATGGATGGGATACGCGAACGTGCTGGCGAAGCTAATGCACGCTGCTGGTTCGCAGGCGTTCCAGTTCGTCCTTGATCCTGAGTTTTTCTTTTTTGAGCGCGGCGACCCTGATTTCATCCCAGTCCGGGTGCGCCATTTCGGCTTCGATCAATTCTTCCAGTTGTTTATGCTTTTCACTGAGCTCCTGCATCATCATATTTCACACCTCGTCGGCTGAAAGATGACAGAATTAGAACACCAATGGCGTGGCCTGTCACGTCCCTCTTCCGCAGAACCCACTCGGCTTGTTAATAAATGCTAATGGCTCGAGCGGCGGAAAATCCAGGAAAACAGCGGGTTGTGGTGGGGATCAGTGGCGCCTCGGGCGTCGCTTATGGCATCCGGCTGCTGGAAGCGCTGAAGGACGTTGGCGCCGAATCGCACCTCGTGGTGACCAAACCCGGCGAAATGACTATTGGCTATGAAACCCGATTCGATCCCAAGGCGGTGCACGCCAAAGCAGACCTCGCCTACGGGATCAACGACATCGCCGCCCCCATCGCCTCGGGCAGCTTCAGGACGCAGGCCATGGTCGTGGCGCCATGTTCCGTGCGCACGATGTCGGAGATTTCCACCGGCGTGACCACAAACCTGCTGACCCGCGCCGCGGACGTGACGTTAAAGGAGCGGCGCCCGCTGATTCTGCTGGTGCGAGAATCGCCCCTGCATCTCGGACACCTTCGCACCCTGACGCAGCTTGCCGAGATCGGCGCCATCATTCTGCCTCCGGTGCCGGCCTTTTACGCCGAGCCGCAATCAATTTCTGATCTCGTCGATCAGATGGTCGGCCGAATTCTCGATATTCTGGGATATACTTGGCCCATGCGGCGCTGGGGCGAGGATCTCGCCAAAGGCCGGCGCAGGCGCAAGGGCGGGGCATGACGAACACTGAAGAAAATGCGCTGCGGGAGAAGCTTGCCGCGCTTATGCAGGAGCATCGCGATTTGGACGCCGCAATTGCAGCGATGGCCGAGCAGGGCGTGAAGGATCAGTTGCAGATCACTCGGCTGAAAAAGCGCAAGCTGCAACTGAAAGATCAGATCACCGCCATCGAGGACGCATTACTCCCCGACATTATCGCCTGAATAGTCGGTATCAGCCCTTGCCAGCCGCTTTCTTGCATGAGTCGGTAAGTTCAGGGATATCGTATTTCCGGCACTGCGGAACCAGTGCTTCCGCGTCCGCCTGACGTCCTGCACCGTGCAACACCGCAATGCGCTTGGGCAGGATCACCGGCGAGTTCTCGAATCGCGCCACCGCCTGATCCATCAGCGCCTGTGCCTTGCCGTAGTCGTTTCCCGCGACATAGATGTCGGTGAGCCGCGAATACACTTCCCACGAGGGCTCTGGACCGTTCGCCGCTTTGATCAAAGCTGCTTCCGACAATGGGCCCTGGCGGTCCAATTCGTAATACTCCGCGGCGACAAATTGCGTATACGCATGGTCCGCTGTCGGGTTCGCGGTCGAGGTCGCGACATAGGTCTTGGCGGCCGCGGGCGAACCTTGGCGCGAGTCGGCAACATAGGCGGCGGCGTTTTCCGCGGAACTGTAATGGGAGAGCAGCGCCGTCAGATGGGGCTTTGCCGGTGAGTTGCTGCCGGAACTCCACGGCAGCGGCGTCGGATTGATCATCGCCATACTGCGGTACTCGCGGAAAGCGTACGCACTCAGCAGATCGGCGCGCTCTTTGGCCGGATGGTGCGCGGTTGCATCGTCCGCCATATTGTCGACCGCCGTATCGAACGCAAAGATCGCGATATCGGCCACCTGATCTGTACTCGGCGCACTGCCGCTCATGATGCTGCCGAGAGCGCCGGCGCCCAGATTGAGACCTTTCATGAAGCCGCCTTCCGATCCGCCGGAATCCTTCTTTGCCGCCGCGCGCGCCTGCGCGGCGGCTTGCGCGGCCTCCGCTTCCTGCTGCGCAAGCTTGTCCATCACCGACAAGGCGGCCTGCGGATCGTAGCCTGCCTTCGCCATCAGATCGAAGCCAAGCGCGTCTGCGGCATCTTCCTGGCCGCGCTCCATCTGCGGCATCAGCACCTTGCCGCTGAGCTTTGCCAGATGCTGCGCGACGTCGAGCCCACGCATGACATTGGCGCCGGCAACACCTCCGGCAGCCGCCGCAGCCGCGCTCGCAATCGTGTCGACCGCGCCGCCATTCACCACGGCGTAGTACTGCGCCTTCTTGTACCAGTCGGGCGTCTGATGCCGGTAAATCGCATGCGCAACCTCGTGACCGAGCACGAAGGCGAGTTCATCCTCATTCTCCAGCTGCTCGAGCAGTCCGATCGTGACGATCAGCGTGCCGTCGGGCGTGCACTCACCGGCAAATTCGGGTGCAGCAAGAACGCGCACGTCGGGCCGGAACGATGGCGGCATCTTCACATTCGCGAGCAGACGCGCGAGCACGCCATGCACATAGGCGTTCAATTGCGGGGACGGCACGAATCCCTGCGCGCGCGTCCGCATGATGCCCAGCGCGAGCGGACGGCCTTTCAGCGCATCGCTATAATCCGAGGCAGGCGACAGCTGCTGCAGGGCCGTACCGCGGCCGGGATACCCGTCGCCGAGGCTGGCTTCCGCCGCTGGCGCAACGGCAAAGAGGCTTGCCGCCAACAATAAGACGCTACGCATATGCATCAGTGTGCTCCTCCGGCTTTCGGGCAGCCTTCGCCGAGGCCGCGTGTCGATCCCACCTTTTCGTCATTGCTGCCCATCGCAAGATTGCGACACACGGCTGGCAGTTTTCCCGAGAAGCGATATTTCACCATGTAGGGCGGCACCCAATATTTGCCGCCATTGACGCTCACCTGGAGCATGAAATTTGGCGCACGTCCCGTGATCGGCGTGCACGCCGGAAACTTCGACTGCTCGACGGTCATCACCTTCTTGCCGGAGGGCGTGTCGAACAGGTCGACTTCCGGCGTGCGCGCCTGCAGCACGACATCTCCGCCGGAAGAGCTACAATCTTCGGCTGCAAGCGCCGTCTGCGACAGCGCGATCACTGCGATCGCGGCGCAGACACCAACACCCAACTTCATGTCACCCGCTCCTCTACTGTTTCCAAAGTCGGACTCACTGCCGGCTGCAGTTGCGGCATGCCGCCCAACACATGATGCAGATAGCCCCAGATCGAATCCGGCACGCCGACCAGCAACATCGCCGCCAGTTCCACCGACACGAACACCACTTCGACCCAGTTCGCCACCGACAACCCGGCAGACCGGGTCAGCACCAGTCCTACGCTGAGCGCCAGCCCGAAAGCGAGATAGTGCCAGACCTTCTCCACGGTCTTTTCAAAGAAATATTCGAAGGTAACGCTGCGCTCGCGCTGCCTACCTCCAAGCCCTCGCCGCTCGCGGCGAATGCTGCGCCAATGAATAAGCGAGAGGATCAGAATCACCGGAATGGTGGCGAGGATCTGGACCAGATTGCCGTCCACTGGCCTACCTCGAACGGAGATAGCGTTCTGGTAGGGCCTGCCGCGGAAGGTGATGAGATTGTCCATGGCCATGGCGTGCACGAACACGCTTGGCAGCAGATCGTTCGCCGGCGTGTAGGTACGATCCTGCGCGCCCTGCAGCGCGCCACCATAGAAGATGACGCGATTGCTCGCCATCTTCACAACATCCTTGTCATCGGGGCTCAGCAACAGGGCATCGACAGGGAATTCGGCGGTGTATGGGCACGGGCTCTTCACCGCGCTCGTATTGAGGAACGCGAGGTACCAGCGGCGGAGAAGGCTCATATCCTCGAAGCAGGAATGCTGATCGCCGTTCGCATCCGTGCGCGTCATCCAGTGATTCTCCGGCGCGGTGCGTGTGCCCCACACCAGCTCCATCATGTCATTCACAGGGGCGAGCGGGTACTTCTTGCCGTACGTGTCGCGAAACACGCGCATTGCCAATGACGGGCAGGCGCCGCCCGCATCCGGCTTCTGGTTGAAGCAGCGGCCGGTGGCGTTGTACTGGCGCGCCACACCAGCGTTCACCGGAATTGTGGGGTCCAAGACCGGTACGCCGGTTTTGGCGAGTTCCGGACGCAGCGGATTTTCGCCATAGGGCAGGTCGATGCCGCCTTCGAAGTAGATCGGCACATGCACCTTCCGATAACGGCCGATCTCGTCGATAAGATTTTGCAGAGTGTCATCAGACCGCGAGTCGACGAACAGAAAGTCGACCACCACCGCTTTGGGCTTATACTGGAGCAAGGCATCGAGGATGCGTGCATGGTCGCCGTATTTCCACGGCCATGGTGCTTTGAGAGTGTGCAGCGTGTTCTCATCCACGATGGCGACGGAGACATTGTCGCGGCCCTCAGTCCCGTAAAAATACGGGCCCGTAACGAGTAGGTCAGACACATCCTGCGAATAGCGCTGCACCAGATCGCTAAAGCCGAAAGGATTCATCCAGATCTGGATGGTGGCGAAGCTGAAGAGAACGGCAACGATGAACCAGTAGGGCACGCGGAGCCTGAGCGACTCCATCTCGTCCTTGTTCGGTCGGCGGGCACGCGCAACGGCGCCGCTCATCCGTTTGGTTTTGGTTTGCGCAGTCATCCCGACGCCGCTAGGAGGCGGCCACTCTCACGCACCTTGCGAAGAACGCCACAGCCCGCCGGCGAATTTACACGGCGCCGTGCTTGCCCACCAAGCAAATTCGTTGGCGGCCACCGGATTTCAGCGGCTGAATTTTTCGGAAAGGACAATGGACGACACGGTGCGCGCCACGCCCGGCGCGCGGCCGATGCGGTCGAGCGCGGCGTCCATTCGCGCCGGCGTCTCGGCTTCCACATTGGCGATCATGTCGAAAGCGCCCGATACCGCACAGAGAGAGCGCACTTCCGGCATTCGTCTCAGTTCGGCGGCCACACGCTCAGCCTGCTTTGGGTCGGCGCTGATCATGACCACCGCACGCAAACGGCCGCTGTCGGCCTCGCTGGCCAGCCTTACGGTATAACCTTTGATAAGGCCCTCGCGCTCCAGCCGGGCGATGCGCTCCTGCACCGTGGAGCGCGCGAGCCCAAGCTTGCGAGCCAGGGACGCCGTTGGCTCCCGGGCATTGGCCCTAAGCAAGGCGATTAGCTTGGCGTCAGCGTACCGCATGGCTTCCAGCAGTTTGCCGGATTGTCCGGCGATTCGCCGGATCATAACGCAGTTTCCTACGCTTTGCCGCCTGCCCCTCGGCTGCTCCTTCCCTCATGCTCCTCATCCACCGGCCCGCGCAAAACAGCCAGGGTCGGGGTGACCAATTTCATGCCTGAACAGAAAAATGGGTCGCCCGCACAAGGCGGGCGATGACGGAGGAGAGGACGGTAACGCCATGAAAAACGTTCTGCTGGTCGGCGGCGGCAAGATCGGCGTCGCCATCACCGAGTTTCTCACGCAGTCGGGCGACTACAAGGTCACCGTCGCGGATCGCGATCCGGCAAGCCTGGCGCGCATGCCGATGGAGGACAATGTCACCCTGCGCGAAATAGACATTCTGTCACGCGATTTCTTCAGCGCGGTCGAGGGCCATGACATTGTGCTGTCCGCCACACCCTATCATCTGACATCCAAAGTGGCCGAGGCCTGCAAGCAGGGTGGCGCGCACTACCTTGATCTCACCGAAGACGTGGAATCGACCCGCACGATCAAAAAGCTCGCGCAAGGCGCCGACACCGCCTTCATTCCGCAGTGCGGCTTGGCGCCGGGCTTCATCTCCATCGTCGCTTACGATCTTGCCAAGAAATTCGACAAGCTGCGCGACGTGCAGATGCGCGTGGGCGCGCTGCCGGTATTTCCGCACAATGCACTGAAATACAATCTCACCTGGTCGACGGATGGGCTCATCAACGAATACTGCAACCCGTGCGAATCGATTCGCGACGGCGTGCTGGTGGAAGTGCCGGCACTGGAAGAGCTCGAGCAATTTACGCTTGATGGCGTCGAATACGAGGCGTTCAACACCTCGGGCGGCCTGGGCACTTTATGCGACACGCTGGCCGGCAAGGTCGAGAATTTGAATTACAAGACGGCGCGCTATCCCGGCCACCGCGATATTATCAAGCTGCTGGTGCGTGACCTGCACCTCGGCACCCGCCGCACCATCTTCAAGGATGTGCTGGAGACCGCGATCCCCATCACCTACCAGGACGTCGTGCTGGTGTTCGTCACGGTCTCGGGATGGATCAATGGCCATCTGACCCAGGAAAGCTATGCGAAGAAAATTTATGCGCAGACGATCGGCGGGCGACTGATGAGTGCCATCCAGATCACCACCGCCTGCGGCATCTGCGCGATGACCGACCTTCTGATGGAGGGCAAGCTGCCGCAATCCGGTTTCGTGCGGCAGGAGGAAGCAAGACTTTCCGATTTCCTCGCCAACCGCTTCGGCCGATATTATGGAAAGGAAATGCCCATCTGATGGCCAACGACATCCTCTCCCAATTTTCAGTTCAGCCTAGCGGCAATCATATCGTCCGCTCGCCCATCGACGGATCGGAGATCGGGCGGGTGGCGTTCGACGATGCCGCTGCCATCGGGCGCAAGATCGCCAGCTCGGTTGAAGCGTTCCGTGCCTGGCGTGAAGTCCCGGCGCCGCGCCGCGGCGAACTTGTGCGCCTGCTGGGCGAAGAGCTGCGCGCCAACAAGGAGCAACTCGGCCGCCTCGTCAGTCTCGAAGCCGGCAAGATCCTGCAGGAAGGCCTCGGCGAAGT
This sequence comes from Alphaproteobacteria bacterium, assembly GCA_045810735.1. Lineage (GTDB taxonomy): Bacteria > Pseudomonadota > Alphaproteobacteria > Micropepsales > Micropepsaceae > Rhizomicrobium. The sequence goes on from JBJMVL010000034.1 coordinate 18,724, forward strand.
GCAGGAGATGATCGACATCTGCGATTTCGCGGTCGGTCTCTCGCGCCAACTGTATGGCCTCACCATCGCCAGCGAACGGCCCGGCCATCGCATGATGGAGCAGTGGCATCCCGTCGGGCCGGTGGCGGTGATCTCCGCCTTCAACTTCCCCGTCGCGGTGTGGAGCTGGAACGCAGCGCTCGCGTTGATGTGCGGCGATTCCGTGTTGTGGAAGCCGAGCGAGAAGACGCCGCTGACCGCGGTCGCCACGCAAGCGCTGTTCGAACGCGCGGTAAAACGCTTCGGCAACGCGCCCGCCAATCTGAGCCAAGTGATTTTAGGCTTGCGCGAAGCGGGCGAAGCGCTGGCAAGGGATCCCCGTATTCCGGTGGTGAGCGCCACAGGCTCGACGCGCATGGGCAAGGCACTGGCGCCGGTGGTGGCCGAACGCCTTGGCCGTTCGCTGTTGGAGCTGGGGGGCAACAACGCGATGATCGTTGCGCCGAGCGCAAAGCTCGATCTGGCGGTGCGCGGGATTTTGTTCAGCGCCGTCGGCACGTGTGGCCAGCGCTGCACGTCGCTGCGGCGCTTGTTCGTGCATGAGTCGATTTACGACCAGCTCGTGCCGCAGCTGAAATCGGCTTACGCCACGCTGCCAATTGGCAACCCGCTCGAAAGCGGCACCTTGGTGGGTCCGCTGATCGACAAAGCGGCCTTCGACGGCATGGAGCGCGCGCTGGTGGCGGCACGCGACCAAGGCGGCAAGATCACCGGCGGCGGTCGCGTGCTGGAGGACAAATTCTCCAATGCCTGGTACGTGAAGCCTGCGATTGCGGAGATGCCGGAGCAAAGCTCTATCGTCCACCATGAGACCTTCGCGCCGATCCTCTACGTAATGCGCTACGCGAACTTCGACGACGTAATGGCAAAGCACAATGCGGTGCCGCAGGGTCTGTCGTCGTGCATCTTCACGCAGGATGTGCAGGAGGCGGAGCGCTTCGTGGCGGCCGCGGGATCGGATTGCGGCATCGCCAACGTGAACATCGGGCCCAGCGGCGCGGAGATCGGCGGCGCTTTCGGCGGCGAGAAGGAAACCGGCGGCGGGCGCGAATCCGGCTCCGATTCCTGGAAGGCGTACATGCGCCGCCAGACGGCCACCATCAATTACTCCGACGCGCTTCCCTTGGCCCAGGGCATCAAGTTCACGGTGTAAGGGTCCAGGCTTCCTCGATGCGACCAGGGCCGCGGCAAAATCCAGCGGGATAAGTACCGCCGAAAAAGGCCGATCTCATCGACCCATATGCGTCCATTAACCCTTTCTTAACGTTTTGCTTTCGGTCAGGCTTGCGCTTCGCAAAACTTGCGGTGCTGCCCCAGCAGAAGGCGGAAAGCATGCCGAAAAACGTGGCGCAATGGACGGGCCTCGCCGTCACCGCAATCATTGTCTTTGGCCGCGATTCCGACGTGATTTACGCCCTACCCTTCGGGTTGCTAGCTGGCGTATTGGCATCCTTGCTGGTTGCCTTCGACGATCAGCGCCGCGCATTCGCAACCGTGAGCGGCCCCCGATCCAGTTCACTGCACGGGTGAGATCCTTCTGTATAGTTCGGCTGCATGTCCCGCCGATTTTTCCTTTTGCCATGGCTCCTCGCCTACAAGGCCCTGCGCACGCCGGTGGCGTTCGGCGTCAGCGCCATTGTGGAAGACGAAAATGCGCGCGTGCTGTTGGTGCGCCAGCGCTACTCGCCCGGCTGGCATCTGCCGGGCGGCGGCGTGGAACGCGGCGAGCCTCCGGCTGCAGCCATCCTTCGGGAATTGAGAGAAGAGGTTGGCCTGCTTTCAGCGGAGACGCCGCAGCTGTACGGGCTCTATACGCGCGCGGTGGGCGTGGCGACAAATGTCGTAGCACTGTATCGTGTCCCGCGCGCGCAGATCTCCTTCCATCCGAATGCGGAGATTGCAGAAATCCTCTGGGCCGATCCAAAAGCGCCGCCCGATGATTGCACCCCCGGCACGCTGCGCCGCTTCGCAGAACTTGGCGGCGCGCCACCCAGTCCCTACTGGTGACCTTGCACTTGGACAACGTCGCGGCTTATGCCGAGTTGACGTGAGCGACCAAACCAGAAATTGGGAAATCAGGCCGGAACAGCCTCATGATGCGGCGGCTGTGGAAGCGTTGGTTGCAAAGGTGTTCGGGCCGGGGCGCTTCGCCAAGTCCGCCTACCGGCTGCGTGAAGGCGTCGCGCCAAAGCACATGCTGAGCTTCGTGGCCATCGAGGACGGAATTTTGCGCGGCTCTATTCGCTTCTGGCCAATTTACGTTGGCGCACTACCTGCGCTGCTCTTGGGACCATTAGCGGTCCAAGCCGATCAGCGGGACCGCGGCATCGGCATTGGATTGATGCAGCGTGGCATCGACGAGGCCAAAGGCCTTGGCCACCGTGCCATTATTCTGGTGGGGGACGAGCCATACTACGCGCGCGTTGGTTTCGCGCGACTCCCTAGAAACAGTGTCAGATTCCCTGGTCCGGTGGATCAAGATCGCATTCTCGGCTTGGCGTTGGTAAACGGCGCATTGGACACTCTTGACGGAGACGTCCGCCACCAACTGTCCTAGCCGGCGGCGGGGGGTAGCTTTTGTGGGATGGCAGCCTGAAGTCTATTGCGGTCGGCCGAGAAAAGCTCTGTGATGGATAGAGAAACGCAGCATTGCCCCGCATCCAAATCTTGAGGGAAGAAGACATGGACAAGTACAACGGATCCGTTCCCCACAGCAAAGCGCTGAGCGGCTTCGGAATTGTCGCGCTGATTGCTTGCTTCGCAATTCCCGCGACCGCAAGTGAAGCCACGCTGCTTCGATACTCAGAACGGAACGGTGCGCGTGAGCGTGGCAGCGCCGGTGTCAGGTGGCGTCGGCTGGCAAGCCCCTTATAACTTTGCGATCCCCCAAGGAAGGAATTTGCTATTTAGCTACAAGTGCCCGGACACTGCCAAAACACCGGTGGGCAACAGCTTCAGTCCGACGACCGCGACGAAAGTGGGCCTTGAGCTGGTCGGTAGCTTACTGCCACTCCATGCGACCCAAGAATGGGACTGGGCGATTAATTGGCCATCGGGCGCGCCAGCAAACTCGCACATCTATTTCAACGTCTATTGCGTACAATAACGGCTAGCGGCCCTCCAGTCGCCAGGCGAGAAGCAGCGTTCCCAGCAGTAGAAGAAGCGCAAGCCACGCTGGCAGCAGCGGAGCCTGCTCCACGCTCGTGACACGATACGCATTGTTGGCGCGCAAACCTATCCAGCGCGCGCCCGACGCTGTCTCGCCGGATTGCACGCGCCGGACGCTGGGCACGCCGCCATCCACAAGCCAGTGCACCGATCCACCCGTTGCTTCCGCGGGCGATTTCACGATGGCGTCCGTCGCGCGCATGTCCGTCACTTCCTTCGGGTTCAGTGGCCCTGCGGCCGTGACGGCATTCAGCACTCCGTCGGTGAGGCGATAAAGTCCCAATTCATTCGCGACCGTTGTGGCGCGCCATAACCCCGGCTCAATCTTGTGTAAGTTCAGTGACAACTTTCGTTTCGACGGGTAGGTGACGATCACCGGCCTCGGTATTGGCGACATGGTGTGACGCTCGACCGTCATTTGGCCGTTGATGATCGAGGCGGACAGGCGCTCTTCCTCCAGTTCCGGTTCTTTCATGAGCCAGTGCGCGAGTCGCCGCAGCAGTTCGGCTTGTGGGCCACCTCCATCGAAGCCACGTGCCCACAACCATTCCTGATCAGACAAGATCTCAGCCACCCGGCCTTTCTTCACCCGATCCAGAACCAGCAGCGGACGGTCGCCGGGTCCTGCCATCACTGTCTCACCGGCAACTTTCGACGTGCCGATCAAGCGAAACCATCGGCCCCATGCGGGCGGCTTTCCGTTGGCGTTAGCGCCCGGCAGGTCGCGCGTCACCGGATGTGCCATGCCCGCTTCCGTAACAACGGGTTTGAACGGCTGCGTGATCACCTCTCCGGTTGGCTGCGCGGGCAAGACAGCCGCAAGCGGCGTCCGGTAGATACTTAGCTGATCGGCAAATTCCGGGCCTGATGCGAGCAGCAAGGCGCCGCCGTTCTCGACATAACGGGCGATGTTCTCGAAGTAGGCGAGCGGAATGAGCGAGAGGCCGCCACCGGTGTTACAGCGATCGAAGATGACAAGATCAAATCCGGATAGCTTCTCAACGAACAGCTCTCGCGTGGGAAACGCAATCAGGGCGAGTTCGCTGATCGGCGTCGCATCCTGTTTGTCTGGCGGCCGCAGGATCGTGAAATGCACCAGGTCAACAGACGGATCTGCCTTGAGGAGGGAGCGCCAGACGCGCTCACCGGCATGCGGCTCGCCCGAGACAAGCAGCACGCGCAAACGGTCGCGCACGCCCGTTATCGGAACGACAGCCCGGTTGTTCAGCAAACTCAATTCACCCGCGCGCGGCCGGGCATCGATCTCCACGACATTCTCTCCGGCGTGGGAGATGAGCACGTGAATCGATGTGTTGTGGCCGGTTGGCACTGTCCGCATGCCCGCATCTACACCATCGACGCGAATTGCGACCTCGGCCAAGCCGCCGGGCTGAGCGCCGAAATCATCCACGCGCAGCGTGATATCCGCGGCCTGTCCGACGATCGCGAAGCGAGCGGCGTTGATCACCGAAAGCTTGCGATCTTGCTCGTCGTGCTGACCGGCAATCAGCACGTGTAGCGGCGCGTTAAGGGCCCTCTTCCCGCTTGGCGGGGCGTCATGGACCTCGCCATCCGTAACAGCTATTGCGCCCGCGATGCGGTCCGGCGGCGCTGACGCTAACGCATTCTGCAAAGCGGCAAACAGCTGCGTTCCGGTGTCTTCTCCGGCACGCGTGGTGACATCGACGCGCCGCACCTCGAGGGATTTGTCCGCAGACAATTGCTTGGCGAGTTGCTCAGCGGCGGCGTCTGCTTGGCTCCGCCGCCCGCGCATGTTCATGCTCGCCGAGTGATCCACGACAAGCGCAACAACGTCAGGCATGCCCTCGCGAGCTTCGCGCACGATCAGCGGATTTGCCAGTGCAAGCAGGACAGTGGCCAAGGCCAGACCGCGCGCCCAGGCACCCGGCGCGCGCAGAAAGAAGGAAAGAATGGTCGCCGCGGCTGCGAGCGCGAAAAATGTCCAGAAGGCCCACAGGGGCAAGTGCGGCGCGAAATCTATGCCGTAATGCACCTACCGCCTCATGCGTTCGAGCAGCGCCGGCGCATGGACCTGGTCCGTCTTGTAGTTTCCGGTGAGCGCGTACATCACCACGTTGATGCCGAACCGCACCGCCATTTCGCGCTGCTGGTCGCCGCCTTCAACATCCGCGATCGGCTGTCCCGATGAATCCACCGCCCATGCCGATGCCCAATCATTGCCGCCAATGATCACCGGAGACACGCTGTCGCCACCGCGCGCTGGCGCCGACCCGGCATCCGGGTCCGGCGGGGGTAAGGCTTCGACCCAGACCTTTCCGCCCGCCCGACGCCCGGGAAAATCCTGCAGAAGGTAAAACGATTTGCGGAGCACGTGGTCCGAGGGCACGGGCTGCAGCGGCGGCAGATCGAGTTTGCCGATCAGGCGCTGCAGCGTCTGCTCGCCCGGCGACCGTGCTCCCGCCGCCGCGCTTTGATCGCGCGTGTCAAAAAGAATGGTGCCGCCATTGCGCATGTAGTCGGCGACTTTCGCGAGCGCCTTGGCGGAAAGATCATGCTCGCGTGCATTCATCGGCCAATACAGGAGTGGGAAAAAGGCCAGATCGTTGGCGTCCAGGTTGACGCCCGCCGGCTCTTTCGGATCGTAAGATGTACGCGCCTTGAGGTAGAGGCCGAGCCCTGTCAGCCCGGCCCTGCTCATCTCGTCGACTTCAGGAATTCCGGTAATGACGTACGCCAGGCGCGTGTCGAGCGCCGCGCGCATGTCGAAATCGTCTGCGCGCGCGGACTGCTGATTAACGGTCGCAAACAGGACGACCAACGCGGCCGGCCCCAACGCAAACCAATGGCGGGCATTCATGAGATAACCGCGGAGCCACAAGGAAATCAGGACGTCAATCAAGAGCAGCAGCAACGCCAGCAACAGCAGCGGCGTCTGAAGGTTGAGTGCCGCGCTACCTGCGTAAGGTCGTGTGCGTACACCAAGATCGCCGAACGCTTTGAGGCTCGTATCTGCGTCCACAGCATTAAGGGCAACTTCGCTGCCGGCGGCGCCGTACAGGCCCGGAGGATGCGCTTGCGACGCCTTCAAATGCGCAAGTTGGCGACCTCGAATGGGCAACGTATCTGGCGGCGGCTTCTGCAACCGGCCGAATCCGTCCAGCGTGGCGATCGGTGGAAATGCTACGGAACCGTCGGTCACCAGATCGCTCGGGCGCGTGCCTCCCGCAAGAGCGAGCAGACGGCGGAGCATGTCCACGTAAAGGCCCGACAGCGGCAGCGACGACCAAGATGGGCTGGCCGTAACATGAAACAGCACGATCCATCCGCGTCCGCGCTGTTGTGCGGTTACCAACGGTGTTCCATCCGTCAGGCGCGCCCAGGTGCGTTCTCCCAATTCGAGCGATGGCTCTGCCAGAACTTGGCGCGATACTGTCACGTCGCGAGGAGAAGCAAGCCCGCGGAACGGGCTCGATTCGGGAAACGGGGCAAGGTGCTGAGGGGTTGCCCATGCCAGCGCACCACCAAGATAGCGGCCGCCGGTTCGCAGCCGGACCGGAATCAGGTCGTCGACGCCTTCGGTCATTCTGCCGCCAGCAAAGCGAACCAGGACGCCGCCGCCGGCAACAAATTTGATCACGCGATCTCGATCCACTCCAGCAATTTTGCCGATGTCCGATAGCACCAGTACGGAGACATCGCGGTTGGCAACATCCTCCACGGTTCCTTTGTGCAGCTCGGCGTAAGGCGAGAGAGCGCGTTGGAGGTAATAGACATCGGACAGCAGCGGCTGCTCGTTCTCCATATTGCTCGCGGACACGAGGCCGACGGAGCGGCGCCGCGCGCTCCTGTCCAGCAGGCGAACGGCACCCGCCGAATCTTCGTGCGCAACCGTGAGACGCTGCACCTCATTGCGCACTTCCAATGGCAGGCGCAATCGCGCGCCCGCTGTTTCGCTGCCGCGCAAAAATTGAAATGGCGCCGTGGCCAGAACTTCGCTGCGGGCGCCCAGCGCGAGTACCTCGCCGCGGCGCGGACCAACGTCATTATCGGGACGAATTACTGTCACCCGGAATCCGTCCGCTTCGCTCGTCTCTGGACGAAGTGCCAGCGGTACGTTTGCCGACGAATCCGCAATAACGGTCACATGTCCAACGCGAGAAAGAGTCCGCGTGGCCTTCTCGGAATCGCCATCATCCAGGCCGTCACTGAACCAGAGAATTTCGGGTGACATGGTGAAATGCGCCTTGGCCAATGCTGCTGCGGCGCGCATCCGGTTCGGTAGCCACGGTTCAGGATTGAGATTTTCTGCGGTACGCAGCGCCTTGCCGCCGTCCAACATCGTGATCGTGGGCGGTTGCGCTGCGGCGGTGGGCACAATTGCGACCGGACGGGCGGCCCTCGCGGCAGTGGTTACTGCATCTGCCATGGCAGCCTGCCGTTCGCTCCAGGCGTGCGCGGCCGTCCAGCCGTTGTCGACAAACAGCACGAGCGGGCCCGTTGCGCGCGATGCCGGAGCGGCACCCAAAATGGGTTCGGCGAGCGCAACCACGATGAGTGCCGCCACGATCATCCGTATCGCGAGAAGCCACCAAGGCGTGCGCGCCGGCGTCTTTTCGGCGGATTTCAAGCCGCGCAGGAAACCCAAGGGTGGAAAGAATACATGCGCGGGCGCCGGCGGCGTGACACGCAACAACCACCAAATCGCCGGCAGGACGATCAATCCCACAAGAATCCATGGCGCTACAAAACTCAGTCCGCCAAGCATCTAGGCTGTCCGCCGCACAGCATCCCCGCCAACTGCGGAATAAAGGGTTGCCAAGGCAGAGGCCGCGCTGCAGTCGGTTCGATGTGCGACGTAGCTCCAGCCGAACTGCCGCGCCAAGCTGGAAACTTGTTCCGCATGAGCGCGGAACCGTTGCGTGTAGAGTGCCTTCACAGATTCCGCACGGCCAAAGATCTCGCTCTCAGCTCTGCCGAGTGCCTCAAACCGGACCCGTCCTTCGAACGGAAAGTCCTCTTCAGCCGGGTCGATGATGTGAACGAGATGACCGGTGAAGCCTGCAGCCGCGAGCCGCAGCACGACGTTCCTGATGTCTTGCGGGGGCGACAGAAAATCGCTCAGCCAGACAAGTTGTGCTCCGCGGCCGGTTTGCGCGTCCGGCGGCAACGGATCGTCCGGCCGCCGTGCTTCAGTCAATTCATGAACAAGGCGCTGCAATCCCACCCGCCCATACGCGGGCGCGTGCTTGCCGCCGAGCAGCCCAACCCGTTCACCGCCTCGCGAGAGCAATGAGGCCAGCGCCAGCAGCAGGACCGTCGCGCGGTCGATCTTGCTGAGGTTCGCGGTTTGCGACGCGAAACGCATTGTCGCCGACCCGTCACGCCAGAACCACACGGCCTGCGCGACTTCCCATTCGCGCTCGCGCACGAACAGATGCTGCGATTTGGCTGACTGACGCCAATCGATGGCCGCAGCAGGATCTTCCGATGCATAGCGGCGGAACTGCCAGAAGCTTTCGCCGCTCCCCGCCTTGCGCCGGCCGTGAATGCCAAGGCTTATAGAGGAAGCGAGACGCCCGGCATCGGCCAGCAGGGGCGGGAGTGCGGCGGCAAGCTGCTCCGCCTCTTCCCGCAGGCGAGTCATTTTCTGCAGATCGGGTCTATCGAGTTCGGGCAAGCGTTCTACAGACAATTCCGGCAGAGCTGCGCGATTACATCGGCAACGGTCCTGGCTTCCGCACGGGCTGCAAAACTCAACGCCATGC
>JBJMVL010000035.1:0-5172 GCA_045810735.1 Alphaproteobacteria bacterium
GTGCGGCTGCCCGTTCTATAATCATGCAGTTGTTTGTAGATCGCCGCTCCAGTCTGCCCGGCCAGATGGGGAAATTCGGGAGCCGCTGAAACTCCCTGTTCGCCGTGACAGGCGGCGCAAACTTCAAGGACTTTCGCGCGTCCACGTTCCGGCTTTGCGTTCGCAAGGATTTGCAGAACGTCCGAAGTCCATACCACGTGCGATACAGGAGCGGAGGGTGCTCGGTCGGGGCTTTGTCGCCTTGCTGGGGAGCCGGGCAGGATCCCGAGCGCGCGGCAAATTGCAGTGTATGCATCAAGGCCGGCGCCGCTTCCCTGTACGACTGGAATTATTATGACGCCGAGCAAGACGCCCGCCGCCAGAATACTGATCACGGCAACGCTCGCCCAGATGCGCCACGGCTGATCCAGGACGTGTGGTTCGGATTGTCTGGCAGGTTCCTCTGTCATTGCGCGCTCATCCGATGAACTATGGCGCTCGGGGACGGTGTGATTATGAATTGCGCAATTGGATAGCCGTAAGCGAACAGCATTAGGACAAGTACAAGAACGTTCCACAACCCAAATCCGTTGAGCGCGGCGGGTACGCGCTGCGGCGGGTGCACGGCAAGCGCATAAAGCGGCCGGGCTATCACAACGATCGTTCCTCGGTGCAGAACGAACAGGTTGCGCGTGAACAGCAGCGCAGAAAGAAGCAGGACGAGACCGCCTCCGAAGGAAAGAATGACCAGAGGCCCCCAACCCGCGATGATAGGGTCGGCGTAGTTGAAGTTGGCTACCCGTCGCCACTGACCTTGAAGGCCGAGCCAGTGCCAAGGCAATGTCATCACCATCATGCCGATGAACCAAAGCCATAGCTGCAGGCGGAGCAAGCCGCGCGAGGGATGCTCCCGGCCGGTCAGCCGTGGCCACATTTCATAAGCAATGGCGAAATACATGATGACGACGGAGCCGCCAAAGATCAGATGGAAATGTGCGGTGACCCACGAGGTGTTGTGAATCATGGCATTCATCCCATAGCCCATATTGATTAGCCCACCGAAGCCTCCGAACCCGAGCATGACGAACGCAAGTCCGGTGGCGAGTACGGTGGGGCGATCCCACGGCAGCGCTGCGATCCATCCGAACAGTCCACGCCCGCCGCGCAGCCTTCCCGCGATTTCCAGGGATGCGGTGATGGTGAAAATGGTCAGCAGGGTAGGGACGGAAACGAAGGCAGTGAGAAGCACCTGTATGAACTTCGTGCCATTTCCATGCTCGGGGTCCATCATCAGATGGTGCATGCCTACGGGCAGGCTGTAGACTAAGAAGAGAATGAAGGTAACGCGCCCCATGGTGTCGCTGTAGAGGCGTCCGCCGGCCGCACGCGGCACGATTGTATAAAAAGCAATGTAGGCCGGGATCAGCCAAAAATAGACAATGGCGTGCAGCGTCCAGGAAAACAGCGTCCGGGCCAGACCGACGTCGACGGTCTGCACATATCCGATAGCGGCTGGTATGACCTGAAAGATAAGCTCGACTGCGACGCCAACGGTCGTCCACAGCCACATGACGGCGTTCGACACGGTCCCGAACATTGCAAGCGGGACGGGCTTGCCGGGATTTTCGCGTTTCCACTCCCACATCGCCACAATCATTAGCCCGCACCAAACCCATGACGCGACGACGATCAACACCAGTCCGATATAGAACCAAGGGCTTGCCGTGAGCGGCGGATAGAAGGTGAAGAGAACGGTTGCCTGCCCCATTGCGATAGGCAACAGCACCATCAACACGCCTACGATGGCCATCCAGAATGCGGACCATGCCCACAATAGGCCGGGCAGAGGGCGGTTGAGTGCGGTGACCGCGACGAAATAGCCGAAGCCCATGATGAAGAAGGTGGTCAGCACATATGCCATCGCCACGCCATGCGCAGTAACGGACATGAAATACTGTCCGGGCGTGCCGACGTGCGCGCCCAACGGGCTTCGTACCCACATTTGCCAGGTGCCGAGTACCGCCGCGGCCAGGAAAGCCGCGAACGCTACCCACGAATGCGCGAGACAAAGCTTGTCAGCGTTTCGCACAGGCAACTCTCCTGTCCTGATCGGGCTTGAACTCGTTCTGCGGCACTACCTGCACGGTCGCCCACATTTCGCTGTGGCCGAGACCGCAATATTCATGGCACGGCATCAGAAGATCACCGGTCCTTGTGAATTCGGTGTGCACTTGTGAAACGAAACCTGGCACGACCATGGTATTCACATTAGTGCCGGTGATCAGGAGCCCGTGAATGACGTCAGGCGCGGCGAAGCGCATAGTAATTCGTCGGCCCTCCGGCACGGCAATGCATCGTGGCACAAACGTAAACTGGGTGGCAATGACCCGCGCGGTCACGGCGCCGTCTGCATCCACGGTCGTGCCGAGGTTCTGCTCCGTAAATTCGCCGGATAGGTGCAGCGTCTTGGGATCGATCCGTTCGACGTTGCTGGGCGGATTGATGTCACGGGTAAGCGCGGTGAACACGATGGTGCTAAGGGTCGCCGCAATCAAGATGCCGACACCGACGGCCCACAACAATTCGGTGCCAAGGATACGCCGCTCATGTATCTCAGGATGCAGTTCGGACATTTCCTAGCCCACCGTACCGCGCGGAAGGAAGACAAGGAGATAGATGGCTAAGTAGCCGAGCACCAGAAGTGCCACAGCGCTGCCGGCGAGAACACCGGCCCCGAGAGGTACGACACGCATCACCTCTGCAAGCGATTCCTCGTCAACGTCATTGGCGACCTCAACTCGAGAAGCGGCGGCGGAAGGTTCATCAAGACTCATAGTCACTTCCATGACGGCTGCGGCAGCTTGCATCGGAGCCGCGGACTCCTGATCGAGTTTGCATCCGACCTCTCGGAAAGCCAAGTATTTCGGCAGGAACAAACTGCCAACTTGGCGATGGATCGGCGAAACGCGAGCTATGCGGGTCGGCTTACATTACCGCGAGTTGGCCGACGACATGGGCAAGCTCGTTTACGACCAAAGACGCGGCGTAAAGGCCCAATCGCCGGCCCCGATCAGGGCGCCACGCATAGGTAACCTCCAGTTTCAAAGTTCCCTGCGACGGTCACAACTACGCGTTAGCAGTTTTGGTTGCAGCACCTACCGTTATCATTTCGCATGACCGAATTATGACGGGAGGGGTAAGGGCGGTCGCCGAACTGAACTGAGCGCGAAGCGTTTATAGACCGGCACCGACGGCCCGCTTCCGATCGGAGATTTCGCTCAATGATCTTCATGCTCTTTGCGATAGCCATTGCGGCATTATTTTTCGTCGGCTCACTTATCTCGCTACGTCTGGGTCGGGACCTCGGCTTGCGGTATCGCAAGCGGAACGGCACCGAGGGCACCGGAGGGTTAGCGACCGTCGAGAGCGCGATATTCGGCTTAATGGGTCTGCTGCTGGCATTCACCATCTCGGGTGCGCTGCAACGCTTCGATGATCGCCGACAGTTGGTCATTCAGGAAGCGACGGCGGCCACCACGGCGTATGACCGACTAAGCCTATTCGGCGGAGACGACGCGCGCAGTCTCCAGAGCAGCCTCAAAGAATATGTCCGCGCTCGGGTCGATCTATATCGAATGGCGCACGATTTCTTGCTGGTCGAGCGAGCGGAACATTTTTCGGATCAGCAAGAAAGAAGGCTGCTTGAACTCAAGAACCAAGTATGGGACGCGGCGGTGGCGGCTTGCCCGCAACCGAACTACCGTCCTGCATGCGCTTTGTCGCTCCCAGCGCTCAATAGCCTCTTCGAGGTTGCACGTCTGCGAACAGGTGCCGCTGAAAAACATCCGCCGCAGATCATCTACTTTATGCTCTTTGGCCTTGGGCTGGGCTGCTCACTGCTCGCCGCGTTCGGTATGGCCGCGAGCGCAGGGCACAGCTGGATACATATGGTGCTTTTTGCGGGAACCCTGACCGTCGCGCTCTACATCGTGACCGATATGGAATATCCGCGTCTCGGTCTCATTAGGATCGAGAATTTCGATCATTTCCTCGCAGACGTCTACGATCAAATGCGATAATGGCGGCTGCCAAGGAACCGCACCTTGGTCACCCGAAGGTGACCGTCATCCCCTTGATCTGCGTCAAGCAAGCGCCGAGCGTCGCAGTGTGCTGTGTGTTCTGAAGTGCTGGAGGGCTCTCCGAGCGCAGGACAGCGCGCGGGCCGCTTTAGAATTCTCCGCCTTGAGTGATGCTGGTTTGGTTCAGATTGGGGGCTACCGCGCGGCCGCGGGTCGGAATAGAAAGCAACCATGCGGCAGCAACCCAGTGCCGGTTTGCTAAGCACACGTCAGGCACAAAGCCAAATAATCACCAGCGCCATCGGAAGGCCAGCGCCCAACGCACCAACAATCATCATAGCAAATGCTGAAAGCAAGTTTGCGTCGGCTTGCATCTCGCGCACAGACATGCCGTTGCTCCATCGAGCTCCCACGGGCATTCGCCCGCCACCCAAGGATAAACGATCCCAGGTCTCTCTGAGCCTGTACGCATATGGTTAACGAGCGGTTAATTGAGGTTCACTGCGCTGCCGCCCGATTTTCCTTCCCGCAATCTCTCTTGAGCAAGCCATGCTGCTGCTGGATCAGCGGTGTTCGGGTGCAAACGCACTATCGCGCCTCACCGACGTGTCCTGAAATCACAACGTCGCGTTAGCGGAATATGGATCCGTCGTCGCCCCTCAACCCGACGGGGCATTCTTGCGCTCGACTGCGTGTCAAGGTCGCGCAGATGCCTCCGCAGCGAAATTGCACGAGCGATACATTCCCTTTAGCGGCTTTCCTCGAAGGAAGATGGTGCGGGGGGTTAGACCGCCGCGATGAGCGATCCATTGTCGCACAGGAGTTGGGTACATCGAATAGAGCATTCCGGTTGCTCCTTGGTTCGTGACGGCCCGTCCATGCGAGCCGTAATCCCACGCCGCGTGGAAGGCAAGGCTTGCCTGTGAAGTTACGCAAATTCTGCGCGAAGGGATGGCCGCAAGGACGATCGTACAAGCTGACGCGCATAGACCATCGATGATTACGGTTTGACCGGATGCACGTAGTCGCTGATATTTGTATACGTATTTCCCAATTAGTCCGCCTGGATCGTCTGCGATCCGAACTGCTGCGTCGCCCGGGCGCGCTCCGGCTA
>JBJMVL010000036.1:0-4178 GCA_045810735.1 Alphaproteobacteria bacterium
CGCCGCATTGAGCATCCTCAACCAGGAAGCAGCGGCACAGCAGCAGACAGTCGCGGATGCAGAGCGTTCGTTGCAGATCTCCACCAATCAATACAAGGGGGGACTCACGACTTACCTGCAGGTGATCACCGCGCAGACGATCGAGTTGAGCAATCGCCGCACGGCAGCGGACATCACCACGCGGCAGTTCGCGGCCAGTGTGCAGCTGGTGAAAGCGCTGGGCGGAGGCTGGGACAATACGCAGCTACCGCATCCGTAAGGATTGCGATCAATCGTTCTGCTGCGCGACTGGATGCAGGGGCAGAGGATCCGTAGCAAAAACCTGCTCTGCTTCAGTGGCGCCCACGGCATAGAGCGCGAACCGACGATCGGTATCGTTGCGCTGCTCGAAGAGCAGATTGGCACGGCCATCACCGCGTGGATCCACCGCATCGATGAGCTTCATGCGCGGCGTTACATCCAGGTGCGTATCATCCGTGATCGAGTGCCATAGCACTTGAATCTTGCCGTAAATATCCTGCAAAGCAATCACCGCGATGGAGCGCGTGCTCGCCGCTTCGCGCGCGGTCAACACCAGCGTGGCGCCGCTCCCATAGGTAAGAGCAAAGGCACTGAACTGCACATCTGTGAGCGGAGATGGAGTTTCGAGCGGCTTCGCTTTCCTGCGCTGCGCAGTGTTGTGGGCGGTCACGTGGTGCGTGGTAGCGGTTTGCTTTTTCGGAGTCGTCGCGATGCCTTGCGAAGGCGCGGGTGCTGCAGCGGCCAGCAGCTTGACTGCTTCTGCTTCCAAGTCCTTCCGCGCGTTGTCCGCGTCCGCAGGACTGCTCCACTCATAGGCGAACGACTGTGTCCCAACCTTGTTGGCGTCGGAGACCGCGACCGTCTGGCCCATCGCAACTGGCGTCAGCTCCAGCGGCTTCGGTTCGTTTTTCAGATCTTCCGGCTTGCCATGCGTGAGGTGCGGGCGATCCGCGTCGGGCGCTTTGCTCGGCGACTCCGGCGCTGCGGCGGCTTGTTGCTGGACAGGTGCGCTGTCCTCTGTCCTGCGCCGCAGCTTGGGCCTGTCCGGATCGACCGGAGCTGAAGAAGCTTGCGTTTGGTTTGAAGTCTTATCCGAAGACGCAGAACCGGCGTTTGTTGCGCCGCCCGTATTCGACGAGCCTGTGCTCTGATCGCGTCGCACAAAATGCGGCTTGTCTTCGTCCTCGGATTTGTTCCCCACCACGGTAGGCGGATTGCGCGACGGGTGCAGCTTCTTTGGCGGCGGGGGGACATAGGGCTTCCAGTTGCCAAACCCGAACCAGTCGTTGCCGATCTCGCGCGCGCCATCGATATCGAACCACCCCTGGGGCCTGCCCGAGCCTTCTACTTCGTACTCCGTCCCGCTATCGAGCGCTAGCGGCACCGGGCGAGCCAGGTAGAGACCGCCATCCTGCAGATGATCTCCGTCAAACAGCGATACCGGCACCAGCCGCGTGGCACTGGGGCGGTTGCGGTCGCCGGTCCACTCCAGCACCGCGATGGAGCGAAGCGTGCTCGTCGGAGCCGCCTTCTCGTGGGTGTCGATGTGTCCGGGATACTGCGCCAGGAGGACGCCGGCGCCTACCAAAGCGATGGCTGCCGTCCCCGCGCTCAAATGCCAACGACGCTTCATGACACACTCCGCAGCCGCAGGGCTGCAGCTAACATGGTAGCTGTCCTGAAATAAAGAGAAAGCGGCGGAGGAAGCAGCATGCAGGTCGGAGATACGATCGAAGACTTCACTTTACAGAACGAGAATGACGAAACGGTTCACCTGAGCGACTATAGCGGCAAGCCCGTTGTCCTCTTCTTCTATCCGCGCGCCGATACGCCCGGCTGCACCATTGAGGCCTGCGGCTTCCGTGATACGTTCAAAAAGCTGCAGAAGGCCGGTGTTGTCGTGCTCGGGATTTCTCGCGATACACCCAAGGCGCAGAAGAAGTTCAAAGAGAAGTACGACCTGCCCTACACACTCCTTGCAGATGTAGACGAACGAGTTTGCAATCAGTTTGGCGTGATGAAGGACAAAAATATGTATGGCAAGAAGGTGCGAGGCATTGAGCGCACCACCTTCCTGATCGGCCCGGACCGCAAGCTGACCCGTATCTTCGCGAAAGTAAAGCCCGAAGGCCACGCCGAAGAGGTGCTTGCGGCGGTTAGGGAGTGAACTAACCGCCGGCTTATTGCACGGTAAAGGTCAGGACCGCTTCGGTCGGGATAGCTGGCTGCTTCTTGCCCGAAGTTGTCGCGGCGATCGCGCCTGTAGTGGCACCTACCGCGCCACCCACCACCGCACCTGTGACGCCACCCGTGAGGCCGCCAATCGCCGCACCCAGTGCCGTTCCGCCGCCAATCTTGGATCCGCTCTTCCAGTGGCCTTCTTTGTCGCGCGTCAGGACATCGGTGGCGACGGCCGCATCGTTCACGCGAATCAGCCGCAGCGAGAGGCTGCCGGATTCGCGGAAGTGTCCGCCACGCTTCATGGCGACGACCAGCCCGTCGACGTGAGTGCCACTCTTGAGCGCGACGCGATTGCCAACCGGGATGTCGTTGACCAGCGTACCGGTCCAGCTCTGCCCCTGGATGGCGCTCGAGGAATCAAGCTGCTGATCGAGCCGCACCATCAGCTTTGTACCGGCGGGTAGCGTAAGCGCAGGGTTCGGCGCAGTATCGCCGACCGCTGGTGCGCGATTCTGTAACGTCTGTGCCGGCAAACTCAGTGGAGCCATACCGAGAAGAACGAGAGTTAGCAAAGCAGAGCGCATAGCAACGATTCCAACTCTCATTCCACCAGAGCGATGCTTATCGCCAGTAATCATTCACTCGCTTGACGGGTGGTAGTGGTAAAGGTCAGCGTGGCTTCGGAAGGAATCTTCGCTTGGCGCTTGCCCGTCGCCAATGCGCCGATGGTGCCCGCGCCGGCGCCCGCCAACGCACCTATGCCGGCGCCTTTGCCGCCGCCCGCCAGTCCGCCGATCAGCGCACCTGCCGCCGTGCCACCCCCAACCTTGGTCACGTTGCTCTTCGTATGGCCTTGGCCATCGCGTGTGATGGTGTCCGTGTGCACGGAGAGATTGTTTACCCGGGTCAGACGTACGGAAAGGATGCCGGGCGCATGGAGTCGCCCAGAGTCTTTGGCATCGCTCACTACACCGCTGGCTGGTGAACCGGCCCGCGCGAGGACCCTGCCGCTACGATCGGTGACGTCATTCACCACCGTGCCGCTCCAGGTCTGCCCCGCGGTGGTTTTGCCGGAATCAAGCTCCTCGGCAAGCCGCACTGTCACCTTCGTTCCGGCGGGAATCCGCTGCGCAGAAGCCGCGGCACCTGCCAACAGCAGAACCACTCCCATTGTTTGTGCCAGTATTCGCGTCATCGATCGTTTTGTCATCTTCGAGAGGTCCCCTTCCATTTCTCAGTCGTCCACTGCTCGCTTTCGGACGATCCCATACTCCGTAAGATGTGAGAGAGAGGGAGGTCGTTTCTCGTTTTGGATGCATTCATCGCAAATACCCCTGCCGGTTCAGGAGCGGCTCGAGAAGCAAATCCGGGCGTGTTACTCCGCCGCGCCCTCTTCGAATCGCCGCCAGATCTCGTCGCCCGCCTAGTGTTGGGCAAGCTGCTGGTTCGCCGGACACCCGAGGCGTTGCTGGTAGGCCGCATCGTCGAGGTGGAAGCCTACATTGGCAATGGCGATCCGGCCGCGCATGCTGCCGCCGGCCGCACGGCGCGCAATTCGGTACTCTTCGGCCCGGCTGGGCATGCTTACGTCTACTTCATCTACGGCATGCATAGCTGCCTCAATGTCTCGTGCGAGCGAGAAGGGCAGGCGGGTTCTCTTCTCGTTCGCGCACTCGAACCACTCACGGGCCTTGCACAAATGGCGGCGTTCCGCGGATTGCCACACGCTACGCCGCGCCTGCTCACCTCGGGACCGGGACGGCTTTGCCAGGCCTTCGGCATCACGCGCGCCGCGCACAATGGAGTGGACCTGCTGAGCGAGGATTCGGAGTTACAGTTACGCGACGACGGCTATCAAGCGCAAGCCATTCTGGCCACCCCGCGCATCGGCATCACCAAAGCAGCGGAGCGACCGCTGCGATTCCTGCTTGCCGGAAATCCGTGTGTCTCTGGACCAGCACGCGCCAACGCGCCCA
>JBJMVL010000037.1:0-6317 GCA_045810735.1 Alphaproteobacteria bacterium
CGTCGTCCAGAACCAGCTCTGCTCATAGAAACGGTGGATCGACAGAAATACGTATACGCCGATCGAGCCGAGCAGGAACCAAAACACGAGAACGCCGGACACCAGCTGCGCCAAGCCCACTGCAACGATGAGGGCAACAAAGGTGAAGGTATGCACGCTGAGCGAGAAGATGAGGTGATCCACGAAGTAGAACTTCTTGCGCTGCCGCCAGTAGAAGAGGGCCAGCAGTACGGCGTAAAGCGGCAGCAGCAGAAACAACACCCGCGGAATCCAGGTGGTCAGCGGCTCGTTGAGCGCTGCGGGATTCGCGGCCAGCCGCGAGAGGCCGCCGAAAAGATGGGTGTCGATCCAGCCACGCAGTTTCCTTCGGCCCGCCGCCTTCACCGGGTCCTTGACATTGCTTTCGATGGCCTCATCGGCCGTCGCGCGATTGCGCTCGATGCGCGCGCGCATTTCCCTGGAGAGAACGGACGGATGAATCCCGATGGGCTGGAAGAAAAATGCCCGGGTCGAGAAACTAAAGGGCCCTCCCTTTTCATTCGCCTTCGACTTTGGAATGGGAATCAGCTTGGGGACGTTTTTCCGGTCGGAGTCATCGGGATCAGAGGCCGGGTTGCGAATGAAGGCGTCGCCCTTCGCGTCATGAAACACTTTGACGGGCGTCGCAATGATCTGAAGCTGCATGATGGCGATGTTGAAGCCGCCCAGAATCAGAAAGAAGACGAGGGTGACGAAAAAATAGAGCCTCAGCGGCGGCACGTAGCGGCGCGTGCGCCCTTCGCGGAAGGCGCGCGGCAGCTCGCCCGGCTGCAGAAGAAAGGCCTGCGCGGTGTGCAGCAGCCGGCTGTCGAGGCTCGCGATGTCTGAAACAAAATCGTGCAGCAGGCCTTTGATGGAACGCCGATGCGTATCGCGTTCCTGCCCACAAACCGCGCAGTAGGGGCCGATGAGCGGCGCGCCGCAATTGGCGCATTTGCCGGCCTCCATTCCGTGTTCGGCCATGCGCGAGGCGGCGTACTCGATGCCTGCGGCAGCGCCGGTTTCCAGAATGGCTTCCATGTCGCTCATGGTCCCTCGACAGGACTATAGCAGCATCGAAGCCGGTTCTTCGATGAAGCCCTTGAACGCCTGCAGGAAGCGCGCGCCGGTGGCGCCGTCCACCACCCGGTGATCGCAGGACATCGTCACCGTCATCAGCGTTGCGCTTTCGATCTTGCCGTTGCGCACGATAGGGCGCTGCTCGCCCGCGCCAACCGCAAGGATGGCGGCATGGGGCGGATTGATCACAGCGGTGAACTCGCGAATGCCGAACATACCGAGATTGGAGATAGCAAACGTGCCGCCTTCGAACTCCTGCGGCTTGAGTTTCTTGGCGCGGGCGCGCGCGGCCAGGGACTTCACGTCATTGGAGATTTGCGCAAGGCCCTTTTCCTCGGCGTGGAACACGATGGGCGTGATGAGGCCAAAATCCAGCGCCACCGCCACGCCGACATCGGCATGCTTGTGACGAAGCATGGCGGTTTCCGTCCAGCTGGAATTGACTTCCGGCACGCGCATAAGCGCGAGCGCACAGGCTTTCACGATGAAATCGTTCACGGAGAGCTTGTAAGCGCCGTCACCTTTGGGACTCTTCTCGTTAAGCCGTGAACGCGCTTCCAGCAATCGGTCGATGTTGCAGTCGATGGTGAGATAGTAGTGCGGGATAAGAGTCTTCGCCGACGAGAGTCGCCTGGCGATCGATTTTCGCATCGAGTCGTGCGGGATCTCTTCGTAGTCTTCCGGCCTGAAGAACAGCTTCGCATCCGCCAAGGGTGCGATGCCCCCAACACCGGCCTCGCTCTTCGCTGCAACGGTTGCGGCTCCGACCGCGGGCACACGCTTCCCACCACTTTTCTGCGTCGCTTCAATGTCAGATTTTACAATGCGTCCGCGCGGTCCCGAGCCGCGTACCGTCGCGAGATCAACACCGGTCTGCGCAGCCATCCGTTTTGCCAGCGGCGAGGCAAAGATGCGGCCGTTCGATTTTTGCTCGGATGGCGCGATTTGCTTTGCATTCCCCTCACCCTCCCCTCTCCCCCGGTCTGCGGGGGCGGGGGTGTTAGTTTTTGAATCTCCCGGCGGGGGGACCTGTTGGGGTATTTGCTGCTTTGCAGCACTCCTTACTCCTTGGGATGCCTTTCCTGTTTCTTTCGAAACGGCATCCTTGATCGACGCCATTGCCGATGAGATGTCGACCGGACCCGAAGGCGCAGTTCCCGCGCTGGCGTCCTCATCCTCGCCCAGCAGCACGGCGATGGGCTGGTTCACCTTCACGGCTTCGCTGCCTTCCGGCACGAGAATTTTGGCGATGCGGCCTTCGTCCACCGCCTCGAATTCCATGGTCGCCTTGTCGGTTTCGATCTCCGCAAGGATATCGCCGGAGTGAACCTCGTCGCCTTCCTTCACCAGCCATTTGGAGAGCTTGCCCTCCTCCATGGTGGGTGACAGCGCCGGCATGAGGATGTTCGTCGCCATCAGTTCGGCTCCAGCTGCGAGAGTTCGCCCGCATGCAGTTCCCACTGCTGACCATCGAACTCCGTAGTCATGATGGATTTGAACTCCTCCGGATTGAGACAGCGGAAGTTCACGCTGTAGGCGTCCGGGTGCGAGCGCGGGACGTAAAACGATTTGATGCCGCAAACCTTGCAGAACATGTGCTTCGCCGCGCCGGTGTTGAACATGTAGGTGGCGAGCATGTCCTCGCCGCGCATCAATTTGAACTGTGCTTTCGGCACGATGAGGTGGAGATAACCGGTCTTGGCGCACATCGAGCAGTTGCAGTCGACCAGCTCGACTTCATCCGGAGCCTGCACCTCGAACGCCACGGCGCCGCAGTGGCACCCGCCGCGATGCCAACCCATGTTTGGTTTCCGGGTTTTCTTGCGCGCAGCGCTCATGCTCAATTCCGATAGAAAACGGTCTTTGCGGCGGCGACAATGTCGTCCACTGATGGTAGCGCCAGTTTTTCGAGATTGGCAGCGTAAGGCATCGGCACGTCCTTGCCGGTGACTCTGGCTGGCGAAGCGTCAAGGTAATCGAAGGCCTCATCGATCACGCGCGCCGCGAGTTCCGAGCCAATGGAGCAAATGGGCCAGCCCTGTTCCACCGTCACCATGCGGTTTGTCTTTTTCACCGATCCGATCACCGTTGCGGTATCGAGTGGGCGCAGGGTGCGAAGATCGATCAGTTCGGCCTCGATGCCTTCGGCGGCAAGCTTCTCCGCCGCTTCCACGATCTGCCCGACGCAAATGGAATGCGCGACGATGGTGACATCCTTGCCTGCGCGCAGCACCCGCGCCTTGCCGATCGGCACCACGTAGTCGTCCAGCTTGGGCATCGGGAACGAGCGGCCGTAAACGATTTCGTTTTCCAGAAAGATCACCGGATTGGCATCGCGGATCGCCGCCTTGAGCAATCCCTTGGCGTCGGCGGCAAAGTAAGGCGCAATCACCTTCACCCCCGGCACATGCGCGTACCAGCTGGAATAATCCTGACTGTGCTGCGCGGCGACGCGCGCCGCCGGCCCGTTGGGCCCGCGGAACACGATCGGGCAGCCCATCTGCCCACCGGACATATAGCGAGTCTTGGCAGCCGAATTGATCAGCTGGTCCATGGCCTGCATGGCGAAGTTCCAGGTCATGAACTCGACGATGGGGCGCAATCCGCCGAACGCCGCGCCGACCCCGAGGCCCGCGAACCCATGTTCGGTGATCGGCGTGTCGATCACCCGCTCGGCCCCGAATTCATCCAGCAACGCTTGTGAGACTTTGTAGGCGCCCTGATACTGCGCGACCTCTTCGCCCATCAGAAAGACGTTTGGATCGCGGCGCATCTCTTCCGCCATGGCGTCGCGCAGCGCCTCGCGCACCGTCATCGTGACCATTTCCGTGCCTTCGGGCACTTCGGTGTCGGCGAGTGCGGCTTCAGCCCTTTCGGTATCGTCCCCAGCGCGAGCGGCCGGTCTTGCGTGCGCCTCTTCGTCGCGAACTTCTGCTCTTGCCTGCTGCCCAGTCTCGTCGCGCCCGCCTCTGGCTTGCGTGGCTGCGACCGGTGCAGCTTCTTCGCCGGCATCGCCGTCCGCGATCAAAGTCGCAATCGGCTGGTTGACCTTCACGCCCTCGGCACCTTCCGGCACAAGGATTTTGGCGATGCGGCCTTCGTCCACCGCCTCGAATTCCATGGTCGCCTTGTCGGTTTCGATCTCGGCAAGAATATCGCCGGAATGCACCTCGTCGCCTTCCTTGACGAGCCACTTCGAGAGCTTGCCCTCCTCCATGGTGGGCGACAGCGCCGGCATGAGAATCTGCGTGGCCATCTACGCGTATACGTCGCTGTAAAGTTCGGCAGGCGCAGGCTCGGGGCTTTCGGTGGCAAACGCCGCGGCGGTATTCACAATGCCGCGGATGTCCTTATCCATCACCTTGAGCTCGTCTTCGCGCACCGCTCCCCGCTGCATCAACCGCGCGCCATAATGCTCGATGGGATCGCGCTTTTCGCGCACTTCCTGGACCTCCTCGCGCGTGCGGTACTTCGCGGGATCGCTCATCGAATGCCCGCGATAGCGATAGGTTTTCAGCTCCAGAATGATCGGGCCCTTCCCGGAGCGGGCGTACTCGGTGGCGTGAATGCCTGCCGCATGCAGGGCCTCGACATCCATCCCGTCCACCTGCTCGCCAGGGATGTTGAAAGACGCGCCCCGCTTGTAGAGCTCGGCGGTGGCGCTGGAACGCTCCACGCTGGTGCCCATCGCGTACTGGTTGTTCTCGATCACATAGACGACCGGCAGCTTCCACAGCTGGGCCATGTTGAAGCTTTCGTAGACCTGCCCCTGATTGGCGGCGCCGTCGCCAAAATAGGTGAGGCACACCGCGCCGTTCTTCTTGTATTTGTTGGAGAAGGCGAGGCCCGTGCCAATGGGCACCTGCGCCCCCACGATCCCGTGGCCGCCGTAGAAGCGCTGCTCGACGGAGAACATGTGCATCGAGCCGCCTTTGCCCTTGGAATAGCCGGTGGCGCGGCCGGTGAGTTCCGCCATCACCCCCTTGGGGTCCATGCCCGTCGCCAGCATGTGGCCGTGATCGCGGTAGGCGGTGATGACCTGGTCGCCGGGCTTGAGCGCTGCCTGCATGCCGACCACCACGGCCTCCTGTCCGATATAGAGGTGGCAGAAGCCGCCGATCAGCCCCATGCCGTAAAGCTGGCCAGCCTTCTCCTCGAAGCGGCGGATGAGCAGCATGTCGCGGTAGAATTTCTTGGCCAGCGCGACGTCGGGGGCCTGCTCAGGCTCCTGTTTTCGGGCCGGTTCGGACATGCCAAAGGCTCCTTGGGCGTGGGGGCAACACCCCTAGCGGTTTTGGCAAGGCACCGGTTTTTTGGCAAGCGCGGCGGGCGCTGCGATCAGGGAGCGGTTCCGTGCTTGCGCGGCACCAGCACTTCGCCGGTTTCCGCGCCCAGCAGCTGGTTGCGCCGGACCTCCTGCACCATATCCGGGTCGCCCTGATTCAGCAGATCGATACGGTGCTGCAGGCGCTCGCGCGCGGTGCGGAGCGTGTCATATTGCTGTTGTTCGGCGGCAAGCTGGGTTTGACCCGAGGCCAGCGCCACCAGCCCACGCTCACCCCAAACGGTGAAGTAGCCAAAATAGGCGATGGCAGCGGCGCAGATGGCGGGGAAGACCAGCACCCCCACAACTCTCGCCACGCTCCGTCGCATCGCCATGCTCTTACCGAATCACATGGCGAATCAGTCGGCAAGCAAAAACTGAGCACCGCGCCGAAACTCGCGTACGAAAAGCAGCTGCAGCAGTGGAATAAGCGGCACCAAAAAAACGTCTCGGCCGAACCCGCGGAACTACTGGAACTCGCAGCACTGCGCTCCCGTTGCTTCCGATCAGCGTTGCGCACAGCAGCGCGCGGAGGCCCTCATCATGGCGACCCATCACACACCGTACCATCGTTCCTGGCCGTTGCTCGCGGGTCTGGTCTGCGCTGCCGTCCCTGCACTCGCCTTTGCTTCAGAGCAAGTGGGTACAGCCAGTCCGACCCGCGTTGTCACTTATCACTATGACAACCTCAGGACCGGCTGGAACTTTAGCGAAGAGGTGCTGACGCCTAGCGCGGTGCGCAGTGGCCGATTCAAGTTGCTGAAGTCGTCCCGCTTGACGATCTGGTGCACGCGCAGCCGCTGTATCTGACCAACGCACGCATCAAGGGCGCCGGTGTGCACGACGTCGTTTACGTGGCCACGGAGAGCAACACGCTCTACGCCATCGACGCGAA
>JBJMVL010000038.1:0-3367 GCA_045810735.1 Alphaproteobacteria bacterium
ATTCGCCGAGTTCCTTGTTGAAGAAGGCACCGGCGGGTTGCACCTGCGCCGATGCAAAACCGTCCGGCGCGGGATACGCATACGAATAGAACGCGGCGTAGTCGATCGGTCCGCCGCCCGGCCAGAAGCCGGCGCTCGACACTTCGTGCGAATAGGCTTCATGGACGACGGCGTCCGGCAGATGCGGAATGCCGCCGGGATGTAGCGGGGCAGGTCGTCCGGAGAACCGCGTCACCGCCAGATCGAAACTGCCCCAGAAAAAATGCACGGGACTGCTCTTCCCGAGAAAACCGGTGCGGAAATGCGAAAGCACCTCGTGCACGCGCAGCAGCACGCGCCAGAAACGCTGCGCGCCCTCCTTGTCATAGGCGCGATGTACCGTGTCTTCATCGAAGGGAATGGCGTCGACAATCTCGCTGGGCATTCTGTCGATCTGCCGATCGATCCGCAGCTGGGAAAGCAGATGCATTAGCTCTGCGTAAAACTCGGCAACCGGCATCGGTCGCAGCATCAACTGGCGCGAGTGGCCTTCGGCAGTGCGAACCCATACCACATGATCGAGAAAATCGAACTCCACCTGGAAATCGTGTGTGCCGTCGCTGATGAGCGGCGTAGCAAGCCCGCGCGCCGTCACGCGCAAGGTCACGTGCCAGGAATGGTTGAGCCATGGCGTGAGTGCCAACCGCACCTTGCCCACGATCTGCGTCCACAGTTGCAAAGTGGCGCAGGTGTCTTTCCATGCCGCATAAGGCAGATCGGGCCATGTCGCTGACATGGCCCGATCTTCACTGGTCACCTATGCGGCTGCAAGCCGGTGGCCGCTTGCGCGTCGGCATCCCTAGTTCACTGTCACGCTTACCGGCTTCGAAGGAATCCCGTTCGCCACCACTTCGAGCTTGCTGGCGCCGGTTTCCATTCCCGATGGCACGTCGAAATTGGTGGACACCGTTTTCTTGCCCGTCTGTACGGCCATCGTGCTGTGATCGTGCGTGCGCGCGTAAAACACATGGCCGGACGAGTTGTTGGTGATGCGCAGCAGCGGGTAGTTGCTATGCGAATCGAATTCGTCGCCGAAGGACGAACCCTGCGAGAGCCCGTTAAATTGCGTGCCGGAGATCTTGTAAGTCTGGCCGCGTGTGACCGATGCGGGGAAATCCGAAATCGTCGGTGCCCATGAGGCCTTGTAAGTCCCGGTCGGCTGGTAAACGGCAGAGCCGTTTAACAGCACCTCGCCTGTCGGCAGATTGGTGAGAGAGCCACCACTGCCGCTTTGACGTGTCAGGCTTGTGCCATCGAATTCGTAAAGGCCACCGCTCGATCCTGTCACCAGCACATTGCCGCTCGGCAGGATGGTACTGGCGGTATCGAAGGCGTCGTCGCCCGATGGGAAGTCCGGTCCCGGCGTCCAGGTGTTGGTTTTGGGATTGTAGATCGCGGTATGGCCATGGCTTTCGCCATCGGGTGCGGAGCCGGTTGCGAACACCGTGCCATCCGGTCGAAGGACCGACGCGCCCGTTTCGCCCGGCGGATCGTAACATTTGCCCTTCGGACCATAGGGAATGCAGTTGCCGCAGCAATTCTGCGGACCTCGCAGATCGACCACGGTGCTTCCGGCGTCGACCCACTGGCCGGTGCTGGGAATATACCGTTCCGACTGCGGATGCGCCTTCACATCCACGATAAGGAAGGAACCGTCCGGAAGGAGCGCCCAGCCTTCTTCGGCGTTGAAATCGTGTTTGTTTATCGAGGGAAGTTCAGACCAAGTGAGCGTCTTGTCATCGAAGGCGAAGACCTTCTTCTTGAACTTCTCTGCGACGACGAAGCGGCCGTCCGGCAATACGTTGGAGGGCGAGTCTCCGATGAAGGGAAGCAGCTTTTTGTCCGGCGTGACATCGGTCCACTTATCTTTCACCGGATCGTAGAGCTGAGTGATGTTGGTGAAAGAGAAGTTGTTGAAATTGTATTCTCCGCCCGCGACAATCAATTTTCCATCCGGAAGGACTGATTCTGCCGAGGCGTCGGGCGCGAAGCCGGGCTGAAAGCTCGCCACCTGTTTCCAGGTACCGTTGACGTAGCTGCCGGTGTTGTCGGGTGTCAGCTTCCACCAGTTCGTTTCCGTGTAACCGTTTGCCATGATGGTGCCGTCGGTCATCAGCATGGTGAAGATGGCACCTTCAGGCGGCTGGTGTGTCAGCTGTTTCACAGTGCCTGCGAGGGCCGATCCGGCCATCAGGCATACGGCAAGCGACAGTGCGAGTTTGGTGCGCATTGGGAACCCCTCTTGTTTTTTATCCCGGCGGGAGAGCGGCGGACTTTGGTGGGAGCCAATCGCGCGGTCAAGAGAAGTTGAGCAATTCTCCCTTCACTCCGCCGCGACCGGCGAGAGCGGGCGATCTTTGGGCAAGAGAAGCGCCATTGCGCCGGCGAGCGCGGCCGCGACCGCCAAAGCCATCATGAGATAAGTGAAGTGCGCCGTTGCGCTGTAGAAGTGCGCCACCAGCCACACGCCTGCGGGTGTTCCGATTGCGGATAATCCGTAGCGGATGCCGAATACTGTGCCGCGTCGAGAGGCTGGCGTGTAGCGCGCCAGCAGTAGTGTCTCGATCGGCGCCATGGATTCGAACAGGAATACGGCCGCGACGCCGACAGCGGCAACGCCCCAGCCGTGGCTGGCTGCGATTAGCGGAAAAGCAATGGCCAGTGCCGCAAAGCCCATGACATAGGCGGGCTTGGCAATGCCGCGGTCGGCAAAATGTCCGCCGGCGAACTGTGCGCCAGCACCCAGCAGCTGAATGCCGCCCGTGATGATGCCGATCCCAAACAATCCGGAGAGCGCGGTGATCCCGCTCACCTGTACCAGCTTGGGCAATGCCGTGAGGAAGGCCGAGTTGAGCATCAGGGTAGCGGTCATTGTCAGGCTGAGCACCGCGAACACACGCGCGCGGTCGCCGGTCTTGGCATGGTGGGGGTGCGGAACGGAATCATCCGTTCGGTCGACGATGCGACCGGCCAGATGCAGTGCCAGCAGCACAAACCCTAATGTGGCGGTGATCGCGCCGGGCAGGATGAATGCGATCCGCCATCCCCATAGCGATGCAAGGCCTGCGGCTGTGACGGGACCCAGCGCCACGCCGATACTGCCGGCGATGCCGGTTGCAGCGACCGCTCGGCCGCGTATGCGCGCGTGCTTAACCACCCAGGAAAATCCGACCGGGTGATAGATCGAGCCGGAAAGGCCGAGAAGAGCCAGCGCGCCTTCCATTTGAAGTGTGTTTTGCGCCAAGCCGCAGAGGATGCCGGAGACTCCCAATCCGACAAAGCACAGCACCAGCATCTTCGTCTCGCCGATGCGATCGGCGAGCCAGCC
>JBJMVL010000039.1:0-12744 GCA_045810735.1 Alphaproteobacteria bacterium
GATCATCATCGTCTCGTCCATCGCCGGCTTGAAGGGATCGGCGCTGATCGGCACCTACGGCATTTCGAAAGCAGCGGACTTTCAGCTCGCGCGCAACATCGCGGTCGAATACGGCCGTTACAATGTGCGCGCCAACTGCATCGCGCCTGGTCTTATCAAGACCGACTTCGCGCGCGCGATGTGGGAAGATCCAGACCGTTTGGAATATTCGACGAGTAACACGCCGCTGGGACGAATCGGTGAGCCCGACGAGATTGCCGGTGCCGCGGTGTTCCTCGCGTCCAAAGCGGGGGCTTACGTGACTGGTCAGGCCATCGTGATCGATGGCGGCGTGACGATTGCCTGACGATCATACCTATCCGCGACAAAAACGCTAAATGATCGCCATCATAACATGGGTTAAGGTGCAAAGTCCGCGACTCTCGTAATGATGCTGTCGGGCGGTCCTGCCACCCCGACGGCCGGATCGTGCCGGGGGGCGCAGCGGGCGAAAGCTTGCTGTGCTCTTCCGGGGCTGGCGGCCCTCACGCCGCGATCTTCAGCACCTCTTCCGCACTCTTAAAGGGCAGGTTTTGCGCCTCCGCCACCGCGCCGTAAGTCAGCCTGTTTTTGTACACATTGAGGCCGGCGCGCAGATGCGAATTGCGCTTCATCGCCTCTTCCGGTCCGAGATCCGCCAGTAATTTGGTGAACGGCAAAGTGGCGTTGTTCAGCGCGAAGGTGGAGGTGCGCGCCACGCCGCCCGGCATGTTCGCGACTGCGTAATGCACTACGCCGTCCACCAGATACGTCGGATCGGCATGCGTGGTTGCGTGCGAGGTCTCGGCGCAGCCGCCTTGGTCGATGGCCACATCCACGATCACCGAGCCCTTCTTCATCTCGCTGACCATCTTGCGGGTGATCAGCTTTGGCGCTGCCGCACCGGGCAGCAGCACGCCGCCGATCACGAGATCGGCTCCGGTTACGTGCTCCTCAATCGAGTCGATCGTGGAGAACACGGTGTTCAGCATGGCGCCGAACTGAAGGTCCAGCTCGTTCAGCCGGCGCAATGACACATCGAGGATTGTCACATGCGCCTCAAGCCCCATCGCCATGCGGGCGGCATTGGTGCCCACAACACCACCGCCCAGCACCACGACCTTCGCCGCCGGCACGCCGGGCACCCCGCCCAGCAGCATGCCGCGTCCGCCCTGCGCCTTCTCCAGGCTGTGGGCGCCGGCTTGGATCGACATCCTGCCCGCCACCTCGCTCATTGGCGCCAGCAGCGGCAGCCCGCCGAAGCGATCCGTCACCGTCTCGTAGGCGATGCAGATGGCGCCGCTGTCGAGCAGACCTTTCGTCTGCTCCGGATCGGGCGCGAGGTGCAGATAGGTGAACAGCGTCTGCCCGGGGCGTAGTCGCTTGATTTCGATCGCCTGCGGCTCCTTCACCTTCACAATCATATCGGCGCTGGCGAACACTTCGTCGGCGTTCGGCAGGATGCGCGCACCCACCTTCGTGTACTTGTCGTCCTCCAAGTCGATGCCGCCGCCGGCATTGGTCTCGACAAACACGTCGTGGCCGCGGGCGGTCAGCTCGCGGACGGCGGCAGGCGTCATGCCCACGCGGTATTCGTGATTCTTGATTTCCTTCGGCACGCCGATGCGCATGGACTTCCTCTAATGGGTTTTGGCGGACCAGCGGTCCTTGGCTTCCAACAGGGCGACGAAAGTGAACGCCGCGAACTCGAGGATCGCCGCCGCCCGGGCAATCTGCGGGTCGATTACCCGATTTGTGGCGGCGAGCAAAGCGCCTACCCCCCAGGAGAGCAATGCTGTCATAATCGCGGGGACTGTCAGCACAAAAATGACCAGCAGCAGCCGCTTCAACGCAAGCATCGTTCGCCCCTACAGATCTTTCCTACGGCTAGCACCACCAATTCTGCCCGCCGGTGCGTGGCCATACGCAGCATGTTGATACTTGAAGCGAAGTCGCAGACCGTTCCTTCTGTCTCTTCCGTCACAGCCGCACCTGTGCCAGCCATCCCCAACGCGAGCGTTCCGCGAGCGATCGGAATCGTTTGTTTTGTTCGGCGGAAATTCCATACCCTTCTCACTGGCAGCGCATTCGTTTGCAGAAAATAGGGGGGTGGGGTCCCCCCCGTCCCTGCGCACCGCAACGCAATTGTTCGTTTTGTTTTGCCGGAAAACGGGAGGGGGTCCCCCCGCCATTCTCCAAAGCGCAAGATGTTGCGGTTCGCCGGCAGGGCGAACAGTCGTTTCCCAACACCGCGCATTCGTGCGCAGACCGGCGGAGCCAAGGCTCGCGCGTCCGGCCCAGGCTTATGCTTACGGATGAAAACAACGGCGCTCATCATGCGCGCAAGTGTAAGGCCGGAATCGCAGTGGGGTACGGATTTATTTTTGCCGTTGATTTCTCATGCGTTTTTGCCCGCAAGGTGGCGAATAGCGGTAGACGTGCTGGTCACTCAAAGATGCTCCTGCAGTGCAACCGCGCGAGGGAATACCTATCCCGTCCCTGCACTCAGGCGGCGCGCTGGCCTTTGCGGCCTCCCGCGAAAATCCAGCGATACGCCAAGAAAGAAAATGCCGCGATGGCCAAAGAAGTCATCGCCTGGGCAGCCAAATACCAGACGCCGAGATTTTGAACGAGCAGGTATAGAATGCATGTGTTGAGCGCCAGCCCGAGCAGGTTGGTCGCGGCGAACAGAGGCGCCTGATTCAAAACGGAGCCGCACCGGCCATCGAAAGCCCAGGCGCGCTGGAGGGCGAAGTTATAACTGATGCACAGCAGGTAACTGACGACAGCGGCGCCAAGGTACCAGCCGCCGCAGACGGAGGTCAGAAACCACAAGAGCAAAAGGTTCAGCAGCGCCGCCGATCCGCCAACCAGCAGAAACCGGCCAACACGCGCCACGTTCAGGTGACGGCGCCTGAAGCCAGGCCGACGGCGGACGCGCGCTCGAAATCTCGTTCGAATCCGGCAGCGTCGCGCACAAGGTACAATGGGCGTCCCTTCACCTCGCGATGAATACGCCCGACATACAGCCCGACGATGCCGGTCATCAGCATGTTAACGCCGGACAAAAATGTGACCACCATCATCGTAGACGCCCACCCCCGCACGAGGTCGTCGCGCAATAGCCGAAGAGTCAGCGCATAGACACCGGCGAGCATTGCGAGGAAGGACACCACGATTCCCAAAACCAACACCATGCGCAACGGAGCGTCCGAGAAACCGAGAAGTCCATCGGCCGCCAGCCGTGCCATGCTGTTCAAACCGTATTTGGTATCCCCTGCGGCGCGCTCCGGCCGGGTGAAGGTAATCGCAGTTTGGCGATACCCCATCCAGGCAAACATGCCTCGTACGAAACGGTCACGCTCGCCCATACGCTGAAAAGCCTCAACAGCGCACCGGTCCACCAGCCGGAAATCTCCAACATCTGGGGGGATTTCAACCTCTGTGACCAGACGCATGAAGCGATAAAACAGCCAGGCGCTGGTGCGCTTGAAGAAGCTTTCGCGCTCGCGAACAGCCCTCCGCGCATAAACGATGTCGTATCCTTCCTTCCACTTGGCGATCAGCTCGGGCACAACGCAGGGAGGATCCTGCAGGTCAGCATCCATGATGATGACCGCCGCGCCGCGCGCCCTATCCATCCCTGCAGTGATCGCGGCCTGGTGACCGAAGTTTCGCGACAAGCGCAGAAGGCGAAAAGAGGCATTTCCCTGTACGCAGGCGGCCAGGATTTGGGGACTGCGATCGCCGCTCCCGTCATCGACGAAAATTACTTCCGCTGACCCCTCGAGCACCGAGAGCAAGCGCTCCAATTCCAGCAGGAGCACGGGCAGCACCGCCTCCTCGTTATAGACCGGAATCACAAGCGAATAGCGGGGGTGTCCCGCAGCTGGGGAATATGCCCGCGACGGCGTGGCAGTCTGCGATTCGCGCCGGGGGCCGCTGGGCGCGAGAATGCGTGCTCCGGCAAGGGACATGCCCCGCATACCTCATCGCCACCTTTGCACGTTCGGCGCGGAGGGCTTTCCGAATCAAGAGCATGAAGCATGCATTCACAGCACGTTGCCAACATATCATCTGCCAGCAATTGCGGCGTAACGGTCACCTCCCAAATTCCACAATGGCTTCTTTCCCAGCCGGCCGTGCGCTTCCGGCAGCCTTGGCGTGGCTGATCGCCTTTCTGACTTTGCTGCGCGTCATCACGGCCGCGTGTCTGCCGCTCTCCTTCGATGAGGCATACTTCTGGCTGTGGTCCCGACACCTGGCGATCAGCTATTTCGAGCACCCGCCACTGATCGCGCTGGCGATCCGCGCTGGGACCGCGCTACTCGGAGATACGAGCCTCGGCGTGCGACTGATTCCGCTGCTCGCCTCGATAGCAGCATCCTTCGCTCTCTGGCGCGCTGCCGTGGTGATTTTCGAAGACCATACGAGCGCGTGGACAGCCTGCGCCTTCTTCAATCTCACCCTGATGATGGCCTCCCAGGGGATGGGCGCCACGCCGGACGTCTTTGTGTTGATGGCCTCCGCTTGGTTGTTGTGGTGCGTGGCGGAACTGGAGCGGACGGACTATGGATGGTGGTGGTTGGTTGCAGTACTCGCCCTCGGGGTCGCGCTGCTCGCAAAATACACCGCGTTCTTTTTGGCGTTGAGCCTGGCCTTCTGGCTCATCGCCGCGCCGCGCGGACGGCGCTGGCTCGCATCTCCGTGGCCCTATGCGGCTGCTCTTCTCGCCCTAACATTTCTCGGTCCCAACCTCGTATGGAACCAGGCACACCACTGGATTTCGTTCGCATACCAGTTCGGAAGAATTGGAGCGGAAAGAAGATCCTCGCTGCACCTTCTGGAATTCTTCGCGAGCCAGTTGGCGCTTGCATCCCCCATAATTCTCGTGTTGGCGCTGATCACGCTGGGCCGGGAAACGCGTAAGCAATTTCAACGACCGCTTGGGATGAGCGCGGCACTCGTCTGGCCCGGCTTGCTTTATTTTTGCTTGCACAGCCTGCACGACCGGGTGCAAGGAAACTGGCCGTCGTTCATCTATCCGGGGCTGGCAATTCTTGCCGCGGCAGCCGTCAAAAATGCACAGGGCCCAGTGATGCGGTGGTCCGGCCGACTTGCGGTGCCGGTCGCATCTTTGATCCTCGCGTTCTCATACCTGCAAACCTGGACAGGGTTATTGCCGGTGGGAAAGGTCGACCCCATCGCGCGCATGACGGCAGTCGGATTAGGCCCTATTGCGGAAAAAATTTCTGCACTCGCCCGCAGCGAACACGCTGCCGCGCTGGTCACAACCCGTTACGTCAACACGGGTTGGCTCGCCTTCTATGTGCGTCCACATCTGGCGGTGCTGCAAGCGGCGGAAGAATACCGCTGGACCGATGTGCCGGCTGCCGGCCCGAAGCTGCTGAACAGCCCGCTTGTGTATGTCACGGAGCATCCGGAGCGCGAGCTTCGCTTCGTGCAGCGCTACTTTTCGCGGGTGATCTTCAGCGGCTGCTCGCCGCGAATGCGGAGCGGCGTTCGCGTGGACAATTTCTGCCTGTATACCTTGCGCGGCTTACGACCGAACCAGGCGACAAGAATTCCAATTGCGTATTCACCCTGATATCAGGCGAGGCGAAGCAGTATCCGCCGAATGCGGTCGACGATGTTCGCCAGATCGGCCTCGCTGGCGATCAGCGGCGGTGAAAGGGCGATGGTGTCGCCGCTGACGCGCACGACCATGTTTTCGTCGAAGAAGGCGCGTTGGATGACATCGTAGCCGCGGCGGCCGGGTGCGGCCGGATCGGATTCCAGTTCAATGGCGGCGGCCATGCCAACATTGCGGATGTCGATGACAAACGGCGCATCGCGCAATGCGTGCACCGCCTCTCCCAGCACCGGTTCGTGCTTGCGGGCGCGGGCGAACAGATCTTCGTCGCGGTAGATCTCGAGCGTGGCAAGCGCCGCGGCACAGGCCGCAGGATGCGCCGAATAGGTGTGGCCGTGGAACAGCTCGATCTGGTGATCAGCGACGCCCATGAAGGCGTCATGAATTTTGCTCGACACAACAATGCCACCCATCGGCACCGCGCCGTTGGTGACGCCCTTGGCGAAGGTGATGATGTCCGGCGTCACACCGTAACGCTCGGCGGCGAACGCATGCCCCAGCCGCCCGAATG
The DNA here is from genome assembly GCA_045810735.1 of Alphaproteobacteria bacterium. GTDB lineage: Bacteria > Pseudomonadota > Alphaproteobacteria > Micropepsales > Micropepsaceae > Rhizomicrobium. The sequence continues at coordinate 6,183 of JBJMVL010000039.1, forward strand.
CGGTGATCACTTCATCGAAGATGAGCAGAATGCCGTGGCGGTCGCAGATCGCGCGCAGGCGCTCGAGGTAATCCTTGGGCGATGCGAAGACGCCGGCCGAGCCTGCCATCGGTTCCACGATCACGGCGGCGATGGTCTCCGCGCCGTGCAATGCGACCAACGATTCCAGCGCATCTGCATAATCCGCGCCCTGCTCCGGCTCGCCACGGGTGAAGCGCATCGACGGATTGTAGGGCAGGGGCAGGTGATCGTCCGTACCTGGAAGAAGTGGGCCGTAGGGCCGGCGATTGTTGCCGATGCCGCCCACGGAAATCCCGGCGAAGGTGACCCCGTGATAACCCTTCTCCCGCCCGATCAACCGGAAGCGGCTGCCCTGTCCGATCTTCTGGAAATAGGCGCGCGCCACCTTCAGCGCCGCATCGCAGGCTTCCGATCCCGAATTGACGAAGAACACATGCTCGAGCCCCTCCGGCGCCAGCGCCGCAATGCGCTGCGCCAGGGTGAACGCTGCAGGGTGCGCGAATTGGAAGGTGGGCGCGTAATCGAGCTCGTGTGCGGCGCACGCGATGGCATCGGCGACTTGCTTCCGCCCATGCCCGGCATTGACGCACCACAATCCTGCGCAGGAATCGAGCAGCGCCCGGCCTGTATCGTCGAAGTAATACATGGCTTGCGCGCGCGTGAGCATGCGCGGCGCCGCTTTGAAATGCCGGTTCGGCGTAAAGGGAAGCCAGAAGGCCGAAAGATCGTTGGGCTGGCGCATGCTGAAGCTACGTCAGCGAAGAGCCGCGCCGTCAACCCGGCAGAAAACATTGGCCCCGGCAATCGCTCGCCGGGGCCAAGTTCCCGCGTCTGCCTAACTCAAGGCAGGGCGTGAGTTAGCGATGCCGTCCACCGACATGGCCATGCCAGCCATGCGATCCTGCGTGCCAGTTGCCGGCGTGCCCATTGCCACCGTGCCAGTGGCCGTGCCAGCCGGCATTATGGTTCCAAGCCCAATGGGCGCCGCGCCAGCCCCTCCAGGAATGCCAGCCACCGTGATTCCAGAACCACGGACGACCGCCCCACCAGCGATAATAGTGAGGGCCATAAACCCAGCGGCCGCCAATGAATACCGCGCCGGTATACGTCGGGTAGCCGCAATAGCCGCTGTAGTAGTAGTCGTAGGCGCCGCACGGGCCCGGCGGATAGTAGCCCGGACCGTAATAGTATCCCGGTACACCAATTCCGATCCCGACGTGGACGCCCGCTTCCGCGGGCGCGGTTGTCGCAAGCGTCGCTGCGCCGGCAATTCCGGCTGCGGCGACTGCGCCTGCGAGAAACTTCTTCATTCGCGTCATTGCTCCAATTCCTCGTTCTCTGCACCCCTCCGGGGGCCATGCGCGGGAATATCTCCCAGGGCGGCTGAACATCGTATGAATGCCTCTCTCAGGAGATTGTTAGGCAAAGAACTGCCTGACTTCAGGCGGTTTCGCAGCGGCCGGGTGGCCGGCTCCTCTGGAGTGCCGCTGCGAGTCCGGGGACTGGCACGCCCGCTTCGGTGCGCGGTGAGCACGTTATGAGGGCGCGCACTTCAAATCCGGATTGTGCTGCCGCTTCGCGCAGATATGTCTCCGAATGCCGCCAGCGGCGCTTGGGGCCAAGCTCAAATCCGGAGCCTGGATGCTCTTCCACAGTAAAAAGGAACAGTCCGTCCGGCACCAGTACCGCGCGGGCCGAGTCGAATACCGCGCCCAATTCGCCCAAATATACGAGGGTGTCTGCCGCCAGAATGAGATCGTATGTCTCGCGAAAGTTTCCGAGGTTCTCAATATCGCCCACGTCCACCGTGCGATAGATAGCCCGGTCGCGCGCCTTCGCGATCATGGCTGGACTCAGATCCACGCCATCGAGAGCCGATGCAAGATCGCGAAACTCAATGCCCGCCAGTCCGGTGCCACAACCGAGGTCGAGAATGCTTACGCTATGGTTCTCCACAGTAGGCATGACCAGCGCGGCGAGTTCGCGCAGAATACGCGGCGAAGCATAACCCAGTTGGCCAAGCATGCGCGCGTCGTAATCGCTGGAGAAATGATTGAAGAGGTGACGGACATAGCGCGGATTGGAACGCGGCGCCTCGCGCATGCGCTCGGCCTCTGCAGTTCTTTCCGCAAGCTGCGACGGTAAATTTTCACCGGCCGCGGCAAGTTCGAATTCCCGCAGCGCTTTTTCCGGCTCTCCCGCTTCGAGCCAGGCGCAACCCAGCATGTAACGTGCGCCTTCCAAGGCGGGATCAACACGAAGCGCGCGCTGAAACTCGGCAATCGCGGTGGGAAGCTGGCCTTGCGCGAGCAGCGCCTCACCCAACGCGAGTGCGGCAAGTGCCACGCCCGGGAACAGCAATGCGGTCTCGCGAGCGACTTCGATCGCCACTGCCGGTTCCCCAATGGCGTTCAGCGCGCGTGTGTAGGTTACACGTGCCAGCAGGCCTGTGCGTCCGCTTTCAATCAGCGGCTTGAGCGTCGCTGCGGCTTCCAGCGCTGCGCCTTCCTCAAGCAGGGCCTGCGCCTGCTCGACCGCGCTATCAGCTTGCAAGCGTGCACCTGCCGTTGTTGAGGCACACAACGTTGCGTTCCTTTACGCGGGAGCGAAAGGAAACGATGAGCCCATCCATCCACATCTCGGTAATAATCGTTTCACCGGGAAGGACCGGCGACGAAAACCGCGCGTCGAAGCCAATGATTTTCGCGGGATCATAATCGCATACCGTGGCGAGCACCGCACGGCATGCGATGCCATAGGTGCACAACCCGTGCAGAATGGGGCGCGGAAACCCCGCCATCCGCGCGATCTGCGGATCGCGATGCAGTGGGTTGCGGTCGCCACATAAAGCATAAAGCAGCGCCTGATCTGCGCGGGTCTCTGCCTCATGCACAACATCTGGCTCCCGAGAAGGCAACGTGTGCGGCTCTGGTGCGCCGTCCTTCGGGCCACCGAGGCCACCATCGCCGCGGCAGAAAGCAGTACCTGTCAGCGTGCAGAGGCTTTCGCCTGTGCGCTTGTCGCGGATCACTCTTTCAATGACGATGAGCGCGCCTTTGTCCCTGCCCTTGTCATAGGCGCCGACCACACGTTCGTCGGCAATGATTTCGGCATAGGCTGGCAACGGCTTGTGGAACGACAGCCGCTGCTCGCCATGGACCAGCATCAGAAAATTGGCGCCTGTACGGCCGATGAGCGACTGGCCTGACGCAATGACCGTCGCCATTGTCGGCACGGCGCGCAATCCGTTCTCATAGACGAACGGCAGTTCGCGCGCGTCCGTCGGGTGGCGCCCAAAGCCGACTCCAAGGGCATAAAGAATCGTCTCGCGATCGCCGTACTCAAACTCGCCGTGAGAGCTGAGCTGCATCAGCTCGTCGTAAGGGATCACCACGCAACCTCCCGGTTCCGCGCCAGCGCATAGCACAGCGCGGTGGCTTGCGTTGAATCGGCGGAGATGAGCCGATATGGTCCGCGGCCCTTGGGGCGTCGCCAAGCGGTAAGGCACCGGATTTTGATTCCGGCATACGGAGGTTCGAATCCTCCCGCCCCAGCCAATCCTGCCCGCCTCGCGGTTGCGGGCCCTCATTACCGCCGCTATAAGGCCGCCTCTTTCAGCCGTCGGAGAGTAGCTCAGCCTGGTAGAGCACTAGCTTCGGGAGCTAGGGGCCGGAGGTTCGAATCCTCTCTCTCCGACCAATCCTTTTTCGTGTTGCGAGGATCAGGGGAGTTTGCGTGCATACAAACCGGCTGCTCGTCCTCGCTGCCGCTACTGCATTCCTGATCCTGCTGGTCCTTGGGCTGTTCGTCTATCAGTTCGCGCGCAACGAGCGCACCGAACAGGCTTGGGTGCTCCACACCTACCGGGTGATGGATCAGATCCGGCGCACGTTCTCCGATGTCCAGGATGCAGAGACGGGAATACGCGGATACCTGCTCAGCCACGATGACAGTTTCCTTCAGCCCTATGAGGAGGCTGTCCGAAATGTCCGGAAAAATATTGCCCGAATCAAATCACTGACCGCTGATAATTCCTCGCAGCAACGGCGCGCGGACGCTCTGTCCCGACTTGTCGATGCGCGCCTCGCCGCGCTGGAGGAGATGCGCAAAGCACGGGTTGGCCTTGTCTCCCAGCCAACACCGGAGCTGAACGCGGCGATGGCGGCGGGGAAGATCTCCATGGACAGGCTGCGGAGCAATATCGGCGCAGCCGTAGCCGAAGAGAACATGCTTCTCCGCCAGCGGATTTCGGCACGTCATGCTGCCGAGCGCCTGGAAGGGGCGGCGGCGCTCGTCGCGGCCGCAATTGCGCTGCTTATTCTGATCGCGACGGCGCTTCTTCTGATCCGCAGCAATATCCGGCTGCAAGCGAGCGAGGCAGACCGCAACCGTCACGCGCTGCTTCTGCAGGCGACGCTCGACAACATTCGCGACGGTGTTGCCGTGTTCGACGGCGAAGGCAAACTCGTGGCGTTCAACAGCAATTTTTTTGGCTGCATGGGCTTCCCCACAGAGCTTGCCGTACCGGGCACTGATATCTCACGTTTCAATGCGCTGGCTGACGAGCGCAAGCACGTACGGTTTATCGAACTGCCTTACGTCACGGGCGGGTACGGGTCAGGTTATCGCGACATCACTTTCGACAACCGTCACATTGAGATTTATCGCAACCATGCGCCCGATGGTGGATTCCTCGTGGCCTGCCTCGATGTCACACAGCGTGTGCAGTCTGAGATGGCGCTCCGTCAGGCGCAGAAGATGGAGACGGTGGGCCAACTGACGGGCGGGGTGGCGCACGACTTCAACAATCTGCTCCAAATCATCGGCGCCAACCTGGATCTGCTGGTGTCGGATTTAGCAGGCAATCTGCGAGCCCGCGCCCGCCTGCAAAGCGCGATTTCAGCCGTCGAGCGCGGTTCGCGTTTGACCGGACAGCTGCTGGCATTTGCCCGCCGTCAGGCGCTGGCTCCGCGCGCGCTCAATCTGGGCCGGCTGCTTCAGGAAATAGCGGAGCTGGTGCGAAGGACCTTAGGCGAGCGCATCGAACTGGAGTCGATCGTCGCCGGCGGATTGTGGAACACGCTTGCCGATCAAAGTCAGCTCGAAAACGCCATTCTCAATCTCGCTATCAACGCTCGCGATGCAATGCCGGAGGGCGGCAAGCTCACCATCGAAGTGGCCAATGCGGCCCTCGATGAGGGCTATGCGCGGGAACACCAGGACGTTGCGCCCGGCCAGTACGTGATGCTGGCGGTGACCGACACTGGTTCCGGCATGGCTCCCGAAGTGGCGGCGCGCGCCTTTGAGCCGTTCTACACAACAAAGCCCGAAGGCCAGGGGACGGGGCTGGGGCTGAGCCAAGTTTATGGCTTCGTGAAACAATCCGGCGGCCACGTGAAGATTTATTCCGAGCGCGGCGAAGGCACGACGATAAAACTCTACCTGCCGCGTTCAAAGACCGCCGTGCAATGGGTCGCGCCGAGTCTCGTGACGCCCGAGCAGGGCAGTGGCGAAACCATACTCGTGGTAGAAGACGACGAAGCGGTGCGTGGCGCCGTGACGGACATGCTGACCGAGCTGGGGTACTCCGTACTGCGGGCCGGCAATGCGGAGGAGGCACTGGCTGCCTTGCGCGACGGCGCGAGAGCCGACGTGTTGTTTACCGACGTTGTAATGCCTGGCCCGGTAAACACGCGCGAGTTGGCGCGGCGAGTGCGTGACATGCAGCCCGATATCCGGGTTCTCTTCACCTCCGGCTATACGCAGAACGCGATCGTACACAACGGTCGCCTTGACGAGGGCGTCGAGTTGCTCAGCAAGCCGTATCGCAAGGACGAGCTTGCGCGAAGGCTGCGGGCTATGCTGCACGGTTCTGGCGCAATGCCTGCAGACGTGTTGCCTTCGGCACTCGCATCTCCAACTTCTCGGGAGCCAGCGAAAATCCATCAGCGGCCAAATAAGGCGTTGATCGTTGAGGACAGCGCCCTGATCCGCATGACAATGGTCGATATGGTTGAAGAAATCGGGATGGCTTTCGCGGAAGCGGGAAATGCGCAAGATGCGCTTGAGGTTTTGCAGCGGGATGAAGACATAGATGTGCTGCTGACGGATCTCGGGCTTCCCGGAATGAGCGGCGCTGAGCTGGTGCAGCAGGCGCGTAAGCTGCGTCCGCATCTCAAGGTGATCGTCGCAAGCGGCTATTCGGAACCAGAGCCCGAGTCCGGGCAATTGGCCGGAACCGTCTACCTCCGGAAACCTTTCACGCTGATACAACTAAAGCAGGCCTTCGAAGTCTGACAGACGGCAGGCCTAATAGGGGGCTTGGCCGATGTAGTTGCCCTGCGGGCTGTACCAGCAGACGAGGTAATCGGTTCTACCGTTGTTGCCGATTCCGCAGCCCACCTGCGTCGTGTTACGCCACACAATCTGGGTGTAATGCCCGACCGACAACCAGTTGCCGTCTCGGGAAACCTGCGGAAACGTGCCCGGCACGAACAATCGCCTCTCCTGTCCCCACAGTCCGATCAAGTTGCCAAGAGAC
>JBJMVL010000040.1:0-6857 GCA_045810735.1 Alphaproteobacteria bacterium
CATTGAACTGCAGCAGCAATGCCTGCTCGGTCTGCTTCACCGAGTAGAAGCACGATAACGCGAACAGCAGCAGAATGAGTCCGGCAACCGCGCCGGCAAGCAACCCGACCCGGCTCATTGCGAACCTCCGTCAGTCGACACGCTGGGCGCTATCTGCGAGGCGGGAGGCGTGACCGTGACGCTTTCCTGCGCGCCGCGGCCGAAACTTTGCGGCGGGAGATAGGGAATGATGTTCTTGGCCGCATTCTCGTCCACGATCACCTTGTTCATCGGCGCGAACAGCCGCGACATGGTCTCCAGATACATGCGCTTGCGGGTCACTTCCGGCGCCTTGCGATATTCCTCATAGACACTGACGAACTGCTTGGCCTCGCCGCTCGCCTCGGCAATCGCCTTCTGTTTGTAGCCCTGCGCCTCCTGCACGATGCGCGCCGCCTGCCCGCGCGCTTCGGGGATGATCTTGTTGGCATAGGCTTCCGCCTCGTTGCGCATACGATCCTGATCCGTGCGCGCGGCCTGCACGTCCCGATAGGCGGAAATCACCTCGAGCGGCGGATCCACCTTCTGCATCTGCACGCGCGTGACAGTGACGCCGGCGCCGTATTCATCCAGCGTCTTCTGCATCAGTTCGCGCACCTGCACCTGCACCGGCTCGCGGTCCTGCGTGAGAATGCGCTCGATCTGGTTCTGTCCCACCACCTGCCGCATGGCGCTTTCCGCCACCGCCTTGATCGCCTGGTCGGGATTATCGACATCGAACAGGTAATCGCCCGCGTTGTTGATCACCCAGAACACGGTAAAGTTCACGTCGATGATGTTCTCGTCGCCCGTGAGCATCAGGCTTTCTTCCGGAATGTCCTGGGTGGAGGTTTGGCCGTTGGCGTCGGTTACCTGGCCGTAGCCGATGTTGATCTGGTTTTCCTTGGTGACCTCCGGCGTTTCTACTGTCTCGATCGGCCATGGCAGGTGATAATTCGGGCCCGGTGCCGTGCGCGCAACGAACTTGCCGAACCGGAGCACGACGCCCTGCTCCCGCGCGCCGACGAAATAGATTCCGGACAGAAGCCAAACGACGATGACGGCCAGCAGGATGACGATCAGGCTGCCGGTGGTGAAGCCGCGGCCACCGCCCGGCAGCATACCCCGCAGCCGCTCCTGACTGCGGCGCAGCAACTCTTCCAGATCGGGTGGCTTACGCCCGCCGCCGCCCGAACCGCCGGAGTGCGGCGAACGGCCCCAAGGCCCGCGATTGTCGTTGTCGCCGCCTGACGGCGTGGTCCAAGGCATCGACACCCGCTTTCAGGAACAGCTGCGCCCCAGCGATTCCTTGGTTCGAAGAACATGCGCGTTATATAGGCTGTCTTGAGAAAGGCGCAAACGAGCCATGCCGGCTACCAGGGAAGACGTGCTGAAGGCGCTCAGCGGTGTGACCGATCCGGCGACGGGCAAGAATGTCGTCGCTGCCGGAATGGTGCAGGGCCTGGTGCTTCGCGAGTGCAATGTGGGATTTGCGATCGAGGTTGCAGCGGAGCGCGGCCGCGCCGCGGAGCCCTTACGCGAAGCCTGTGAAAGAGCGGTGGCGAGGGTGCCTGGCGTGTTGTCGGTCACCGCGGTTTTGACGGCGCATCAGGAGTCTCGGCCACAACCGCAGGCGCCCCATGGACACGCACCGCAACGCCTCGGCATTCCCGGCGTGCAGTCGGTGATCGCAGTGGCCAGCGGCAAAGGCGGTGTCGGTAAATCGACGGTTGCCGTCAATCTCGCCTTGGCTCTGTCGCAGCTCGGAATGAGAGTCGGGCTGCTGGATGCCGACATCTATGGCCCCTCGGTACCGCGATTGCTCGGCATCAACCGCAAGCCGGTAACCGATGGCGACAAGCTTCAGCCGATCGAGAAGTTTGGCCTGAAGGCGATGTCGATCGGCTTTCTGGTGGGCGAGGAAGCGCCGCTGGTGTGGCGCGGGCCCATGGTGCAGAGCGCGCTCACGCAGATGATGAACGACGTGGCGTGGGCGCCGCTCGATGTGCTGGTGCTCGACATGCCGCCCGGCACCGGCGATGCGCAGCTCACCATTGCGCAACGCGTGCCGCTGAAGGGCGCGGTGATCGTCTCCACCCCTCAGGACATCGCGCTGATCGACGCGCGCAAGGGCCTGCAGATGTTCCGCAAGACGGAAGTGCCGGTACTCGGCATCGTGGAGAACATGAGCGTGTTCGTCTGCCCGCATTGCGGCGAGGCCTCGCACATTTTCGGGCATGGCGGCGCGCGCGAGACGGCTGAGCAGTTAGAGGCGCCCTTCCTCGGCGAAATTCCGCTGGTGCCCTCGATCCGCGAAACTTCCGATGCCGGCACGCCGATTGTCGCGCTGGCGCCGGAGAGCCCGGAAGCACAGGCATTCCTCGCGGTGGCGAAACAGGTAGCGGAAAAGATCGCCGCGCCCCAGCGCCCCGCGCCCCACATCGTGATCGAGTGAAAGCTGTGTTGGTGACGCCGGTTCCAACCGGCATCACCAGACATTCCTTCTACTGAACGCCGGCGATCAGCTTGACCGTGCGGCCGTCGCTTTTCCACGTATCTCCCACCTTGTGCGCAACGACTGCGGGACAGAACGGCGGCTCCATTCCCGCCACGCCAGGGGTGGTTTTGATGCAGACCTTGCCGCCCGCAACTTTCCAGGTTCCGGTGAAATTCAGGTCACCCTGCTTGCCCGTAAGTGTGCCGTCGGCCTTGTAATAGATTTTGGTTTCGACGCCTTTCGAATCGCTGACGATAGTGGTGTTGCCATAACGCGAGGCCATGATGTCCGCGGCATAGGCAGCGGTTACCGAACACGCCGCAACGATTGCGGCGGCGAACAGAGCGCGCATGTTTTCCCTCCTCGAGGCTGGTGCGAATTACGCGTTGTAATGGAGACGCAGGCCCGGCTTCGGCCAGTCCATGGCGAAGAGCCTACCAGTTCCCGACGCGGTGATATAGGCGGTCCGCATGACCTTCCCGCCCCAGCAGATGTTTGTGACGAAGGGATCGGGCAGCGGCGTATGCTTCATGCGATCTGTGCTCGGCCAGAAGGTCGTGATGCCGCCTGCGAGAATGGTAGCGACGCATACCGCCCCGTCCGCCTGCACGCCGAGCGAGTCGAAGTAGGCAAGGCCAGGATACGCGCTTACAAAATGCGCCGGCGAGCCACCGCCGCTCTTCCTGGCCTGGCCGGGTGCACCCAGCGGCAACGACCAAAGCCGGCCCGTCAAAGTCTCGCTGTAATAGACGGTGTTGCCGTCAGGCGAGAGGCCGACGCCGTTCGGCGTGATCAGCTCCCGCAACACCTGCGTGATCTTCGAGCCGTCCGCTTTGGCATAGTAAAGCGCGCCATGCGTGCGGCCCGTTTTCGTGCTGCGGCCGTAATCGGTAAACCAGAAGCCGCCATCCGCATCGAACACAAGGTCATTCGGCGCGATCAGCCGCCGGCCGTCACAGGAGTCGTACAGCATCTCAACATCGCCGGTTGAGAGATTCACCCGCTCGATGCGGCCGCCTGCATGATCTTCCGGCGCGTGACCGGGGATCGTGAGGCCCTGACGTTCGGCAAAGGTGAAGCTGCCGCCGTTGTTGCAGACGTAAAGCGCGCCGTCCGGTCCAACCGCGAGGCCATTCGGCCCGCCGCCGGGTTTTGCCACCGTTTGCCTCTCGCCATCCGGCTTCACGCGTGTGAGCCGCCCTGCCGCGATTTCACAGACGACGACAGAGCCGTCCTCCATTGCAACGGGACCTTCCGGAAATGCCAAGCCCGTTGCGAGTTCGCGCAGGTTCATGCCGCCGGCCGCAATCTGTAGGGCAGAAGGCGCTCGTAATGTGGTCGCGCCGCGAGGGCGATGGGCTTGAGATCGTCGCGCAGATTTTTGAACGGCACCGATGGCCGCGGCGGCGCGAAGCCTGTCGAGCGCTCCACTGCATCGTACCAGGCGGGTGCCCATGCGCCGTCCGTCGGCCTGCGGCCAGGCGGCCAATGCAGCATGCATTCCGTGAACGGAATATCGAGCGCGCGGCACAATGCAGACAAGGTCCGGCCGGGATCGGCAAGAACATCCGCGGCATCGATCACCGGCGGCGCGTCGCCGAGACGGTCGGCTTCACGGTTAAAAATCTCGCTCTGCTGCACGAAACCAATGTCGTCCAGCGTCACATTGCTGCGCTTTTCTGTGTAGGAGGCGAGCACGTCCTCCGGCGCACGGATCAGAAAGGCGTTGCGGCACTGCGCAATCCATCCGCGGCCGAACTCCGGCCGCATGTGGTGCGTCATGTGCTTCTGATAGAAGACAGGGCGGCCTTCGGGTACCGGCCCCAAGATGATATTCACCACATCATGCCAATTGGTCGGTTGTGCTGCGAGCGATTCTTCGCGCAGCGGATGATCGATGCCGGTGGCCGCCAGATAAGCAGCGTAAAACGGTTCATCGATCACCGCCGTATCGGGGCGGTTCTCGAAGCTGCGCATCATCGCCGTCGAAATGTTGCGCGGCCCCGACCACATCGCAATGCGGATCGGCTCAGCCATGCCGCGCCGCTTCGGCGTCCTTCAGCCCGGCATAAAGTTGCCGAAGCTTCGCAGTCAGCGAGCCGGGCACACCGCCGCGCAAACTGTGCCCATCGATTTCCCGAACCGGCGTGACGCCGCCGAAGGTGCCGGTCACAAAGGCCTCTTCCGCTTCATAGACATCGTCCAGCGTGAAATCGCCCAGGTGAAGCGGAATGCCGTGCGCATGACACAGCCCGATGATGTTGCGCCGCGTGATGCCGTTGAAGCAGTAGTCGCCCTTTGACGTGCACACCTCGCCATCACGCACGAAAAACAAGTTGGTCGCGTTGCAGCTGGACACGAAGCCATGTGGATCGAGCATCAGCGCCTCGTCTGCGCCAGTGCTCATCACGTCGAGGAGCGCGCGGATCAGGTTAAGGCGGCTGTGCGAATTCAGCCGCATGTCAAACATGTTGGCTGGCGAGCAGCGAATGCTCGAGGTGGCAAGAACGAGTCCTTTGTTCGCAATTTCCGGGCTAGGCTCCTTGTGTTCGGCCACGATCACGACCGTGGGTTTGCCCAATGCATTGCGCGGATCCTGGTTCGGCGCCTTCTTGGGCCCGCGGGTCACCATCAGGCGGATGTGCACGCCGGTTTCCATCTCGTTGGCGGCCACCGTCTGGCGCAGCGCCGCTTTCAGCTCCGCCCGGCTCAGGCCGATATCAAGCTGGATGGCGCGCGCGCCTTCCAACAGCCGATCGAGATGCGCATCCTCAAACAGGAGGGCGCCCTTGTGCAGACGGATACCTTCCCAGATGCCGTCTCCCAGCACGAAGCCGGCATCGAAAATCGAAACCTTCGCCTCGGCGCGCGGCATCAGCGCGCCATTCAGATAGATGAGAACGGTGTCGTTGCGCGGATCGCCCGCGAAATCCTGGCTGCCGGGCATGGTGTCTTCCGACGCGAAAAGATGACGTGATTGCCTCGTGCTGCCTGCCTACTCGGGCGCCGAAGGCGGTGCAAGACGCGTCAAACTCCGATCCGTATCATCGTTTGGACATCCGATTTCCGGAGGCCCGCCCAATCGCAGCTATTGCAGTGTTACGGACGCCGGATCCGAGGCAATGCCGTTCGCCACAACCTCGAGCGCGCTGTCGCCCGCTTCGCAGGATTTTGGGATGTCGAATTTGGTGCTCGACTTGCGGCCATCGGCAATGCCCATGCGGTTGTGGTCGTGTGTGCGCGGGTAACAGACGTGACCGGACGCGGCGTTGGTGAGGCGCACAAGCGGATAATTGGTGGCGGTCTGCGCCGCCGCGCCATAATAGCCGCCGAAGGTAACGCCATTGAAATTCCGCCCGCTTATCCGATTGTTGCTGCTACCGATTGAAAGCGTGCCGGCGACTTTCGTGATTTTGGGCGCCCAGGCAGCTTTCGGCGATCCTTTCGCGGTGTAGATTTCGATGTCCCCCGCGTCGTTCGTCCAGAACACCTGCCCGGTGGGCAGCACCAGCATGCGGCCTTCGTAGGCGGCCACGGACGGGGCGCTGCCCGGGTCGTTCACCTGGGTGACGGTCACCGTGCTGGCATCCTTCACCTTGGCCTCGAAAAAGTGTGACGGACTGTTGAACGCGCCGGGGCTGACCTGAACCAGCGCGCTTCCGCTGGGCAGGACGGCAGCCGGCGCTGAATTGGCGTCCAAATCGCCGCCGAAGGACGGCGCCGGGTACCACTGCCCGGTAGATGTATCCATCACACAATTCGTGGTGGTGCCGCCGGCAGCGAAAACAAAGCCATTGGGAAGCAGGGCAGCCGGTCCGATCTTACCGTCGACCATTTGCCCGCAAGTCCGTTGTCCATCGCTCCACGTGCTGGTGTTGATGTTGAAGATCTCAGTGCAGGACGCCTCCTGATCGCTCAGGCAACGGCCGGTGTCGATAGTCAGGATGGTTTGGTCCGGCAGCGTCGTCCATCCTTCATCGCCATAGCTATCCTTTTTGCCGGTCTGGTTTGCCGAAAGAATGGTCCATGTGACATTCGTCCCGCTGATCGTCGCCAGTGCGGCATCGGCAGAGCAACAGTTCGCCAGCTGATAGGTCTTGTCGGTGCGAACGACCGAAGGCGCGGCGCCGATGTTGGACCATCCGGCAGGTGCAGTAATGCTTGTCCAGCTATTCGACACGGGATCGTAAAGCGCGCCCTTGTTCGTCTCCGCGAAACTGCAGAAGTTGTAAGCCCCTCCGTTGGCGATCACGCGTCCGTCCGCGAGCACCTGCGACGCAAAATACAACGGTCCGTAGTCGGACGACATGCTCGCGATATTCGACCATGTGCCCCGGACGTA
>JBJMVL010000041.1:0-35292 GCA_045810735.1 Alphaproteobacteria bacterium
ACCGCTGGCTCCGGGAATGCGGCATCCGGCAGTGCTGGAAACGCGAATGGACCTTCCGGCGGCGACACCGGCAAGGATTCCAGCGTAAGCGGCAGTGAAGCCCATATCGGCAATGCGCCGGCGCCGGCAACCGGAAAGCAGCCTTCGACCCCGCCGAAGAAGCCCTGATCTTGGTGAAGATACCGGCAGGTGCGTGCGCATGAGCACCCTGCTGATCGTGGTACCCGCAAGCTGGGCGGAGCCCTGCAAGGCGGCGCTTGCGGAGGTCGCGCCCCATCTGCGGGTTCTGCTTCACGACAGCGATGCCTATCGCGCCCAGGAGATTGATTACGTTCTCACCTTTCGGCCTCCGGAAAGGCTTCTCAAATCGTTGCCGAACTTGAGAGTGGTGTTTTCACTGGGCGCCGGCGTGGACGGCATTCTCGCCGATCCCAACTACCCCGTGCACATTCCCCTGGTTCGTTTTGTCGACCGCACGTTATCGCGCGAGATGGCACAGTATTGCGTCATGCATGTGCTGATGCATTACCGGATGCAGCGCTTCTTCGATCGTGCGCAGGCTGAACACGCATGGCGACAAGTGCTGCTGCCGAAATCCGCCGAGGACATGCGTGTCGGTATTCTCGGGCTAGGCGAGATCGGCACATTGACGGCGCAGCGCCTACGCGATCTCGACTTCGATGTTGGCGGTTGGAGCCGTATGCGGCGTCAGGAACCGGGGGTGCAAAGCTTTGCCGGTGACGGCGAACTGGGTGCTTTCCTTGCGCGCACAGACATCCTTATCTGCCTCTTGCCGCTGACGCCGGAGACCCGCGGCATTTTAAGTGAGAGCCTGTTTGCGCAACTGCCGAACGGCGCGTTTGTGATCAACGTGGCGCGCGGTGGCCACCTGGTCGACGCCGATCTGGTTGCCGCGATCGATTGCGGCCACCTTTCTGGCGCAACACTCGATGTATTTCACATCGAGCCGCTGCCCGAAGACCATCCATTCTGGACGCATCCGAAGATCACGGTCACACCACACGTCGCCGCAATCTCCGAAACGCGGATCGCTGCACAATATGTGGCAAACGGCATCGCGCGCTTTGAGCGCGGCGACCCGCTTGCCAATCTTGTTGATCTCAGGCGCCGCTACTAACTGTAACGCGACCGCAGCAACGCATAAATCGCACGCGCCGCATTGGCTTCCGCCCCTTTTCGGCGGCCGGGACGCGGCCGGTCGATCCACGCTGGGATGTCGAAGTGTGCCCAACTCTTGGCGCGCGAGACGAAGCGATTTAGGAACAGCGCCGCGGTCGTCGCGCCAGCGAGGTTGTAATCTGGGTTGTTGTTGAGATCGGCGATGGAACTCGCAAGGGTGGATTCGTAGCCGCGCCACAACGGAAGCCGCCACAGCGGATCGTGCACTTCACGCGCGCAGCGCATGAGATCGGCGGCCAAGTCTTCGTCGTCCGTGAAGAACGGCGGCAGCTCCATGCCCGTCGCCGCGCGTGCCGCACCCGTGAGCGTCGCGATGTCGATCAGAAGATCGGGCGTTTCGCTGTCGGCTTCCGTCAGCGCATCGGCGAGAACCAGCCGGCCTTCGGCGTCGGTGTTGCCGATTTCGATTGTCAGACCTTTACGGCTCCTGAGCACATCGCCGGGGCGATAGGCAGAGCCCGACACCGCGTTTTCCACTGCCGGAATGAGCACCCGCAGGCGCAAGTTGAGCTTTGCATCCATCAACATGCAGGCAACAGCCAGCACCACAGCGGCACCGCCCATATCTTTCTTCATGGTGAGCATGCCGGAGGAGGGCTTGAGATCGAGGCCGCCGGTGTCGAACACCACCCCCTTGCCGACTAAGGTAACCCTCGGAGCTTTTGCATCACCCCAGATGAAATCGATCAGCCGCGGCGCACGGGCCGAAGCACGGCCGACAGCATGAATGAGCGGATAATTCTTCTCCAGAAGATCGTCCCCGACGATCACGCTGAATTTGCCGCCACCGCGGCGCGCGGTTTCACGTGCTGCGGATGCAAGTTCCTCCGGCCCCATATCGTTCGACGGCGTGTTCACGAGATGCCGGGCGAAAAAGACGCTTTCCGCAATGCGCGTCACTTCCTCGCCATTGACGCCGGGTGGGACGACCAGCTTCGGAAGGATGCGCTGCTGCTTCCTGCGATAACGGTCGAAGGTGTAGGTGCCGAGGACCCAGGCAAGCCCGCCGCGGAAGCCGCCACATTCAGGTGGCACATCGCCCAAAGCATAGGTGCCGGGCGGCAGGGATTCCGAAAACGCCGCGAGCGCCAGCGGATCGTCGCCCGACCCAAGGCCGACAACCGCACTCGCAATTCCACCGCCGCTGCCCGGTATTACTGCAAGTTCGTACTGTTTGGCGGTAAAATTGGTAGCCCGCAGCCAGACCGCCTCACGCTCGCGGCGTGTTGGCAGCCAGCGTTTCAGATGATTGGATCTGACAGCGTGAAGCGGGACCGCGCCTTTTGCAGTTCGGACAAGGCTTGCATGCATGAAAAGACCTGTTGCTCGGAAGAGCAGCAACTTAGAAATGCGCTGCCCATCCCGCAACAGGAAGAGTCATGACCCGCTATACGTTGATCGTCGGCACCAAAAACTGGTCGAGTTGGAGCCTGCGTCCTTACCTCGCGCTACGCGCCATCGGCGTTCCGTTTGGCGAGGAGGTGATCCCGTTGCGCCGCAGTTCCAGCAGCGAAGCCGTGCAGCGGCGCTCACCTTCCGGCCGCGTTCCCCTCCTCAGGATCGAGGAGAACGGTCGCGAGCAGCTCGTGTGGGACAGCCTCGCTATATGCGAGACGTTGGCGGAGCGCCATCCGGAAGCAAAGCTCTGGCCTGACGATTCCATTGTGCGCGCCCAAGCGCGGTCCTATGCGGCCGAAATGCATTCCGGCTTTCCCGATCTTCGCGAGCAGCTATCGATGGAGTTCGTCCGACAGCTTCCCACGCCGGAACTTCGCGAGACAACCAAGGCGCAGATCGCCCGCATCATTGCGGCATGGACGAATGCACTGGAGCGCTACGCGGGCCAGCAAGGGTTTCTCTTCGGCAGTTTCTCGATTGCCGACTGCATGTATGCACCGGTCGCGTCCCGCTTCCGCACCTACGGCATTTCATTACAGCCGCTCACGCACGCCTATTGCGACCGCATGTGGTCGTTGCCTGCGATGCGCGATTGGGCAGTGGCTGCGCAGAAAGAAGTCGACTCAGGTCTTGCCTGATTTTGCTTCCGTTGCGTGCAGTACACCTAACGCGCGGTAGAAGCGCAGCGCGCCCGGATGCAAGGGCGCGGGCAGATCGGCCGTAGCCGTTCCGATACGAATGACCTGCGCGCTGCGGTGACTTCCCGTCAGCGCGTTGCGGTTGGCCGGATTGAACAGCGATTTCAGGATCGCATAGGCGGTCGCATCCGAAATCGAATCATTCACAATCAACACTGCGTGCACGCCGACGGTCTGCGTAGCCCCGGTTCTGGGGTAAAGCCCCGCAGGAATGATACTGGCCGTGAGCGCGTGCGACTGCTTTAACGCTCGCGCCCCCGCCGACCCGCCAATCGGCACCAGCACCGCCTTACCGCTTTCGAGCAGCTCGCGCGCGAGCGGCACCGGCGCCCCGCCCACGAAGAACATGGCGTCGAGTTCCTGCCTGGACAGCTTCTCGGCCGCAATATCGGCGGAATCGCCGTTCTGCCGAATGCGCGAGAGTGGAACGTGGAATGCGGCCAACACTTCACGCGCAGTCACCGCCGTGCCGGATGTGGACGGCCCGAGCGAGACCCGTTTGCCTTTCAGATCGCCGGCCGACTTTATGTGCGCCGCGGGCATGGCGAGCAGATGCACATCTTCAGGAAACAGATTCGCCAGCACGCGCACATGAGTCTGCGCCCCCGCGGTCCTGAATGCAGCGCGGCCAGCCACCGCATCCGCAACGACATCCGATTGCGCAAGCGCCGCGTCGACCGTGCGCGCATTGACGGCCAGCACATTGAACACGGCGCCTGGGCTGGTGCGCACCGATGCGATCAGCCCGGATGGGCCGCAGACATCCGCCTTTTCGCATCGATAGACGCCCGGTGGATGGCTGAGGATAGAGGCAATCGCCTCGCCTACGGGAAAGTAGGTGCCACCGGTTGGACCCGTTGCAATCACAAAGGCAGTTCGGGAAATCGAAGCTTCGCCGCCGGCGAACATCACGGCCGCCAATGCGCCGAGCGTAAGAAAAAGCCCGGGGCGTGAAACCCCGGCTGCGCGCCTCGTCATGTGGGTCAGACAATCACGGTTTTGCGTCAGCATTTTGACCACAAAGCTTACCAGCGCTTGAGGAATCATGCTTAAGGCTTTGTTGACTCTCCAAAGGCCAAGCTGTCGACGGAAATTGTCAACAGAGTGAGTTCTCATGCCGTCCCGCCGGCCGTTGCATGCTGCTGCCGCGATTTCCGTTCTGGCCTTCAGTGCCACCGGATGCGCGAGCACCCCGAGCGCCTCCGCGCCGTCGGTCAAGCCCGCTACAGCAGCAGCCCCCAAGGCTCCTCAGACCGCGGCAACGAATCTGCCGCCTCCGACGAGTATTGCGAGCGAGCTGCAGAACGCGCGTGCATTGCGGGCGCAGGGACACCTGCCGGAGGCACTTCGGGCACTGGCGCAGCTGGTCCTTGTGGCGCCCGACGATGCCCGAGTGATCAGCGAATACGGAAAAGTGCTTGTCCAGCTTGGACGCTCTGACGACGCGATCGCATTTCTGAAGCATGCGATCGAGCTTAGGGCCGACGATTGGACCGTCTACTCGGCGCTGGGAGTGGCGTACGATCAAAATGACGATCGGCCGAACGCCAGGGAGGCTTACGACCGGGCGCTCGCGCTGTATCCCGGGGATGCCACGGTGCTGAACAATTATGCGGTCTCGCGCATGCTGGCGGGCGATCTCGATACGGCACAGAGACTTCTTCAGCAGGCGCAAACCACGAGCGGAAACAACCCGAAAGTTTCTGCCAATCTTCAGTTGCTGGCCCAGATGAGAGCGCGGCGAGCGGCGGTGCCGACGAAGAGCCTCGCCACCGCAAATCTCAATGCAGCAGCGCCAATGTCTCCGCAACCGAGATCCACGGCCGAATCGAAATCCATCGTAATGCAGCAGGTGCCAGTCGATCCCCAAGCTGGCAAAATCGTCGCCGCAAATCCGCCAAAGCCAAGCTCCCACGCTGCAAAGTCGAAGGTGGTGAAGACAGTGAAGGCTGTACCGAAGCCACCGCCAGTGCCGGCGCTGCGAACCGCTGCCCAAGGAGAATAGGCTGGCAGGTGGTTCGGTGACGCGTCGGATACCTGAATTTGACGGCCTGCGCGGGTTCGCCGCGCTATCCGTCGTGATCGCCCATTATTTCGGCGAAGCAGCGCACGGCGTGCACAATCTGCAGATCGGCTGGCTCGGGGTAAATACGTTCTTCGTGCTTTCAGGGTTTCTGATCGGAGGGATCATTCTCGACCAGCAGCACCGCCCGCTGTTCGTTACCTCGTTTTACTTCCGCCGGATCGCTCGTATTTTTCCGATCTATTTCGTCGTGTTCCTGGCGACGATTTGGCTCGCACATCTCACTGCCGGACATCTCTGGTCCGATCGGCCATTCTCAGCGGCCGTGTATGCAACGTTTACCGTCAATTTCGCGCATTCCGTTTTTGGTCTCGGCTCAGTCTGGCTTCGCCCGACGTGGACATTGGCGGTCGAAGAACAATTTTATCTGGTGCTACCGCTCTTGATCATGCTTACGCCCCGGCGGCTGCTTGTCCCCAGCCTGGCGGCCCTGTGGCTGGTCGCGCTCGTCTGTAAAGTTGCTCTGATGGATGTCAACCGCACAGCGGCGTGGGAACTGCTGCCGTGCCGAATGGATTTGCTGGTAGCCGGCGTGATGCTGGCCATTGTTTATCGCAGTTACGATTTTTCCCGATATTTGCTTGGTCTGCGCCTCAGTTGGGCAGTGCTGATCATATTCATGGACGCACTCGTGCTGCTGGGACACGAGACGACTTTGCTGCTGATAATGGGATCAGCATCGAGCATCGGTATCGCAGCCTTCATGCTCGCAGCACTCTATGGAGCGCCGGAAGGGCGCTTTTGCCGCCCTCTCTGGTTGCGTTGGTTCGGGCAGATTTCCTATTGCCTCTACCTTGTTCATCAGCCGGTGAACGGGCTTTTGCACGGACTGCTTCTCAACGAGAGTCCAAGTGTGGGGTCAGTCCGGGCTATTGCAGTCACGTTTCTGTCCCTCGGCGTTTCTGTTGGGATTTCTGCTGCTTCCTGGCGCTGGCTGGAGGGCCCAATTCTGAGATGGGCTTCGATCCAAGATCAAAAGCTCTTGCGTCCTGGCCCGCTGGAGCAGCCGACCGCCGCTTAGCTGCGTGCGGACTCAGGCCAAATTTACTGCCTGTCCGCTGTCGAGCGGGAAACTCATTGCAGCTGAATACATCAGTGCACCAGAGTTGCGCTCTGCCAGCCTCTCCGTGACCACTGGTTTGCCGCGTTTTGCGTAGCCCGAACTCACCGCAACGCTGCTTGCAAATTAAATGGGGACAGCGCCAGATATTCTCACGGTCTACGCTAAGAGTAGCCCCCAGGTCAGCGCTGCCGCCTCGCCGGCCATGCTTAGTGCATCACGTGCATCACCTTCATGATCGCCGGACCCAGAATCACGACGAAAAGACAGGGCAGAAAGAATATGATCATCGGCACAGTCAGTTTCGCCGGGAGAGCCGCGGCCTTTTTTTCCGCAAGAGCCATGCGGGCCTCGCGACTTTCCTGTGCACACACACGAAGGGCTTGACCGAGCGGCGTACCGTATTTCTCCGCCTGGTTCAACGCCGCAGCGACTGCCTTAACTCCGGAATTTCCGCAGCGCTTTGCGAGATTGTCGAACGCCTGACGGCGCTCCGGAAGATAGGACAGCTCCGCGGTCGTAAGGCCGAATTCCTCAGCTAGCTCGATCGACTGGCTGCCAACTTCCGCCGCCACGCGCGTGAATGCCCCTTCAATCGACATGCCGGACTCGACACAGATCAGCAACAGGTCGAGCGCATCGGGGAATGCTTTCATGATCGAGTCGCGGCGCCGGGTGATCTTGTTAGAAAGAAAGAGGTCCGGGACATAGAACCCAAGCAGCGCCGTGCCAACAGCAGCAAGGAACTTCTCCCAACCTGGCCAGGAGAGGTGCAGTACTCCGAAGATATAGATCAGCGCGGCCGCAAACAGGATGAACGGCATCACGAAGCGAAAGAACATGAAAGTAATCAGGGGCGCCTGGCCGCGAAATCCCGCCTGCACCAGCCGATCACGCGTGTTCGCCGATTCCAGAATGCGCGACAGCTTCAGCTTTTCGAGGGTCTGCTTCATGAAGGAGATCGGTTCGGTGCGGAGACCGCTACGCTTGCTGAGGGCGGCGTGATGCTTTTGCCGTAGCTCTTCCCGGCGTTCGGCAACCGATTTCATCCGGCTGCCAAGCGAGCGGCGCTCCAGCAGCGGTAGACCGAGCGTTACCACCGTCGCGAACGCAAGTACGCTGACGAATGCCATGACCAGGAATTCGCGGTCGAAAAGAACGTTAAGAATGCCGACTTCGGTGCTCATGCGTGAGCCCTCAATGCTTAAAGCTGATCATCTTCTTCATCACGCCGATGCCGCATCCCATCCAGATGACGCAGCCCACCAGCATTAGATTTCCCAGACGCTCGGTGAAAAGCATCTTGATGTAATCCGGAGTCGTCATGTACACGAGCGTCATTACGACCGGCGGCAGCGAGCCGATGATCATCGCCGATGCCTTGGCTTCGGATGACATCGCTTTGATCTTGCCTTGAAGCCGTTTGCGGTCGCGCAGCACGCCGGACAAATTACTTAGCGCTTCAGAGAGATTGCCACCGGACTTCTGCTGGATCGACATAACGATCGCGAAGAAGCTCACCTCAGTTGTCGGCATGGAATCGTGCATGCGCTTCAGCGCCTGCTCCATCGTGACGCCAACTCTCATTGCTTCTACGAGCTTGTGAAATTCGTCGTTCACTGGATGAGGCATTTCCCTGGCAACGATCCTGAGTGCCTCGTTGGTCGGCAATCCGGAACGCACGCTCCGCACAATCACATCCAGCGCATTGGCAAATTCCCCCGTAAATTTCTTCTGCCTGCGGCCTTTCAGAAATGACAAGACCCAACGGGGCAGCCCGACCGTCGCGACGAGAACTGCGCCGGCATCGACCAGCCACGACTGACGGGTCGCGAAGCAGATGCCCAAGACCACCAGTCCACCAATTGCGGTCATGATCCAAAAGCTTCGAACGTCGATTTCCAACCCCGCCTGCTCCAGGCGGCGGCGCATCGTCGGTCGCTGTCTTTTGGCGGCCTGCTGCTTTTCCAGATCCTTCAGCAGAGCCTGTACGTTCTTGCGGCGTTGTTGGCCGGCTTCCAGTGCGTTGCGGCCGCCACCGATGCTGACCGGGCCTCCTGCGGCTGCTGCAAGACGCTTCTTGGATGTCTCGCCGGACGGCGTGACGAAGGTGTAGGCGATGCCCCCGAGTCCGGAGAGGAAGAAGGCTGCCGCTAGGACGTAAACCAGAGTGCCCATTGGCCCCTCACTGCTGAAGTTCGTCGAGGGCCTCGGCGAGTTCCCGTTCCATGCCGAAGTAGCGGGCCCGTTCCCAGAAGCTCGGCCGCACAATCCCGGTGCCGACGTGCTTGCCAATCATCCGGCCGCTCTCGTCCTCGCCAGTGACCTCGTAGTTCATCAGGTCCTGCGTGATAACCACGTCCCCTTCCGTCCCCACAATTTCAGTGATTTTGGTGATACGGCGCGAGCCGTCGCGCATGCGCTCGGCCTGCACAATTACATCGAGAGAGCCGACGATCATCTCGCGGATGGTGCGCACGGGCAGAGAATATCCGCCCATCGTGATCATCGATTCCAAGCGTGTCATCGCTTCTCGTGGGCTGTTGGCGTGCAACGTGCCCATTGAGCCGTCATGGCCCGTGTTCATTGCCTGCAGCAGGTCGAAAGCTTCGGGTCCGCGTACTTCGCCCACGATAATTCGCTCAGGACGCATGCGCAGGCAGTTCTTGACGAGGTCCCGCATGGTGATCAGGCCCTGCCCTTCGAGATTGGCCGGCCGGGTTTCGAGACGCACTACGTGAGGCTGCTGCAGCTGAAGCTCGGCGGCATCTTCGCAGGTAACAATACGCTCATCGGCATCGATGAACGCGGTCATGGTGTTGAGAAGTGTGGTCTTGCCCGAGCCCGTCCCGCCGGAAATCAGGACATTGCAGCGGCAACGACCGATAACGCCCAAAACACGCGCACCGGCAGGGCTGATCGAGCCGAATCGCACGAGATCGTCCATCCGCAGCTTGTCCTTGCGGAATTTCCGGATGGTGAGCGTGGGGCCATCAAGTGAAAGCGGCGGCGCGATGACATTGACGCGCGAGCCATCCAGGAGGCGCGCGTCGCAGATAGGCGAAGATTCGTCCACGCGACGGCCGACCTGGCTGACAATACGCTGGCAGATGTTCATCAGCTGCGCGTTGTCGCGGAACCGAATGCTGGTGAGCTGCACTTTGCCGCCGACCTCGATGAACACCCGGCCTGATCCGTTGACCATGATATCGGCGATGTCGTCGCGGGCGAGCAGTGGTTCCAGGGGACCGTAGCCTAGAACGTCATTGCAAATGTCCTGAAGCAGATGCTCCTGCTCAGCAATCGACATCACAACGGCTTTGATCGCAATGATCTCGTTGACGATGTCGCGAATTTCCTCGCGCGCAGAGTCCGGGTCCAGTTGCGCAAGTTGCGCCAGATCGATCGTGTCGATCAGCGCGTTAAAAACCGTGGTCTTAATCTGGTAATAATCATCCGAACGCTGATCCGGGATGCGCACACTCGGTTTTGGCGGCGGTGGGGCGGCAGAAGCGGCTGCCTGGACTCGGGGAGGCGGAGGGGGGGCGCCGGCCGGCTCCGATGCAGGCGTAGGCGCTATCTTTGCAGCCGCGGGTTCGACACGCGCGGGAGCGAGATTGCGCGGCAGGTCGGCGACGGCAGAGCGTTTTCCGAACATCAATTATGCCTGCTTCCGGCCTTTTAGGAGTGAAAGAATGGGTGATGCGGTCTTTTCAGCGTCCGCAGCCGACACACGGCCCGTCACGAGCTGAGCCAGGCGCAGAATGCAGTCGGCGGTTTGCGATCTTGGCTGAACTTCCATCAGCATCTGACCGTTGTTGGCGGCGGCGCCATAGAGCTGCGGGTCGAACGGCAAGATCATGGCCGGCGTGAGCCCCACGGTTGCGGCGAAATCCTTTATTGGAATTTCCGGACGCTTCGGCATTGCAGTCTGGTTCATCACCAGCTTTGGCGGCGGGTCGTTGGGACGATTTTGTTTGACCAGATCGTTAAGCGCTTTTGCGGTCCGCAGGCTTGCGAGATCGGGTGTGGCGACGAGAACGATCTCGTCAGATCCAAGCAACGTTTGCCGCACCCACGCAGTCCAATGGTGCGGCAGGTCGATGATTACACACGGCATGGACTGCCGGACGATGTCGATCACGGCCTCATATGCTGCGGGATCGTCCTCGCTAGCGCGATCCATCATAGCCGGTGACGCAAACAATGAGAGATGGTCGCTGCTCTTGAGCAGCAGGCGATCCAGCAGCACGTCGTCAAGACGCTCTGGCGATGACAATGCCTCAGCCACGCCCTGCCCCGGCTCTTCGTTGAAATTCAGCCCCACGGTGCCAAATGACAGATCGAGGTCCATAATTGTCGTGTTGATCTTCAGGCGCTCGGCAATGCACCAGCCGATGTTGTGGGATAACGTTGAACTGCCCGCACCTCCCCGGCAGCCGATGAAGCTGATCACCCGGCCTACCGGCGGCGCTTCCGGATTTAGATAGAGACCTGAGATCACCTCGATAATGTGCAGCGGATTGAGTGGAGCAACGAGATACTCGCTGACGCCGCGCCGCATCAGGTCCCGATAAAGCTCCACGTCGTTCGCCCGACCGATCACAACGACTTTGCTGGACGGGTCGCAGACTTCCGCAAGCCGGTCGATCTCCTCTAGCGCCGCCTTGCCCTGGAGGCGCGTCTCCACGATCAAGAGGTTGGGGCTAACGTTTCCCGAATGGTGCTCAACCGCGGCTTGGAGTCCTCCCAGCTGAACCGTCAGGTTCGCCTTGGCAAGGCGTCGGTCTGCTGCTGCGCGCTGCAGAGCTGCGCCCGTGTCGGGAAATTCGCAGAATGCCTGGATTGAAATCCGAGGAACAGGCCGCTCATGTGGCGCTGCCCCGAATGACCGGTCAGCGGAGGATTGCAGTTTCGTCATTGTCCTATCCGTTTTTACTGAAGATCTGAGCTGATGCCCGACTGCTCACTGGATGTGTCCACTGTGTGCTTCGCGGCTTGTGTAACTTCACCCCTCTCGTAGTGACCCAGAACGGTCGCCCTGCGAACTGCATCGGGCGTATCATCGAGGCGTCGTGACTCGTCTATGTCGCGGGGATTGGCCACCATGGCAGCGACGTTGTGCTGCACCGAGCAGCCGAAATCGGGCCTTGGTAAATTCGCGCTCGTATCAGTCTGGTCGTCTATCCAGTCGCCGCAGGGCGCGGTATGCGCCTGATACGCCACGAACCCGATCTCGACGCGACGGTCGCCGTCGTTGACGGGGTGTGTTCCAACCAGAATACGGGAACGTGGTACGCCGAGTTGGGTCAACCGCTCCCCGACGTAGGAGATCGCATCAGAAGAATCCGGGCCTTCCGGAGCCGACACGCTCAGCGACCCGTCGCCTCTCGCCAGGAACTCATCGGCAATATGGCCGAGCTTGGACATGTCCTCAGGCATCACCCCGGCGGCACGGCCCGAAAAGGACACGCGCACGGACTGATACTCCGGCTGCACCGTGATGGGATGCGTCAGTTGCGGATCTACCGTTCGAACGACCATGTCGTTGTCTCCGGGGGCGGCGCAGCTACCGGCAAGCAGCACTGCGGCGAGAGCGGCGAAGCGTGTCAGATCTTTACGCATGGCAGATTCCCTTTACTGAACGATGAAGCCGTTCTTGCTGTTGCTGGCGGATTTCAGCCCGTCGGGATCGGCGGGATGCCTGGCGTTCAGGCGGCCCATCACGATGGTGTCGAGGTCATTCGCCGGTACGAAACGGTCGGTCGGGACACGCAGGTTCTTTTCGCTCGTTGGCCGCACCAGATACGCGCTCACCAGAACCACGAGTTCGGTCTCATCGTTCTGATAATCGCGGCTGCGAAACAGTGCGCCCAGCACCGGCATGTTCCCAAGACCGGGGAACTGATCGATCACCTGCTTGTTCGTGTGCTGCAAAAGGCCGGCGATCGCGAAGCTTCCGCCAGACGGCAACTCGACCGTTGTCTGCGCGCGGCGCACGTTGAGTGCGGGAATGGTAAGACCTGGGACGGAGGTGACCTGCCCGGTATTTGGATCGGTAACCGTGCCGCCGGAGAGCGTAAACGCGCCGGTGTTCGTCAATTCGCTGACTTCGCTAGAAATCTGCAGCGAAATCCGGTTCTCGCTCAGCACCACTGGCGTAAAGGAAAGACCAACGCCAAACTGCTTGAACGCAATCGACACATTGCCCTGCTGATCGCGGCCCGCCGGAACCGGAAACTCGCCGCCGGCAAGGAAGCGTGCCGTCTCGCCGGACACGGCAGTGAGGTTGGGCTCAGCAAGGGTGTGCATCAGGCCGACCTGGTCGAGCGCCTGGACTATGCCCTGGAGATTGTTGGGGCTTGCGCAAGGTACCGTCTTGACGATGGTAGTCGCGGATGTTCCCGGAGGAATATGCGTAATCGTCGATGACTGCACATTCGGTAAAAAGTGCGCGGGGCACACCGAGCCGAATTGCGCGCCGGATGCGTCCGACAAAGCGCGGCCAATCAGGCCGAACTGGTTGCCGGTGGAGGCGATAATCGGCACCCCTGCAGCGATTGCTGCTTCCGACAAGTTGACTCCGAATTGCTTCGCGATCTGCCGCTGCATTTCCGAGATACGGACCTTGAGCATGACCTGCTCATTGGCCTCGATCTTGATCATGTTGACGACCTTTTTCGGATCGCCGGCGAAACTCGTCGCAAGATCCTGGGCGCGGGTGGACAAGGTGGCGCTTGATACCGAGCCGGTCAGCACAACGTTGTCGTTCATCGCCGAGACATGAATGTTCGAGCCGGACATGTTGTCGCGGATCATAGAGCCGAGATCGGTCACGTCCCGCTCGACCCGGATGTCGATCGAGAGGATCTGATGGCCGCCGCCATCGAAGAAAAACGCGTTTGTCTGACCGGTTTTTTGCGCCAACAG
Organism: Alphaproteobacteria bacterium; assembly: GCA_045810735.1. Taxonomy (GTDB): domain Bacteria; phylum Pseudomonadota; class Alphaproteobacteria; order Micropepsales; family Micropepsaceae; genus Rhizomicrobium. The sequence goes on from JBJMVL010000041.1 coordinate 13,370, forward strand.
GAAAATCCGTCGTGGAGAGCGAACCACGGCATCCACCGTTTCCGGATTGGAAACGAGCACGTCGCGCGCGTCCGCATCGAGTTGAACCAGCGCTGCCTTGCCAAGGGCCAGCGTGATCCGCTGATGCGCCGGACCATCGCCGCGCGTCGAAACGTTGACAACCCTTTGCGGCACGGGCTCACGATGTACGGGAGCCTTGGCTGCGACCGGCGTTACGATCGCGCAGCTTGCAAGAATACAAACTGCCAGGAATTGAATTCGCATTGGCGCGCCCTTCCGATTACCGAGATCCGGTGCCCGCGCCGCCACGGATCAAACCGTAGCGGATGACGGCCACAACCTGTGTTTCTTTGTGTTTGCTGCTGTTGTTCACATCGGTGGCGCCACTTTCGCCGAGCGGGCGCAGCGCGAGCGACACGGTGCCAGTGGCCGCCGCCGCGTCCACCGTCTCTGCCTGTGTGGGTGACAGTTCGAGTGTGGCGGTCTTGGCGAGGACAGTCTTCTGGTCCTTGTCCTGCGTGTAGGTCTGGTCCACCGCCAGAACGCGGACGTTGTGCAGGAATATCTTTGCGCCGAAGATCTTGGGTTGCTCGGAAACCTGCGTCGTCAGGATCACGTCCACCCGGTCATTAGGAAGAATAAAGCCGCCAGCGCCGGATTCGGTCGTGATAGGTATCGCCAGTGCGCGCATGCCGGGCGTCACCGTGGCAGCCATGTAACCCGCGGATTCAGAGTGCACGATCTTGGTGTTCGTCAGCGGTTCGCCGCTAAGGATCGGCGCGCGAGCAACAGTGCCTTTCACGATCTGGTCGGGGTTCGGATTCCCCTCCTGCGTGAGGAACGTCGAGTCGACGGTCGATTTCGGCCACGCCTGCCAGCGCACGAGATTCGGAGTCACCGGACGGCCGGGCTCGATATTGCTGGAAGCGACGAGAACGCCGACCGTGGCGAGGGCGACCGGCTGGGCTTTGCCAGGTTCCGTTCCGCCACCGATAAAACTGCGGGCAAGCAATGCGGCGGCGCCTGCTGCCAATGCCGCGAGGGCGAGAATGATGACACGCGAGCGGTTCATGCAGATTGGCTCCCTTTGTGTCCCGATCCGAACACAAAACCCTTTAGAAAAGGCTTAACGGTGCGGAGCTTCGCGCGTTAATGCGCAATCGAGCGGAACAATTCCGTGTAAGGAAGAATTGCGATTCCGCCGGCGGCGAGCGCGACGCCGTATGGAATTCCGCCGCGTGGTTCATGTAACTTCTGGATCCAGGAATGCGATGCCAGAGCTGCGGGAAGCGGCCATTGACGCGCCGTCATTAGAAGAACAGTGAGCGCGCCTCCGAACAGCGAGGAAATAAGTATGTACGACATCAAATCGTGCATGCCGAACCACACCGCGACAGCAGCGAACAGCTTGGCGTCGCCGCCGCCAATGTACCCAAGTGCAAACAGCAGAAATCCCGCAATGAGTGCGAGCAGCGCAGCCAGTGCATGGCTTTCGTACGATGCCGCGTCATAACTGGCGGTGACGGCCATGATCGCAAACGCAACGAGAAGAATCGCGGAGATGAAATTGGGAATCGTGTAGCTCGCGAGATCCCAGCCGGCAGCCAGCACCAACAGAAGCACGAAAGGCGCAAAGATGAGCAATTGCGTGGTCATCTACTTATAGGAAAACGAGAACGGCCGCCCTTGCGGGCGGCCGTTCCGAGCATTTCTGCCCGTCTTCGCCGTTTAGCTGTTGAGGCCGGTGGCGACCGACGTGAACTTCGCGTTCAAGCTCGTGCCGACCGAAGTCAGCGCGGCAATGATCACAACCGAGATCAGCGCTGCAATCAGACCATACTCAATAGCCGTCGCGCCGGACTCGTCACGGACGAAGCGGGAAACCAGGTTCTTCATAAAAGCCTCCTTGTTGACACCCTAGGACATCCACAAGAGCGACCGGTTTTCGATTCGGCCCCGCCCATGGATTGACGAGGAAGCTACATGCCAATCCTTAAAAGGAGTTTAGCGGCAAACCTGCCCCTCCCACGCGCAATGCATCGTGCTGGGACAAAATGGGGGGTTGCTGCGCCATCAGCGCGCGGTTGTTCGCAAATCGCTAACCATCACCGGTAAATCGTGTGACCGCTTGAAGGCGCAATGCTCAAGCTTCGCCCCAATTGAGCCGTCGTCGCGCGGTGAGAATATCGGTGTGCATGACAGCCGCCGATGCCATACCCGATCGCGACAATAGGATGGATCGCCGTTGAACGACGATCTCAGCGCGCGCCGCACTGAAACTTAAGCCTTCTTTTACAACGCTCGTCTACAGTTCCTGCAGAATTTCGAGAGGTCCGCCCCATGCGCCACACTTGCTGTTCGCTCTTCGTCATAACGGTCGCAGCATTTGCAACAGGAGCGCGTGCGGATTCTTCTGCCGCTGCGCACAAGGTGCTTCCGCAACCAATGCTGCGAACCTCCAGCAGCAGCACCGTGGCTGCAGGCAACCAGAAGGCGGTGCTGCAATCTGATGTGGCCCGCAAGGAGTCGCTGAAGCCGGCAAATGCAATCACGCCGACATCGGAAGTGGTCGCAAAGGCAGCGGTGGTGAAACGCACAGCGCCGAAGGCGGTAGCGTCGCGACCCGTGCTGGCCAAGGTGGCTGTCGTGGCGCCGAAGCCTGCAGCGAAGGCGGTGGCGGCGAAACCCATGGTTGCGAAAGTCGCCGTCGTGGTGCCGCGGCGCGTAGTTGCGAAAGTCACCGTTGTGGTGCCGAGACACGTAGTTGCGAAAGTCGCCGTTGTGGCGCCGAGGCCAGTGGTGGCGAAGACAATGGCAGCAAAGCCCGTCATGCGGAAAGTCGCTGTGGTTGAACGAAAGCCGGCTGCACGCAAAGTCGCGGTGGTTTTACCGAAGCCCGTCCGAAAGCACATCGTCGCGCACAGGTCTACCTCGATTTCAGTTCCGCTGGACGAGGTACGCGTTGTCGCTTTCTCGCAACCGATCGCGACGGTTTACGTCGGCAATCCCACGATCGCAGATGTGAGCATGATCGATTCGCGTCACGCCTTCGTGCTCGGAAAGGGATTTGGCGCGACAAACATCGTTGCGCTCGATGCCGACGGCAAACAGGTGATCAATGATCCCATAAGCGTCTTCGGACACACAGGCAACATCGTCATCCTGCATCGTGGAACCCAGCAGGCGACTCTGACGTGCGGAAACGCGCGCTGCGAACCTTCGCCGACGCCTGGCGATGACAAAGACTCGTTCTCGAGCAGGATGGAGCAGCTTGCTCAGCATCAGGAAGCCAACACCAAAGCCGCCAGCGCCGGCCGCTAGTTTTTTCTTAGTCGGGGTGTCGAATGGACCATGCGTTGGACCTGAGCATGCGGCGCATCCTGTCCATCTCTGTCGAGAGCATACGGCGCACTTGGATCAACCATGTGCCGCTGTATACCTGTACTCTACTCTTTACCCTCAGCACGGTCGCGGTGGCGCTCAAATATAATCAGTCATTTCCCTGGGGCGCGGGATTGTTTTTTCTGGGTACCGTCGGTGAGTTGATCCTGCTGGCCGGCGCCGTCGCAGCCCTGCATCGCTTGTTAACGCTGTACAGAAATGGCCGCCCAGAAAACCCGCTGACCATCATGGTCAACCGGTTGATCACGTCCGCAGTCGCCGGCGACCGCGTTGGCAACATCTTCCACGGGCTGCTCAATCTGACCCCGCTCATGATGATGTTCGCGGCCTTGAAAACCTATATCGCGCGCATCCACCCATTTGCCTGGGATCAGATATTCATGCATCTCGGATCCACGGTTGGATTCGGACGGCCATTTTGGCAGCTGTTGCAACCGGCGCTCGGTTACCCGCCTATCACGACGATCCTCAGTTTTGCGTATGGCGCGTGGTTTCCGGTCATGTTCGGGTGCCTTTTCTGGCAGCTCACCCGCGAACAGTCGGATCGCACTCGTGACCAATATCTTCTCGCGTTCGCCCTGGCCTGGTTCTTTGTCGGGTTTGTGATCGCAACGATCTTTTCATCGGCCGGGCCGTGCTTCTACGGTCACTTCGTACACGGGTCGAACCCGTACGAGCCCCTCCTGCACTATCTTCGCCAGACGCGCGAGCACTGGCCAGTGTGGACCGTCGACGCCCAGGACGAGCTGTGGCAAGCATACCTGACAGGCGTCGGGGATATTCAGGGCATTTCTGCGATGCCTAGCATGCATGTCACGATCGCAACGCTGATGATGTTGCTGGCCCGCCGTTCGAACCCGCTCCTCGGCAAGGCGCTTACCGTCTTTGCGGTGCTGATCGCGCTCAGCGCCATCATGCTCGGTTGGCACTACGCTGTTGATGTGTTTGCGGGCGCAGGCCTGGCAATTCTGTTCTGGCACCTCTCCGGCAGAATTTGCGCCACTTGGGAGCAGTACTGCACGCGGGAGGCCGTTCGCCAAGGCGAACTGGCAACGGTGGCACTATGAAAATGCTCGTCTTTCCAAAATTGCTCGCGCGTCTTGGAAACTTGCACAAAGGCGGCAAAGCGTACGACTTTCTCGCCGCGGCGCCGCTGATTGCCTGGTTCATATTGGGAGCCGTCGCCACGTTACGGCCTGTGCCGCAACTGGCTGCGCAGCTGCTGGCTCGTCCGGACATGACCGTCGGTCTGACGCTGCTGTCCAAATGCGCGGTGCTCCTGTTCGCAATCGTCGCGATCACCATGCTAATCCTCCGACAGCCGCCGCAAAGCTGTGCCCGCGGGATCGCTCCCCGCATCGCGGGCCTGCTCGGTACTTACCTGGCAGTTGGAATGGTGCTGCTGCCGCCCGCACAGCTCTCCCCAATTTGGATGGGCGTAGCGTCCGCTTTGACGCTTGGTGGGATGGCCTTCGCCTGCTTCTCGATTTTGTGGCTCGGCCGCTCATTCAGTCTGATGGCGGAAGCCCGTCAGCTCGTGACCTCAGGTCCTTATTCCGTGATCAGGCATCCTCTCTATGTCGGAGAGGAGATATCGACCGCCGGCATGGCAATCCTGTTCTTCTCTCCTTTCGCACTTTTGCTTCTGGCGGCGCAGATAGCGTGTCAGCTGTATCGGATGGGCTGCGAGGAAGAGGTTCTGGCATCGGCGTTTCCCGAATACCACGCTTACAAGGCCTGCACCGCCCGGCTGGTGCCAGGTCTCTATTAGATCTCCATCTCAACGCGCGGCAAGCCGCGCAAATCCGTCGGCACTCCAGTCTTCGCTTCCCACGCCGTGATGCACGAAGAAGAGGCCACCAGGATCGTACTTCTCCTTCACCGCGCGCAGCTTCGCGTAATTCTCGCCCCAGAACGCCTGCTGCCACTGCGCGTTGAAGTAGTTGCTCTCCGACACATACGATCCCGCATTGGGCGCAACTTTGCGCAGCTCCGCCGTGGCGAGATCGATCAGCCGTGCATCCTTTCGCGCGGCAGCCACATCTATCGGCGGCCGCGGAAATCCGGGATAAGCCGGCATCTCGCCATCCGCCACAATCACCAGCGCAAAGGCGTCTGTCACTGCCGGGTTTGTGGCCGTGTCTTTCGCTGCGGCGATTGCTTCGGGCGGGGCGCCGGCCAAGCCTTTGTTGAAGTGCAGGCCAAAGCCCTTGTAGCGGCTTGCGGCAAAGAGTGCCCCCACAAGTCCCGCCTGATGAGTAGGCTGCAGCAGCGACCCCGACAGCCACAGTGAATCATAGCCGTGCAGGAAGGCGCCGACCTGTTCCTGATCACCTTTCCACCACCCATGATCCGCCGGCGCATCTTGGCGGCGATCCGGAATCATCGAGTCGTTGCCGGCGACATCCCACCAGTGCCGCGCCTCGGTTGCGCCAGCGCCAAATTTGTCGCTGACCTCAAACTCCTTAGGCGAAGCGGCGACCCAATTGAAAAAGGGCTGCCACACGGCTTTTGCTTCCACGCTCGTCAGTCCCTGACAGACCATCGAAATCTTCAGTGTATTGTCAGATCCAATAGAGACTTGCTCTCCCCAATGCGGGTTGAAGAGCTTTTCGGCGTAAGACCGCACGAACTGGGCCAACAATTTGCGGAACGCGTCATCCGAACGCGCCCGCACTTTTCCCCAGGCCGCACCGAAGTTCTGCGGCAGATCGTGCATCTTGATAGTGATGCTAGTGACGACGCCCCAGCTTCCGCCTCCACCACCTTTCAATGCCCAAAACAAGTCGGGATCGGTGCAGGCATTGACAAGACGCGCCACACCGTCGGCGGTTACGATCTCCGCTTGCAGGAGCGAGGACGCCGCCGTGCCGAATGCCTTGGAGAAACTGCCAAACCCGCCGCTCTGGATGAGGCCAGCGACCCCGACGGTGGTGCAGCCGCCTCCCTGTGCGTACCGTCCTACCTTGCCCACCGCATTGTAAACATCGATCCACATCGCGCCGGACTCGGCGGTGATCGCCGGAACGGGCGCCATGCGGCCTCGGCAACCCCACGGCACGAACTCGCGATACACGGTGAGCGCGTTCATTGCGCGCGTCCAGATCAAGAGCGACTCCGGTGCGCTGGAGGTGCCCTGATAACTGTGCCCACCGCCTTTGACGACCAGCCGGAGGTTGTGTGCGCGCGCGAAATCGACCGCTTTCACAACGTCCAGTATGTTTCGTGGCTTGACGGCGTAGGGGCTTGCGGCCGGCGTCCAAGCATCGAGCCAGCCAGACACCTGCGTGCCCGACGGCTGGTCACCGATGTAAAACGGATTGCGCATGTTGCCGAGCACGTCCTGGCAAGGAGCGCTCTTCGGATCCGGGGTGCAGCCGGCGAACAGTGGACGCGGTTCGATCAGATTGCCGCCGACTGCGGCTTTCAACTTTTGCCAGTCCGTGGCGCTCGGCCAACCGGCATCGCCCGGGCGGGTCCGCCGCGCGAGGACCGGGGCTTGTGCAGCGAGCAAGGAATTCTTCGGCCATAGCGCCGATGTAGCAACCGTGGCCGATGCGGCCTTTAGCACATCCCGCCTGTCCATCAGGCGGAACGGGTTTGCGCGGCCGCTCATCTGCGCCTCTACTTTTCGGTTTCGTTCAGGATCTGGTCGGTAGCGACCTGGAGCAAATCCTCCATCTTCACCCGGATGGCATGATCAGAGCGGGCGACGTTTTTGGCCTGGAAGTCCCGTTGGAGCTTGCGAACGACGTCCTCATGGCCGGGTTCCTCGAAGTCGGCGCGGACCACGCCTTTCGCGTACTCCTGCGCCGCCTCGCCGGAAATTCCCATCTGCTCGGCCGCCCAGAGGCCGAGAAGCTTGTTACGCCTTGCGACGATCTTGAAGCGCAACTCCTCGTCATGCGCCCACTTCGATTCGAACGCCCTCTCGCGATCCTCGAACGACCCGCTCATCCCTAACCTCTTGATTTATGATGGAAATCCAGACGACCTTGCCAGCACCGCCTTACCTTAACCCAGAGAATGGCAGCCCGCGAAGCCCTTTGCCGTCGCACGAAAGATTGCGCCCGTTTGGCCCGGCAGATAGGGTAAGCTCCCAACGGGGCCTGAGCCCCGTTTCGCTTTTTGGGGCCGGCACTGGCCCCGGAAGGACAATCCATGAAACGCCGCCGCCAGATCTACGAGGGCAAGGCCAAGATCCTGTACGAGGGGCCGGAGCCCGGCACCGTCGTCCAGTACTTCAAGGACGATACCACCGCCTTCGACGCCACGAAGAAAGCCACGCTGGACGGCAAGGGCGTGCTCAACAACCGTATCAGCGAATACCTGATGAGCCAGCTGAACGCGATTGGCGTGCCCACACATTTTGTCCGCCGGCTGAACATGCGTGAACAGCTGGTGAAGGAGGTGGAGATCATCCCGCTGGAAGTGGTGGTCCGGAATATCGCGGCGGGCTCGCTGTCGAAACGGCTGGGCATCGAGGAGGGCACGCCCCTCCCCCGCTCGATCATCGAGTACTATTACAAGAGCGACAAGCTGCACGACCCGTGGGTGAGCGAAGAGCACATCACCGCGTTTGGTTGGGCCGGCCCTCAGGATTTGGATGATATGGTGAACCTGTCGATCCGCATCAACGATTTCCTCTCCGGACTATTCCTCGGCGTCGGCATCAAGCTGGTGGATTTCAAGCTGGAGTACGGCCGGCTCTGGGAAAACGACTATATGCGCATCGTTCTGGCCGATGAAATCAGTCCCGACTCGTGCCGGTTGTGGGATGCCGCAACCAACGAGAAAATGGACAAGGACCGCTTTCGCCGCGACCTCGGAGGCGTGGTGGAAGCCTATTCGGAAGTGGCAAAACGCCTCGGCATCATGCCCGAATCGGTGCAGGGCGAGGCCAAGGGCCCGGTCCTAGTGCGATAAGCATGAAAGCGCGCGTTTTTGTCACTCTGAAGGACGGCGTGCTCGACCCGCAAGGCAAGGCCATTGGCCACGCGCTGAACGGCCTCGGCTTTTCCGAGGTGGACGAAGTGAGACAGGGCAAGGTCATCGATATCCAGTTGCGCGGAACCGACCTGGAGTTGGCCCGCACCAGCCTTAAGCAAATGTGCGAAAGACTGCTTGCCAACACCGTTATCGAAAAATACGAAATCGAACTGAAGAATTGAGCGCGTCGGATTTCGCGGCGCTGAGCAGCACAGGAACCAAGCGATGCAATTTGCAGAGAAGCTCTCGGCCGGGCGCGCGAATGCGTTTGTGGCCGCAATTTTCCTTTCCGCTTTGGCCTTTCCGGCGAATGCCCAGACGACATTGCTCGGAAAGACCTCGCATGCCCAGGCCCATCCGCCGCCGCAGCAGCGCATGATGCAGGCGGTGCCGGAGCTTCCTGATCCGGCAAAGGACGATCCGGCAAAGGTCGCGGCCGCACGGGAATTCATTGTGGTCTATCATCCCCAGATGGATCCGCTGAACATCTCCACGAAGATAGACCGTTTCATGCCTGGCATGGTGCGGGCAGCGAAGGAGCAAGACCCGAAGCTTGACGTGAAGAAATTCGTGCGCGAGAGGCGGACGCAACTGACGAAACAGGCCGCCGGCGTGCTGGACATGCAATCGCACCTAGTGTCGCGTCATTTCAGCCTGCAGGAACTGAAGCAGCTTACCGCATTTTACCGAAGCTCGCTTGGCCGCAAGCTCACGAGCGAAACGGTCAAGATCCAGCGCGAAGTCATGCTGCAAGGTCGCATGCGCCAGCGCGCGCAATTGTCGTCTATGAAGGTCCGGGGCGAGCCGGCCCACGTGACAAAGCCGGCCGCGCCGCCGCACAAGTAGCGCATGAAATCTGCCGTCGTCGTCTTTCCGGCTTCCAACTGCGATCGCGACGCGGCGGTGGCGCTGGAGCAGGTGACCGGCAAAAAACCGCACATGGTGTGGCACGCGGATTCCGAAATTCCCGATGTCGATTTGATCGTGCTGCCGGGCGGCTTCGCCTATGGCGATTACCTGCGCACCGGCGCCATGGCCGCGCTCTCCCGCGCCATGCAGGACGTGATCCGGAAGGCGCAAGAGGGCGTCACCGTGCTCGGCATCTGCAACGGGTTTCAGGTGCTGTGCGAAAGCGGTCTGCTGCCCGGTGCGCTGATGCGGAATGCCGGGCTGAAATTCACCTGCCGCGGTGTGGGACTCGAAGTAACGGAGACGCAATCCGTCTTTACCCGAAAATACGATCACGGCCAGCGCGTGGTGTTTCCCGTGGCGAACGGTGAAGGCAACTATTACGCGGACGAGGAAACGCTCGATCGTCTCGAAGGAGAGGGCCGGGTGGTATTCCGCTATGCCGACGGCGAGAACCCGAACGGCAGCGCGCGCAACATCGCCGGAATCCTGAACGAGAAGCGCAACGTGCTGGGGTTGATGCCGCATCCCGAACGCGTCTGCGACCCGCTGCTTGGCACCGATGGCCGCGCCGTGTTCGAAAGTCTGCTCGACAGTTTGGGGTGATTTTCGCCACCACCGTGCTATCGATCAGCCGACTGCCCGCAGGTGAAACAGCGCTGACCATCCGGCCGACTGCGGATCATATTGCAACGGTCGGCGAGACAGCCGGCGAAGGACAACGTCCACTGGTTTGCCTCCCGCAGCCAAACCGCAGCGACCTTCGACGTGATCCTTGACGGACTGGATCTGGTGAAGAGCGTTACCGTATCCAGCCCGTCGATATCTTGCGCGGCAAAGAGCGGGCCGGGGGAATTATCAAAGCTCCCTTCATCTCCTTCAACGAATCCGCCAGCCGCTATACTGCCGCCTCTAGATCAACGCTCGCTCGAGATTCTCATCCACCTTGTCGAGGAAGCCTTCGGTGGTCAGCCACTGCTGATCGGGGCCGACGAGAATGGCCAAATCCTTGGTCATGAACCCGCTTTCCACGGTATCGATGCAGACGCGCTCCAAGGTCTGGGCGAAGTTCGCCAGTGCTTGGTTGCGGTCGAGTTTGGCCCGATGTGAAAGGCCGCGCGTCCAGGCGAAAATCGAGGCGATGGAGTTGGTCGAGGTGCTTTCGCCCCGCTGATGCTGGCGGTAGTGGCGCGTCACCGTGCCGTGGGCGGCTTCCGCCTCCACCGTCTTGCCGTCCGGAGTCATCAAGACGCTGGTCATCAGTCCCAAGGAACCGAAGCCTTGGGCCACGGTATCGGACTGCACATCGCCGTCATAATTCTTGCACGCCCACACATAGCCGCCACTCCATTTGAGCGCCGAGGCTACCATGTCGTCAATCAGCCGGTGCTCATAGGTGAGGCCGTGCTCCTTGAAGCGCGCCTCGAATTCGCTGGCAAACACGTCTGCGAAAAGGTCCTTGAAGCGGCCGTCATAGGCCTTGAGGATGGTGTTCTTGGTGGAGAGATAGAGTGGGTAGCGACGCTGCAACGCGTAGTTCATCGATGCGCGCGCGAAATCGCGGATGGAATCGTCGAGATTATACATCGCCAGAGCGACACCAGAGCCGGGGAAGTCGAACACATCGTGCTCGATGACCTGTCCGTCGTGGCCGGTGAAGACCACCTTCAACTTGCCTTTGCCGGGAACGCGGAAATCGGTGGCGCGATACTGGTCGCCATAGGCGTGGCGGCCGATCACGATGGGCTGGGTCCATCCCGGCACCAGCCGAGGCACGTTTTTGCAGATGATCGGCTCGCGGAAGATAGTGCCGCCCAGAATGTTGCGGATCGTCCCGTTGGGCGACTTCCACATCTTCTTTAGGTCGAATTCCTTTACGCGGGCTTCGTCGGGGGTGATCGTGGCGCATTTCACGCCCACGCCGAGGCGCCTGATGGCTTCCGCTGCCTGAACCGTCACCTTGTCATCGGTCGCGTCGCGGTGCTCGATGCCGAGGTCGTAGTACTCGAGCGCGATATCAAGGTAGGGGAGGATCAGCTTCTGCTTGATGAGGACCCAGATGATGCGGGTCAACACGTCGCCGTCGAGCTCAGCGACGGGATTGGCGACCTTGATCTTGTTCATCCGGGCCTCGGAAAGTTGAGTGCGGCGCGGTATAGCCATGCGACCTAAGCCCGTCAAAGAGACCAATGCTCCCGCCGTCCATCATTCTTTCACATCCTCAACTCGGCGAGAATATTGGCGCGGCGGCGCGGGCGATGGCGAATTTTGGCCTCACCGATCTCAGGCTGGTGAAGCCGCGGCACGGCTGGCCCGACGCGAAGGCCACCGCCATGGCCGCCGGTGCGGCGAACGTTGTGGAACAAGCGCGTGTGTTCGCGACGTTGCGCGAGGCGCTGGACGACCTGAATCTCGTCTATGCCACCACGGCGCGCGAACGTGGCACGACAAAGGAAGTGCTGACGCCTGCGGAAGCGGCGCGTCGTTTGCGGGCCGCATCCCTGCGTGGCGCGAAGAGCGCCATTCTCTTTGGCAACGAGCGCGCCGGGCTCGACAACGATGAAATCTCGCTGTGCGATTGCGTGATAACCGTTCCCACCGCGCATTTCGCTTCCATAAATCTGGGCCAGGCGGTGCTGCTGACCGCCTATGAATGGTTCCGCACGAGCGATGCCACGCCACCGGCGCGTCTTGAGCATGGGCCCATCCAGCGCCGGCCCGCACGTGCGGAACTGTTCGACCTGTTCGACCACCTGGAACGCGAATTGAAGGAAAGCGGATTTCTCTTCCCGCCCGAGAAGCGCGACGCCATGGTGCGCGCTATTCGCGCCACCATTCACCGCGCCCGCCTCACTTATCAGGAGGTGCAGACCTTGCGCGGCATGATCGTGGCGCTGGCCAGAGGCAAGCACCGTCCGCCCAAGGCCTGACTCGCATTCCGCCGCCGATGCCCCTATATCCGGCCCGGGAGCCGGCGGCGGACGAAGCGCTCGCCAACCCGGTCAGGTCCGGAAGGAAGCAGCCGTAACGAATCCGCTTCGGGTCGTCGCCGTCTCTCATATCTTCCAATAGACCGGCCAGATTCCGCGCGACCGCCGCCGCGGCTGATTGCTATAGTTGGGCATGGACGAGAGCGAAACTTCTCTGGGCTTGGGGTTTGATGATCCCGCGCAACCGTCGCGCGGAGTCGAAGCCTATCGCGTGCTCGCGCGCAAATATCGCCCGCAGGATTTCACTGGTCTCATCGGGCAGGACGCGCTGGTACGTACATTGTCCAATGCGTTCGCGAGCGGACGTATCGCCCATGCTTTCATGCTCACCGGCGTTCGCGGCGTTGGTAAGACGACGACCGCCCGCATCATCGCCCGCGCGCTGAACTGCATCGGGCCGGACGGTTCTCAGCGAGAGCCGACGATTCATCCCTGTGGCGTGTGCGAGCCCTGTGTCGCCATCGCCGAATCCCGCCACATGGATGTGCAGGAGATGGACGGCGCCTCCAATAACGGCGTGGAGGAAGTTCGGCAGATCATAGATAGCGTGCGATATGCGCCGGCGAGCGCGCGCTACAAGGTCTATATTATCGACGAAGTGCACATGCTCTCCAAGGCCGCCTTCAATGCGCTGCTGAAGACGCTGGAGGAGCCGCCTCCGCACGTGAAATTCATCTTTGCCACGACCGAAATCCGCAAAGTCCCGGTCACGATCCTTTCAAGGTGTCAGAAATTCGACCTTCGGCGCATCGAGACGCCATTGTTGGTGGCGCATCTTCGCAGCATCGCCCAACAGGAGAAGGTCGACGTCGAGGACGCGGCGCTGGCGCTGATCGCGCGCGCGGCGGAAGGCAGCGTGCGCGATTCGCTCTCGCTGCTGGATCAGGCCATCGCGCACGAGGAAGGACATGCCATCACCGCGGAGTCGGTGCGCAGCATGCTGGGGCTGGCCGACCGCGGCCGCGTGCTCGACCTTTTCGAGAAACTGATGGGGGGGAATATTGCCGGTGCGCTGGGCGATCTAACGCAGCTCTACGATTGCGGCGCCGATCCCTTGGCGGTGATGCAGGATCTGCTGGAAACGACCCATTTTCTCACCCGCGTAAAGGTGGCGCCCAGCGCGGAAGGCTTCTTCGACGGCGGCAGCGCCGAAGCTAAGCGCGCGGCTGAGATGGCAGCGAAACTGCCGATGCCCGCACTCACCCGCGCCTGGCAGATATTGCTGAAAGGATTGCTGGAAGTGCGCGACGCTACCCGTCCCATCCAGGCGGCCGAGATGGCGCTTGTGCGCCTCGCCTACGCGGCCGATCTGCCCCCAACGGACAAACTCGTTCGCGATCTGCTGGACAGTGGCTTGACGCCACGCAATTCCCTCCCTTCGGGGGATAAGGGCAAGGGTGAAGGGGGCCGGCCGCGCCCGTCGATCTCCCACAGCCCGACTCTCTCGCACAAGACGGTGGAGAGGGAAAATGCTGCCACCGCAACAGCGCCGGAACTCGAAACCGCCGCGGTCCCGCATTTTCGCATGCTTGAAGACCTTGCTGCATTTGCTGCCCAGAAGGGTGCGCCGGTACTGAAGGTACATATCGAAAATGACATGCACCTCATCCGGCTTGAACCGGGGCGAATCGAGTTCCGGCCGTCCAATCGAGCCCCGCACTCCCTTGCCGCCGATCTTTCGCAAAAGCTGAAGGACTGGACCGGTGTGCGCTGGGTGGTGAGCGTGTCGCGCGAAGGCGGTGCGCCGACCATTGCGGAATCCCGCAAGGCGGCGGCGCAGGCCAAGCTGGATATTATCGCGCAGGAACCGCTGGTGCGCGCGGTATTGGATCGCTTTCCCGGCGCGGAAATCGTCGGCGTGCATGACCGGCAGGCCGACACCGAGCCGGAGGCGACAGCCACAACAACGGAGGACGACGGATGGACCTCTCAGAACTCTTGAAACAGGCGCAGGATGTGCAGGCGCGTGCCAACGCCATGCAGGAGCAGCTTGGCCACATCGAAGCGGAAGGTACCTCCGGCGCTGGGCTCGTGAAACTTGTGCTCAATGGCAAGGCGGAGCTGAAGAAACTGTCTATCGATCCCTCTCTGCTGCTCCCGGATGGGCAGCAGATAATCGAAGACCTGGTCGTGGCGGCGCACACCGATGCCAAGGCGAAAGTCGAGCGGGTCGTGGCGGAACGGATGCAGCAGCTGGCGCGCGACATGGGCTTGCCGCCCGGCATGATGCCCGGCGGCGGCTGAAACCATACGATGGCTTCACTCCCTGCGGGCGCGGAAATCGAGCGCCTTATTCAGCTGCTTTCGAAATTGCCCGGCCTCGGTCCGCGCTCGGCGCGGCGCGCGGCACTCGTGCTGCTGAAGAAACGCGAAACGCTGCTCGAGCCATTAGGCGCGGCCATGCGCGAAGCCGCTGCGGCGATCCGCAATTGCGAAATCTGCGGCAATCTCGATACCGCTTCGCCGTGCTCCCTGTGCCGTGATCCGCGACGCGATCCTGTTGTGCTGTGCGTGGTGGAAGACGTCGCCGATCTGTGGGCGCTGGAACGTGCCGGCGTGTTCAGGGGCAGGTATCACGTACTAGGGGGTGCGCTGTCGGCGCTGGACGGCGTCACCCCCGAGAAGCTGAATTTGGCGACGCTGCTCAGCCGCGTGCGCGACGGCGTGGAAGAGGTCATTCTCGCGATGAATGCCACGGTCGAAGGGCAAACCACCGCGCACTACTTGATGGACGCGCTAGCGCCCGCGAATGTGAAGGTGACGCGCCTCGCCCACGGCGTGCCGGTGGGCGGCGAACTCGATTATCTCGACGAAGGCACGCTGTCGGCCGCGTTCAAGGCTCGTAGGCCGCTCTGAACCACCTTGAGTTTCGGCGGCTCACTCGGGGGCTCCGCGCCGTTCGCCTCTTCCGGAAGGGCCAGCTCGACCTGCTCGATCCGTGCTGCGCGACTTTCGATCCGCTTCATGGACGTTTCGATCTCTGCGATGTCCTTGTTCGTTCGGTCGAAATGGCTGCGCAAATTGCCGATGCGATCGCCCAGACGCTTCACATCCTGCAAAAGTTCGACAACGGCCGTCTGGATCTTGTGCGCCTGCTCGCGCATCTTCGCGTCACGCATAAGGGTCTGGATGGTGTTGATTGCCAGCATGAACACATGCGGCGAGACGATCACCACCTGCATTCGCCGCGCCTTCTGCACCACGTCGCTGCATGAAATGTGCAACTCGGCGTAAATCGATTCCGAGGGCACGAACATAATGGCAGGGGTCTGCACCTCACCCGGGATCAGATACTTCTCCGCAATATCTTTCACGTGCTTCTGCACGTCGGCTTTAAGGCGCGCGAGTGCGGGCTTGCGCTCGCCGTCGCCGGCCTGTCGCAGCGCCTCGTAGGCTTCGAGCGGAAACTTCGAATCGACGACGATCACACCCTTCACGTTCGGCACGCGGATGACGCAGTCCGGACGGCAGCCATTGGAAAGCGTTGCCTGGAATTCAAACTGAGACGGCGCCAGCTGGTCGGCGACGATCGCTTCCATGCGCTCCTGTCCGAAAGCTCCGCGCGTCTGCTTGTCCGAGAGAATCTCCTGTAACGAGACGACCTGAGTCGAAAGGCCGGCGATATTTTTCTGCGCCTCGTCGATCACTGTGAGGCGTTCGCCGATGCTGGTGATGGTAGCGGCCGTCTTGGTGGCGCTGTCGGCCAGCGAATCCGAGACGCGGCAGTTCAGCGCCTCAATCTGCTGCGACAACGTGCGCTGAAGTTCAGCCTGTGCCGCGATGGTCTGCTTGAACTGACCGGCAATCTCGCCTTGCGCCGCGATAACATGGTCGAGACGCGGGTCAGGGGCGAGCACGGCGGGTGCAGGGTTGCGCCGCAAGAGCGCGAAGGCGACCAGCCCCGCAGACAAAACAAAAGACATGGCCAGAATCAGATATGCGACATCCATTGGCTCAACCGGCTCACGATTCGGCTGCATCTTATCGTGTTCCCGGCTTGTACTCGCGCCTTTTCTTCAGAAATCCGCAGCTTTCTTGACCCTTTCGGCGCGAATCCCTATCTCAGCCGCATGTCCATCCGCCCGATCCTTACCGCGCCGGATCCGCGGCTGACCGCGATTTCCGAGCCGGTGGCGCGCGTCGACGACGAAATCAAAAAGCTCGTCGACGACATGCTGGACAGCATGTACGCCGAAGACGGCATCGGGCTCGCCGCCGTCCAGATCGGGGTGCCCAAGCGGCTATTGGTGATGGACCTGGCCCGCAAGGACGGCAATCGCGAGCCGCAGGCCTTCATCAATCCCCGGATCCTGCGGGCATCCGATGAGACCACCGTCGTACAGGAAGGCTGCCTGTCGGTTCCGGATATCTGGGAGGACGTCGAGCGGCCTGCCCGCATAACGGCCGAATTCCTCGACCGCGACGGCACCCTGAAAACTGTGGACGCCGATGGGCTGCTCGCCACCTGTCTGCAGCACGAGATGGATCACCTGGATGGCGTGCTGTTCATCGATTATCTGTCGAAGCTCAAGCGCTCCATGGCGCTGCGCAAAGTCCAGAAAGCCCGCCGCCTGAAGGAAGCGGTTTAACGCCCCGAACGGCGGCGCCCCGCTCGCCTCCTAGCCAAAAAGACGCTGGACAGCCTGAAGGCTTGGGTGCTGAGTTATTGCGCTGCACCACGCGATGCCAGCAGGGATATTTTGGATCAAGAACGTGGCGGATGAACAGGCAAATCCCGGCGGGCCGGTGATCATCAAGAAATACGCCAACCGCCGTCTCTACAACACCCAGACCTCCAGTTACGTAACGCTCGATCATCTCTGTGAGATGGTAAAGGACGGCGTGGACTTCGAAGTGCGGGATGCGCGCACCGGCGAGGACATCACCCGCTCCGTGCTCACCCAGATCATCTTCGAGGAAGAAGGCAAGGGGCAAAATCTTCTGCCCATCCGTTTCCTCCGCCAACTGATCCGGATGTACGGCGACAGTTTGCAGGCTTTCGTGCCCGGCTATCTCGATCTGTCGATGGAGAGCTTCGCCAAGAATCAGGAGCAGATGCGCGATCGGGTCGCCGAGGCGTTCGGCGGCGGTACGCAGGCGCTGGAAAACATGGCGCGGCAGAATTTGGCGATGTTCGAGCGCGCGATGAAGATGTTTTCCCCATTCACGCCAAGTCGCACGGCAGCCGAACCCGAAGAATCAGCCCGACCAGCCAACAGCGCCGCGTCCCAGAAGCCGCAGTCTGAAGAGCTGAATGCTTTGAAAGGCGAAATCGAGGCGATGCGCCGGCAGCTGGCGGAACTCGCCGGCCGAAAGTAGTCAGCCTGTCATCCACTCCGGCTCAAGCTGCGGCTCGCCGACGTGGAACCCCTGGAAATAATCGACGCCGAATTTCTCCAGAAGATGGGCATCTTCATCGGAGCCCACCCATTCCGCCACGGTTTCCAAATTGAAGTTCTTTGCCAGATCGACCAGCGTGCGCACGAAAACCTGGTTGTCCGGTGAGCCGCTCAATCCGCGGATGTAGGTGCCATCGATCTTCACCATGTCCACCCGCAGCATCTTCAGATTGCGGAAGGACGTGTAGCCCGCGCCGAAATCGTCGATGGCCACGCGGCACCCAAGCTCACGCAGGCTCGAGATGAAGCGCGCGCTTTCCTCGAAATCGTTCAGCGCCGCCGTTTCCGTAAGCTCCACCATCATCCGCTTTGCCACAGCCCGATGCGTGCGCACATAGTTCACGAAGGATTGGAGCCAAGACGGATCGCTGGCCGTGGTGCCGGAGACATTTACCGAGAGACTCACTTCAGGATGGGCATGCAGCTTCTCGACGGTCAGTTCCAGCGCGTAACGGTCAACGAGGCGTATCAGGCCGAGCTGCTCGGCTGCTGGAATAAAATGCCCGGCGCTCAGCACATTGCCGTCCGAGCGGACCATTCGCAGGAGGCATTCGTGATGCGCGGGCGCACGCGATTTCGCGCTGACAATCGGCTGATAGGCGAACACCAGCCGTTTGTCGTGCAGCGCCGCCACAACCTCGTCGGCAACCGCCATGAGGCGCAGACGCGCCGTCTCCCGCTGGGGTGATTTCGAATATAGGGCAAACCCGTCGCGACCCTTGGCGCGTGCATGGTCAAGCGCCTCTTCGGCGCGCAACATCGCCTCTTGGCTCGATGATGCGCTGGCCGGAAGGCACACCGCGCCGACGCTGATCGTGGCCGACACCGTTCCGCCGCGGGTGGAAATCACTTCGTTGCGCACCACGGAACGAAGCCGCTCCGCCACCAGCGCAATTTCCCGTTCACTGCAGTTGCCGACGATCACGCCAAACTTGTTGCCAGCCGTGCGTCCGATGATATCGCTGCCGCGCAGCGCGGCGGCCAGCCGCTCGCCTACGGCGACAATAACCTCGTCTGCGGCGCCGAAACCATAAGCTTCGTTAATGGTGGCGAGACGGTCGATGGCAGCGACGAGGAACGCGCAACTCTGATTGTCGGCGTGTGCAGCCTCGATCGCGCCGGAGAGTTCGGTGCGGAGGCTGGTCCGGTTGAGATGGCCGGTCAGCTCGTCGCGAGTCGCAAGATAGTGCAGCCGCTGCGCGTCGCGGACCCGCTCGCTCGCGATGCGCACCAGACCCACGAGGCGCTCGGCACCGCCGTTTGCTGCCGCAACGCGAAGCCCGCGCATCTCGAGCCATTCCGAACCGAGCGCGGAGGCCGCTTCAAACTCGAAGCTGAATTCGACATCCTTCTCCGACCGTTGCTCAACGATGTCGCGCAGCTTCGCGCGACCGGCTTCTGTCATCCAGGCGCGGAACACGGCCCCCACTGTCAGCCGGGCGGGATCGTGGTGCAGCGTGAGCGGATCCTGTGCGCCGTCCCAGGCGATGCGATCGTCTGCCAGCATCCAGTCAAAAGCGGCTTCGTGCGCACCTTCCAGCGCCAGCTGCAAACGTTCCACACGCTGCACCGACGCGAGATTCTCTAGGCTTTCAGCCGGTTTCCTGGAAACCCTCTGATTGAGCACGTGCCACCGCCTTGCGCCGGGAGTTCCGCGGCTTTTTCGTCATGATGTGCTCAGGAAATTAAAAAACCCGAAACCTATGAGGCGCGCCCGCGGGCATTTCCTTCCGCGGCGGCGGTTGCTTAACGAAAGCTTTCGCGAATGCGCCAGCCGCCGCCCTCAGCGGATGAAATAATAGTTCGGGCGATCGATCAGCGCTGCGCCCACGACACGGCCATAGCCCCCTTGTTGCACCAGTACGCCGATGCTGTCGCGGGGCGGGCCGGCTTCCGCGCGCGGCACGCTAACGGCGAGCGGCTGTCCTTTCCACACGCCAACGGCGCGAATCTCGCGCACGACGTTGTGGTAGGTAATTGTGTGACCGCCGTTTTCGCCATCTGTGATGTTCACCGTCGCTTGCGGCAAAATACCGAGCAGCCAAACGGTCGCTTCGTGCGGGCCATGATCCGGCGCGGCGCCGACGCCGATGCGCACCTGCTGGCGGTTCGCTGCAAGCTCGACCGGCACCGCCGGCGCATCGTTGGCCCGCGCCGCAATGGCCGAGCGCACTGCCTGCTCTCGGCCGCCGATGACATCAGTGGTCCCGTCGACAATCATCTGTGGCGTGTAGACCCCGCCGCGCCCCAGCTCCTTGGAATATGCCTTTTGCCGCTTGGTATTGGCTTCGCTGGCCAGCGTGTCGCGCCACCCCAGCATGTCCCAATAGGTCACGGGCAGACTCAGCGCGAGCAGATCCTTCCGGTTGGCGAGTTGACCAAGTAATGCGTCCGCCGGTGGGCAGGAGCTGCAACCCTGTGCTGTGTAAAGCTCAACCACGATCGGCCGCTTGACGTGCGCGTCCAGCGGCTGACTCGCCAGCGGCGAGGCAACAACAAGCGATCCGCCTACGCCGAGCGCAGCGGTCAGGAACCATCGAAAGGACATCGGAAATTACTTTAGTAGGGCCGCCCGACCCCGTTCCAGTCACTTCGGCTTGAGCCGCCGCAGATATCCAAAGCGCAGCAGAAACAGAGGCTTACAGTTCGATGCCTCCTGGCAAGAGCCTATGCCGCCGCAAGGCTTCGCACCATAAAAGGCAGGATGCCGCCGTTCTGAAAGTAGGCGATCTCGTCAGCAGTGACGATCAGGAGCCACAATGGGAGGGGCGCCTTATGGCCGTCCGGATAATGTATTGTGGCGGTAAGGCGCATGCGCGGCGTGATCTGCCCGGCGAGAGGAATATCGATGGCCTCGCGGCCGGTCAGGCCATAATCGTGACGTGTCTTGCCGTCCTCGAACACAAGGGGCGCAACTCCCATGCCGATTAAATTGGAGCGGTGGATGCGCTCGAAGCTTTCGGCGATCACGGCGCGCACGCCTTGGAGCTTGGGCCCTTTCGCCGCCCAGTCGCGCGACGAGCCGGTGCCGTATTCCTTCCCCGCCACTATCACGAGCGGAATTCCATCGCTCTGATATCGGATTGCCGCATCATAGATCGGCATCTCCTCGCCCGAAGGCTGGCCATGTGAGTAATAGATGGTGTTTCCGCCTTCCCTCCCGTCCATCATTTCGTTTCGGATGCGGATATTGGCGAAGGTTCCGCGCACCATCACTTCGTGATTGCCGCGCCGCGCGCCATAGGAGTTGAAATCAGCATATTCGACGCCGTGCTCAAGAAGATATTTCCCAGCCGGACTGTCCTTCTTGATTGAGCCCGCGGGGCTGATGTGGTCGGTCGTGATCGAGTCGCCGAACAGTGCTAGGATGCGCGCGCCCGCGATATCCGAAGTGCCGGGCAAGTCGCGCGGCATGTCGGCGAAATAGGGCGGGTTCTTCACATAGGTCGAGGCCGGATCGTAGGCGTAGGTCTTCCCGCCCCGCACCTTCACCTTGTTCCAGTTCGCGTCACCCTTGAACACATCGGCATAGCGCACACGGAAGCTCGATGCAGTGATCGCCTTGCGAATAGTGGACGCAATCTCCTGCGGCGACGGCCAGATATCTTTCAGATAGACCGGATTACCCTGCCGGTCATTTCCCAGTGGATCGTGCACCAAATCGACGTCCATCGAGCCGGCCAGCGCGTAAGCCACTACAAGCATCGGCGAGGCGAGATAATTGGCGCGGACCTGCGGATGCACGCGGCCCTCAAAATTGCGGTTACCTGACAGTACGGCAGCAACGACGAGATCGTTGTCGTTCACGGCGTTGGCGATAACGTCGGGCAACGGTCCGGAATTGCCGATGCAAGTCGTGCAGCCCTAGCCGACCAGCTGGAAACCCAGCTTGTCGAGATAAACATTCAGTCCGGCCTTTGCGTAGTAGTCGGTGACCACCTGGCTGCCCGGCGCAAGCGATGTCTTCACCCATGGCTTGACGGCGAGCCCTCGCTCCACCGCGTTTTTCGCGATAAGGCCGGCGCCGATCATCACACTGGGATTGGAGGTGTTGGTGCAGGAGGTAATGGCGGCGATCACAACGTCCCCATGACGGACTGTGTAATTGGTTCCCTGTACTTTGGCGGGCTGCAGCGCGTCGCCTTCCTTCTTGAACGTCTCTTTCAGCGCGATCGCGAATTCGCGCGGCGCATTGGCGAGAGAAACACGGTCCTGCGGCCGCCGCGGTCCCGCC